>NZ_DEXU01000002.1:0-143640 GCF_002364295.1 Idiomarina sp. UBA3176
AATACGGCGGTTGCTTAAAACAGGTTTTTTGGACAACTAGGTTGAAAAACGCCGGTCACCCCATGATCAAATAGTTGCTTCATATAAGTTAACGTGTCATTGACAACGGTCGGCCTCGGAGTTTTCTTTCTATCTTTAACAGACTTCAAAACACTTCGTATATCTAATCCTGTGACATCATTTAATGATATCCCACCGATAATTGGTTTGATCTCTTGACTGTATACCCTAATTGGAATCTTTGGATGTTCCAAACGACCTGTTACTTCTTCGAGCCAATCTTTAGCAAGATCATCAACAGTATTGTAATCGTTTTTTGAAGCTCTTTTCTTCTCCGCTAAGGGATCAGTCCCCTTATTGACTAGTGCTCTAGCTTCAGCCAAAGCGTCACGAGCATCAACCAGCGGCATACCATCAGGTCTTTTCCCATATGTTCCCAATGTCATGCGCTTAGGTTTATTGTGAATTTTATATTGATAAACCCATGAGCCTGTACCAGCTGGAGTTATCCGAAAATATAAATTTTTTTCGATGCGTGTAAGGCTTGGGTGAGCTGTGCCGAGTAGGCTGTTGATTTCAGCATTATTAAAGTCTTTTTTTTTCTTCTTAAACCCATCTATAAAGCTGATGTAGTTTTTGTGTTCTTCTGTTATGTCGTTATGATTCTTGTTCAAACAGCACCCGCAAAGTATGACATAAAAGCCAACAATATGTTAAGCAGAGCCTTTATGTCAAACCTTATGTCATACTATAAATTTAACTTAAAAAGATTAAATTAGATTTAACTAGGTTATAGGTGTAAGCGCAAGCATTTGAATATTAAAGATTTTAAATAAATATTAATCTGGATTAATACTCACTCAATATTCTGGATCTGTTCTCTCATTTGCTCAATCAACACCTTAAGCTCTACCGCAGCGGCGGTGATATCGGCATTAATCGACTTTGAGGCCAGGGTGTTTGCTTCACGGTTAAACTCTTGCATCATGAAGTCCAGACGACGTCCACAAGGGCCGCCTTTTTTCAGAATTTTGCGGGCTTCTTCCACGTGCGCGTCTAAGCGATCGAGCTCTTCGGCTACGTCGGTTTTCTGCGCCAGCATGACCATTTCCTGTTCAACGCGTTGCTGGTCCAGCTCCACTTTAGCTTCTTCAAAACGAGTTAGTAAGCGCTCACGTTGCCAGGCCATAACTTCGGGCATACGTTCACGCACAAAGGCCACCTGCGTGGTCACACCGTCTAAGCGCTCCTGCAGCATGCGATCGATGGCACTGCCTTCACTTTTGCGGTTGTCGATGAAATCAGCAGTGGCTTTATCGAGCGCAGCTAACACTTCCTTTTGCACTTCATCCATGTCTTGTTCATCATTACTCACTACCCCCGGCCACTTGAGCACATCAATTGGATTCAGCTGACCAGCGGCTGATTGCTGACTGACCCATTTAGCGCCAGCGATAACACTTTTAGCCAGCGGTTCATTGATGTTTAATTCTGTCTGGCGTGCTTCGTCCATGTGTATATAGAGTTTGCATTCAACCTTGCCGCGTTGCAGTTTCTTACGAAACTGTTCACGTAAGGTGTTTTCCAGCGAACGGAACGCTTCCGGCAGGCGAAAATAGGTTTCTAAATAGCGCTGGTTAACGGAACGAATTTCCCACGTGGCAGAGCCCCAATCAGCTTTATGCTCGTAACGTGCGTATCCTGTCATGCTTTGAATCATTGCAATTCCTTATTTTTTCGCGTGTTTTTCGCGATTCTTTTGCTTTTGCTCAGCATTTTTCTTGAGCATTACATAGGCTGCGCCGCGGCCGCCGTGCGGTCGTTGCGCGCTATGGAATGCTAGTACCGGCGCCATTTCGCGCAGCCACTTATTCACATAGCTCTTTATCAACGCCGGATGTGGCTTCGAGTGTTTACCTTGCCCATGAATAATTAGCGCAGTGCGAATACCCGCCTGATGACAATCCTGCACAAAGTTAAATACCGCCGTGCGTGCTTCACGCAACGTGTGGTGATGCAAGTTCAGGCTGGCCTCCATGGTGTAGCGGCCTTGTTTCAGGCGTTTAAACACACCGGCTTGCACCCCGTCGCGGTGAAACTCGATAGCTTCACCCGGCTCCACTAAATCGACATATTCAGTCGACAAGAAGTTAGCATTTTCTTCTTCCTCTGCTTCCGCCGCCCGGCGCCGCTCTTTTTGCGCCAGCGTCGGTTCAAAAGCCTGCTTAATATCAGCAACTTCTTCCCCCGCCAAGGGCGTTACGTCAGTCATTTCCTGACGAAACAGCTCAAATTCTTCATCATCTGAACGCGACATACTGCCTCCCGTCCATATTTTTCTAATCGGTCTAGTGTAATACGTTGCTGCGCGAATCGCGATCCATTAATCGTGCAATTCTGCTACAATTGCGCTCAATTTATACATTGCGACATTCACTCAGTAAGGAGATGACATGCGTCCAAGTGGCCGTACGGCACAACAAATTCGACCGGTAACCATTACCCGTAACTTTACCAAACACGCAGAAGGCTCGGTTTTAATCGAGTTTGGCGAAACCAAGGTGCTTTGTAATGCATCGGTAGAGCGCGGCGTTCCGCGCTTTTTAAAAGGTAAAGGCCAGGGCTGGGTTACCGCTGAATACAGCATGTTACCACGCGCAACTCATACCCGTTCCGCCCGCGAAGCTTCCCGCGGTAAGCAAGGTGGTCGCACCTTAGAAATTCAGCGCCTAATTGGTCGCTCGCTGCGTACCTGCATCGACATGAGCGCATTAGGCGAACACACCATTACTATCGACTGTGACGTGATTCAGGCCGACGGTGGCACACGTACCGCGTCTATCACTGGCGCTTGTGTCGCCTTAGTTGACGCGCTGAACTGGATGCGGGCGCAAGGTATGGTTAAAGTGAACCCGTTAAAAGAAATGGTCGCGGCAATTTCAGTCGGTATTTTAGATGGCGAACCGGTCAGCGATCTTGAATACATTGAAGACTCAAAAGCCGATACCGACATGAACATAGTGATGACAGAAGCCGGTAAGTTTATCGAAATTCAGGGCACAGCCGAGGGCGAAGCCTTCAGTTTTGACGAAATGAACAGGCTGGTCGAAATGGCTCGTCACAGCATTCGCGAGTTAATTGATATTCAGAAACAAGCTTTAGCATAAATTTGGTGTAACAGTAGGTGAGGAACCCTTCAGCAATGAAAGCGTATCAAAAAGAGTTTATTGAGTTTGCCATAGAGCGTGGCGTATTAAAGTTTGGTGAGTTTACCTTAAAGTCCGGCCGCACCAGCCCCTACTTTTTTAATGCCGGGCTGTTTAATAAAGGGTCTGACCTGGCTCGCTTAGGCCGCTTTTATGCCGCCGCGCTGGTCGACTCCGGTATCGATTTTGATGTGCTTTTTGGCCCGGCCTACAAAGGCATTCCAATTGCCACCGCCACAGCCGTTGCTTTATACGACCACCATCAGCAGGACACCCCATATTGCTTTAACCGTAAAGAAAAGAAAGACCACGGCGAAGGCGGTAACCTGGTGGGCTCAGCGCTGGAAGGCAAAGTGATGCTGGTGGATGACGTGATCACCGCCGGCACAGCAATTCGCGAAGCCATGGAGATTGTCGAAACGAACGGCGCCGAATTGTCCGGTGTTCTGATTGCTCTAGACCGTCAGGAAAAAGGCAAAGGCGAGTTATCAGCCATTCAAGAAGTTGAGCGTGATTTTGGCGCTCAGGTAGTTAGTATTGTGAGCCTGAATGATGTCATCACCTTTTTGAAAGATGACGACACCTTTAAGGAATATTTACCCAAAGTTGAAGCGTATCGCGCCGAATTCGGCGTCGCCTGATCCGAATGTGCGTAGCCTGACGTTTACGTCAGGTCCAATATCTCACCTGACATGAATGTCAGGCTACGCACCTCAGCACTCGTTTCCCCAGTTTCCCAGCCGTTACAGCTTTTCCTGTGGCTGCCAGGCAATACCAATGCTGCCGTTTACAATCTGGCATTCGCCACCTGAAGACTGCACGCGACTGGATTCCCCGCGCTGTGCAATTAAACGGAAGTCTTTATTCAGCAAGCTAACCTGCTTACGCTCGCCACACAAAATGCGCATAGAATCAATTAAGCCACGATCACTGAGAAAGTTTGTTGTTGGCTCTTCCTGAACCACATCATCACCCTCCGCAAACTCGGCGGTTTGTAATCCATACGGAGAGATAACCCCCGATGCTCCGGCGACCAGATAATGAAACGTAGCAGCTACGGCATTATCGGTTCCTTGTGCATCTTCCACCATAAACGCACCACGCTCACCAATAATGTTGAAAGCACCACTCTCTAAATTCACTTCCATTGCGGTATTTTCGTCAATACCAATAGATAATGGTGTGGAACTCGCAGCTGCCAGACGCATTAAGCGCCCCTGCCGCCCGCGCTCAGAAAACTCAGTATCCAATGTGGCATAGTGAAACAAACTTAAGCCGCCCAGCGGATGGTAAGTCAGGCTATCAGGTCCAACATTCGGCGGACAGGTGGTGTCTAAATTGCAACCAAATGGAGGAGGATCGGAAGCAATCGCTCCCTCTTTTATGGCCTCAGCGGTTGTGCCATTAGAAATCATAGGCTTAGAAGTCATAACCGCAGTGCCGGCACCCGTTCCGCCAATAACCACTTCCTTTTGTTGCACAGCTGCAATAATCGTCTTCAGCACATCGCCGGGTTCATTATTCGCCTTAATAAAGGTTGAACGAGTCAGGTTCTGATCACCATCATTAAAAAACAGTCCATCGGCATCGGCCAGCATCTCTGCGGCCGCATCAGAATCTTTGCAAAAAGCGACTTGCTCCTGATACCAGTCTTTATGCACCCGGTCACGTTCATAAGCACCTAATTGCTTTTGCTGAATTTTTGCCAGTTCATCGCAACGACCTTCCCGCTGAGCTTTTACTACAGCAGAATCCAGTGGCAGCCAATGCACTTCTGCTCCCAGCTGTTCAAATACACTATTGTAAAAATCTATCTTATCGTACGGATTACGTGATGCAGAGGTCAGGAAATACACCTTTGGCTTCCGTTCATCTCCGGCAACTGACTGCGCCATTTCAACAAAGCGCTGAAAAATTGCTTTTGACTCACCTTTGAGGTTTTCATCCAGATTAACCACTTCACGTGCGGAATCCGGAACCGGTAGCTCAATTAAGTCAATAATCCGGTTCCACTCAGCATCTGACAACGAGTTATAAAGCTGTTGTGTCGCCCGCCGGGTAAACTCACGCAGAAAAACGCGCTCAGGAACAATGTCTTCTTTTAAACGCTCGTGAATTAATTCCAGCGCATCAGCAACTTTTTTGCGAGTTTCTTCACGGTAACTAGGCCAAACCGACTCTGCCGTTGCTCTCGAACGAAATTTTTTCGACAGGTTTAAATACCTGTCGGTGCGCATCGTTTCCTTATCAATCCAGTCAACGTCATCACAGTTATCCGACGCGAAACTGGAACAGGCCGTCAGACCGCCACCAGCCAACAATAAATGTCGGTATGTATCGTCATCGGCAGCATTTGACGGCGCCGCAAAAGCTGATGACAATGCCGCCAAAGAGAGCAAGGAAAACAACGACTTAACCATAAATAAAACCCCTAGTTACCGACGGCTTTCACCGCTAGAATATTTCAACTAACAAAATCAACAGGCTGCAACGCTAGAGCGTTAACAACCCAACTGTCAAATATAGGACAATAGATTAACGCATTTATTATAGACAGACCTAACATTCTCGCAGAATTAACTTATGTGATACGGCATAGTAAACTCACTGTTAATAAGCGTAAACCTATGAAAATAAATAATTTTCAGGGCTCGTGACGAGCATCCGAACACTGCTATACTAATCTCTCTTTTATGAAATAAGATCACACGTGTTGTTATGAAGTCACCGTTACGTTTTTGCGTTCTGTTACTGCTCGCGGGCCTGCTCCCGATGACCAGTTTTGCCTTCTCAGAGCAGAAACTGACTTTCCGTGCTCCCGAGGAAGGTCCCTTTACGCAATATGTAACAGCGGTGCTTGAAGAGGCATACGAAAAACTCGGTATTGAACTCGAGTACATCGAACTTCCCCGCTTACGAGGTGAGCAGTTGGCTGCTGAAGGTACCATCGCCGGGGAGCTGGGAAGAACAGCGCTACTTGAAGACAAGCGCCGGCACCTGCGCCGGGTGCCTTTTCCACTATTCACTTTCGATATTATCGCGGTAGCCGATCGTCGTAACTGTGGTTACTGCCCATTGTCAGAAATGAAAAGTCTGGCCTATGTTAACGGTATGGACTCAATTACCAAATTGGTCGAAAACCTGCCTTACGAACCGTCTATTGTCACCCCTATTGATATTGAGCAAGTGGTAAAATTACTCGATTCGGGGCGCATTCAAATGGCATTTATGGGGGATTTTCAATTTGAAAATTCAGATCTGAAAGATAACCCTCATTTAATTACTCATAAGTTATCGACAGAGGTTGGTTTTCATTATCTGAATGAAGAGCATGCGAGACTGATACCTCAACTGACTTATCACCTGCAAACTATGCGCGACAACGGCCGGATGAAGGCACTGCGCGAGCAGTATGGTGTCACCCTGGAAACACCAATACAGCCCATAAAGCGTCCTGAGCAACTGACGGTTGTAGGAGCCATACACCAGGGCTTACTGAATGCCGACGGCACGGGCAAATTATGGAATTTGGCTAAATCCGTATTTCCGACTTTTACCTCCCGGCTCAATACGGTTGTCAGCAGTTGGCAGCGAAGTATTCAATTACTACAGGAAGGCCGTGCAGATGCGTTAATCGGTGTTCGTCCTGATCAGAAAATAAAAAATATCATTCTGTCTAAATATCATATTGGCTACGACGACAGCATTTTTCTTTTCACCCTTGAACAACCGAATGATGGTCCTATTTGTGTATCCGGCCCTCGCTTCATGCAAACCTTAGTGGATACCGACCGACCCTTTTACCGGGCCTCGAATTCACTGGACTGCTTTGCACTGCTGGATATGGAAAGGGTCAGTGCGGTAATAGACTACAAGGACAACCTGCCTGACTGGACCGAAAAGCCCTACAAGAAACAGAAGCTGTCGGGACCACAACCTTTATTCATGGCCTTTCTCGACAACAACAGAGGCCGTGCACTTCGTCAACTATTTGATAACACGCTGTTCGAACAGACAATTGAAAAAAGGGCTAAACAGCAAATTAACGAGCGCCTGTAAAATCGTTCTGGCGCCAGGCTTCATAAGCAAAAATAGCCACTGAATTGGATAAATTCAGGCTTCGGCTGGTGTCCGCCATTGGCAACCGCAACCAGTTCTCTTGTGGAAAAGTTTCCAGGACCTCCATTGGCAGCCCGCGAGTTTCAGGGCCAAACAACAAAACATCGCCGGCCTCATAAGCCACTGCAGAGTAATTTGTCTTACCTTTGGTTGTGCACGCAAAAATGCGGTTAAACGAGGTACTATTCAGAAAGCTCTGCCAGTCTTTATGGATATTTACAGAAGCTAAATCGTGATAATCAAGACCCGCCCGACGTACTTTTTTTTCATCCAGCTCAAACCCTAAGGGCTCAATTAAATGCAAGGACATGCCCGTGTTCGCCGCCAAACGAATAACGTTGCCGGTATTAGGGGGAATTTCAGGCTCAAACAGTACAAGGTGCAACATGGTCGTTTTCATCACTTGGGTAAAAGCGGTAGAATAGCAGAATATCTTTTATAAATGTGTACCGGTACTGTGGCAAATCAGAAAAACTACCAACAGAATTATGCTTTTTGGGTACGACTGGCTAGTACAGCGTCGGTTATCGTTGCCATAATCCTAATTACCATTAAGCTTTTTGCCTGGTTCCAGACAGAATCCGCCAGTATGCTGGCATCTCTCACCGATTCAATTTTAGACAGCGGCGCTTCCATATTCAGCTTTTTTGCGATTCGCTACGCTTTGCAACCAGCAGATGAAGAGCATCGATTCGGTCACGGTAAAGCCGAATCCCTGGCGGCGTTAGCGCAAAGCGCCTTTATTTCCGGTTCCAGCATGCTGCTTATTTTTCACAGCGTTCAACAGTTTATGCAGGGCGGCAGTGTGCCTAAAGTGGGTTACGGTATCGCGGTTTCTGCCATTGCTATTGTCATTACCTTTGTTTTAATTGTTATACAGCGTATGGCTATTCGTCATACCAACTCTCAGGCCGTGCAGGCCGATAATCTTCACTATCAGTCGGACATACTGCTGAACTTAGCCGTTATTGTGGCGTTAATTTTAAGTAGCTATGGCTGGCTCTGGGCTGACAGTATTTTTGCCATGGGCATTGCCGTTTACCTCATTATTGGCGCAGTTCGTATTGGCTGGGATGCATTTCAGGCACTGATGGATCGTGAGTTGTCAGAAGAGCTGCAAGAGCAGATTGCTAATATCACAATGGCGGTAAACGGCGTTAAAGGCTTTCACGGTCTACGCACACGGGAGGCAGGCCCGGTGCGCTTTATTCAGTTACACATTGAGCTGGCCAACGAATTGTCTTTATTACGGGCTCACGCCATTGCCGATGATGTTGAAGCACAGCTGATGAAAGCTTTCCCGGGCGCCGATATTATTGTCCACATGGATCCTGAAATTGTCGCCGTGGTAGAAGGTTCACTTAAGCGTTAGCAAGTTTCCGGGTTTCTTCAATAAGAGCGTCCAGCACAGGTTGACGAAACTTGTCAGTTTCCATCATAAGCTCGTGCGATGCACCTTTAATGGTCTCAAACCTAAAGTGGTCCCGGGTAACCGCAGCAGCTACTTTCTTTTGTCCTGACGCGGAAACCACTTTATCATTCCCTGCCTGAAACAGAATGACCGAAATGGTAATGTCATTTGCCAGTTTCTGCGCGTTGATAGCGGCACTGATGGCCTCATACAGCCAATTAAATGTGGGCCCGCCTAGCTGAACATCCGAAACATTATCATAAGCATCCCGAAACGCCTTATATCGCTGTCGGCTATGTGTCAGAACGTTCTCTTCAAAAGGCACCGGCTTATAATTTCCCATACCGAGAAAATACCACGGTTTTGCCAGCCAGCGGTTTAACCAGGCTCCCGCAAAAACTATCCAACGCGCGAACCAATAAGGCACTATTCCTGTTTCTATAGAAAACATAGGAGCAGAGAGTATGAGTTTTTTATAAGGATGCTGGTAAGTGGCACAGTAAATGGTCGCTATTGTTCCGCCCATCGAGTGAGAAAACAGTGTTTTGGGTACATCGCCAAATCGTGCCACTAACAGGTTGGTAAAGTCCGAAAAGTCACGTACAAAGTCATTAAAGTTTTCGACATGTCCCTGATGAGGGTTCGCCGTCAGGCGCCCCGACAATCCCTGCCCACGGTGATCCAGTGCCGCAACAGAAAAGCCCTGCTGTGCCAGCTCCCAAAACAGTTCCTGATACTTCAGTGCCGACTCTATTCGCCCCGGAGCAATAACCACTAAGGGTGCGGAGTCACTATGTCGGTAATAGGCAAAATGTAATTTGAGACCATCAAACGCAGCAAAATACTCAGAGGTAACTTGTTGTTCCCAAAAGACTTCGACTTGAGCCTTAAAAAACTCCAGCCATTCGGGCGTGTCGTCTGCAGGGCGTTGTTGTGTAGTAGGCGGTTGCTTCATTCTTTCTGTTCGGGCTGACTTTTGGGTAAGTCTAACACGACTTCAAGTCCCCCTTCAGAGTGATTATGAGCTTTTAATTCACCACCCAGAACAGCCGCCGCGCGATGACTCAAGGCTAAACCAAGACCAACGCCGGCTTTATGGTGTCGCGCCGGATCGCCGCGATAAAAAGGCACAAACAGTTTACTTATGGTGCTCTCATCAACCCCCGGGCCGTGATCCCGAATGCGAATATGACAGCCTTTGCCGTAATCGTCACAGGAAAGCTCTACGTTATCTTCGGTGTAGTGCAGTGCATTACGGACAATATTTTCCAGAACCAGCCGCAGCAATTCAGGGTCAGTATCAATAACCGGCCAGTTGCTACCATGCCGCAGCAAGCGCTCGCGTACTTCTGGATGCTGATAACACATATCATTAATAAGCTGCTGCACCAGTTCACCGCTATCCAGGCTTTCATGGTTCAGATCAACCAGCCCATTCTCCAGTCTCGACAGCGAAAGAATTCGCTCAATAATCACACTGAGACGTTCCGTATCGCGGCGCAATTGTTGCCAATTAGGGTCGTCCTCATTGCAATCGGCTAAATCCAGAGCCACCTGCATACGCGCCATAGGTGAACGTAATTCGTGCGATACATCGCTGAGTAATCGCCGTTGCGCGTCACGCGAAGTTGCTAAGTCGACCGCCCCTTGCGATAAAGCCCGTGCCAGTTCACCAATTTCATCACCACGTTTAGGTAAACGTTTAAGTTCAGGCGTTGCACTACCATCAGCCACTTCGCGCATTGCCAGAATCATTCGTCGTATAGGTCGAATAAGCCAAATACCCAGTAATACTGCGAGTAAACCGCTACCAACCATTAAGGTCAGTATGCGCGCGCGGGTCGATTCTGCTTCCAACCGCTCACGGTCAACCTGCTCTTCAATGCCTAAGGGCTTAGTCACCAGAATTTTATTGCCGTCGAGCTCGAACGGACCCATTAACAAACGCTCGTCCAGAGGAATCTGCTGCGGAGACTCTTGACCCAGCATACGCAATAGCGTGGAACCGTGACTTACGCGCAGCATCTCGTCCATTAATAGCTTTTCGCTGCCCTGCACCGACAACTGTGCGGCAACGCGGTAGTCGCCAGCAATAAGCCGGCCGGGTTGTAGAGAGTGAAAGGTTAACGCATCGCTCAATAAAGGCTGTAACGTCTGATAAATCTCCGGCTCCAGTGGTTTAAGTTCAGCTTTAGGTTTGTTCCAAACCGCCAACAAATAACCACTGGCCGCTGTGACCGAAAGCAGCGCCCAAAAAATGAAAAGTAATCTCAGAGCAAGCGATCGGTACCACCGCGTACGCCGGTTCTTCATAAGCTTGCAATCAGTCGGTAGCCGCGACCTCGTATAGTTTGAATACGATCAGGTTTTGCCGGGAATTTCTTCCGGATGTTACTAATATGCACGTCAAGACTGCGGTCAAAAGGCTCCATTTTTCGTCCCAGTGCCGCAACAGAAAGCTGATCTTTACTGACCATTTGACCGGCTTGCTGCATCAGACAACGCAAAATATCAAACTCAGTTGGTGTCAGAATCAGTTCAGCATCATCGCATTTTACTTCCGTAGTAGCCGGATCCAGCACTATGCCACAAACGTTCAGGCTTTCATTCTGCATGGTTGTGTTTGGCGTGCGACGCAGCAAAGCTCTTACACGGGCAATCAGCTCACGTGGATTAAAAGGCTTTGGCAGATAATCATCTGCGCCAAGCTCCAGCCCCATGACTCTGTCATCATCGTCACCACGAGCCGTCAGCATCAGCACCGCGGTATCACGATGTTGTTGGCGTAACCGCTGCAAAAGCTGCATACCATCAATGCCGGGTAGCATAACGTCCAGCAAAATAAGTTCGTAGTCACCGTTAAGTGCTTTATCAAGACCAGTGACACCATCTTCGGCGACACTTAAATCCACAGATTCACGTTTAAACAATTCTGTCAGCATGACAGACATTTCAGTATCATCGTCAATGAGTAGTACGGAATGTCTCATAACTTGTTGTTCTCTCCAGAAATAAATCCATGATCCAAAATGCCGGGGATGGATACGACCCTCTTTACATAACTTTTACTTTAGCAGAGTTTTCAACTTTCGGGTTAAGGTATTCCTTCCCCAGCCCAGCCATGCGGCTGCTTTTTGTTTATGTCCGGAAAAACGTTTTAAAGCAGTCTGTAACGCAACCTGCTCCAGCTGCTGCTGATAACTTTGCAGAACATCCTGCGAGTTTAACGGCTGCTGTTCCAGCTCAGTTTGCAAAAAGTGTAACCAGGTAAGCTCACCGCCTGGCTCTGTCGAACCTGGCTCTGAAGTCACCAGAATGTCTTCAGGCAAGTCCCGGGGACTTATTTGCTGCCCGGGCGCCATAACGGTTAGCCAGCGACAGGTATTTTCCAGTTGTCGGACGTTACCTGGCCAATTGTAACTCTTTAATGTGCTAAGCGTTTCATTTAACAATGTTTTTGGTGTGACATTCAACTCTTCGGCCGACTTTTTAAGAAAGTGTCTTGCCAGAGTATCGATATCTTCCGCCCGCTCACGCAGAGGCGGCAGCCGCAAACGGATAACGTTAAGACGATGATAAAGGTCATCCCTGAATGTGCCCTGGTTAACCAAGTGTTCTAGTTCCCGGTGGGTGGCGGCAATAACGCGCACATCCACTTTTACCGGTTGCAACGCTCCCACCGGGTAAAACTGTCCTTCGGCCAGAACTCTCAACAGCCGTGTCTGAACTGGTAAAGGCATATCGCCAATTTCATCCAGAAACAAAGTACCACCGTCAGCTTGCTGAAAACGCCCGACGCGTTTACGGTCGGCTCCGGTAAAGGCCCCGCGTTCGTGCCCGAACAGCTCCGACTCAATTAAATCGGCGGGTATTGCTGCCATGTTAAGCGCAATAAAAGGTTTATCCGCCCGTGGGCTGTGTTTATGCAGAGCTCGCGCGACAACTTCTTTGCCAGTACCGGTTTCTCCGGTAAGCAGCACACTAACGCTTGAGCCCGACAAGCGACCGATAGCACGAAACACATCCTGCATAGGCGTGGCTTCACCAATAAGCTCGGGAACTGAATTTGCGTCTATTTGCGCGGGCGCATTTTCACTTTGTCTGGCATGCTGCAGAGCACGGTCAACGGCGGTAATAGCTTCATCAATGTCAAAGGGCTTTGCCAGATACTCAAATGCGCCGCCCTGAAACGCTTTTACCGTTGTCTCGAGATCGGAATGCGCGGTCATAACCACAACAGGCAAATGCGCCTCGGTCTGATGCAGCCGCTCCAGTACAGCCAGGCCGTTTTCTCCCGGCATACGGATATCGGTGAGCACAACGGTTGGTTTATCGCTCTTTAGAGCCATGAAAAAGTCTTCGCCATTGGCAAAACTGCGCACGTGATAACGGCTATCAGCAAAGGCTTTTTCCAGTACCCAGCGAATAGAGTCGTCATCATCAATTATCCATAACTGAGCATTAGTGGTCATCCGTCACCTCATTACCATTTTCTGCTGAAAGATAAGGCAAATACACTGAAAATCGGGTTTTTCCGGGACTGGAATCAAAATCAATTTTCCCTTTATGCTGATGCACTAAATTTTGTGCCAGCGACAAGCCGAGTCCGGTTCCTTCAGCACGGCCGCTTATCAACGGATAAAACAGGGTTTCGCGCAACTCGGCCGGAATACCGGGCCCATTATCGGTCAAAGTAACCACCGCACATTGTCGATAGCGCTGTCCAAACAGAGTCAATTGGTGTTCTACCCGCGTTTTAATTGTAATAGTGCCTTCGCCTGACATAGCTTGTGCTGCATTTTGGGCAATATTCAAAAACACCTGTTCACAAGCTTCCGCAACCACCTGAATATCCGGCAGCGACGGGTCGTAATCCCGAACTAAATTCAGCGAGTCTCCATATTCGTACACCAAAGTTCTGGCAACTCTTTCCAACACTTCATGAATATTGGTTTCCTTCGACTCGCCCCTTTTTACCGGCCCTAATAACCTGTCGACCAAATACCTTAACCGGTCCGACTGGGTGATGATCAAGTCCGTATACTCTGTCAGGCTCTCGTCCGGAAGTTGCCGTGCCAGTAACTGCGCAGCGCCGCGTAAACCTCCCAGAGGGTTCTTTATTTCATGCGCCATACCGCGCAATAAGTGCTGGGTAGCGAATAGCTGATTACGCTGTTGATCTTCCTGATTTATTCGCCGCAACTGGTCTACTTGTTTTAATTCCAGTAGCAAAGCACGTCCAAAAGGTTGCTCTACTGTTTGAATACTGGTTTCCACCCGAATATTGTGCCCGGAATGCAGCGCGAACTGAGCTTCCGCATTCAGCACCGTTTGCTCGCTATTCAGGCACTCCATCAGCGTTTCTGACGCCAGCGAACACTGATAAAAAGCCGCAGTGAAAGGTTCGCCCAACAGGCGTTTTGCACTGTGATCGAGTAAGGATTCAGCAGACGAATTGACGTAACGGATGGTCAGGCGATCATCGAGGATGAGTATGCCTGTGAGTAGTTGGTTAAGTAGCGCGCTATCGTTCACGAAGGCAGGATAAATTACGCACCAAGTTGGTGCAACCGGGTAAGGCAAGACACCTTACCCGGCCAGTAACCATTAAACGCTGTAGTACATATCGAATTCTACCGGGTGGGTAGTCTTCTTCAATGTCTCTACTTCGTTGTACTTAAGATCGATGTAGGCATCAATCATGTCGTCGTCCATAACGCCGCCTTGCTTAAGGAAGTCGCGGTCTTTATCCAGCGCGTCCAGAGCCATTTCCAGTGAGTGACAAACGGTCGGAATGTCTTTCGCTTCTTCAGGAGGCAGATTGTATAAATCTTTGTCCATGGCATCGCCAGGGTGGATCTTGTTACGGATACCGTCAAGGCCAGCCATTAACAGCGCAGTAAAGGCCAGGTACGGGTTCGCACTTGGGTCAGGGAAGCGCACTTCAATACGGCGACCTTTCGCGCTGGAAACCAATGGAATACGGATAGAAGCCGAACGGTTACGGGCGGAATAAGCCAGCATCACCGGTGCTTCAAAACCAGGAACCAGACGCTTGTACGAGTTAGTAGAGGCGTTCGCAAAAGCGTTAATGGCACGTGCGTGCTTAATAATACCGCCAATATAGAACAGCGCGGTTTCGCTCAAGCCTGCGTACTGGTCGCCGGCAAATAAGTTTTCGCCGCCTTTGTTCAGTGACATATGCACGTGCATGCCAGAGCCGTTATCGCCAACCAGTGGCTTCGGCATAAAGGTTGCGGTCATGCCGTAAGAGTGCGCGACGTTATGCACCACATACTTATAAACCTGCAGTTCATCAGCTTTCTTAGTCAGAGTATTGAAGCGTGTAGCCACTTCGTTCTGACCTGCTGTTGCTACTTCGTGGTGATGGGCTTCAACAACCATACCCATGTCTTCCATTACTAAGCTCATGGTGCCACGAATGTCGTGCGCTGAGTCTACCGGAGGTACCGGGAAGTAGCCGCCTTTTACTCCAGGACGGTGAGCCAGGTTACCTTCTGAATATTCACGGCCTGAGTTCCACTTCGCTTCTTCCGCGTCAATCTTGTAGAACGAACCACTCATGTCTGTGTGGAAACGTACGTCGTTGAACAGGAAGAACTCAGGTTCCGGACCGAAGTAAGCGTCGTCTGCAATGCCTGATGAGCGCAGGAAATCTTCCGCACGCTTTGCAATTGAACGAGGGTCACGGCTATAGCCCTGCATAGTTTCCGGCTCAAGAATGTCACAACGTACATTCAATGTGACTTCATCAGTAAAGGGATCAATCACCGCAGACTCGTTGTCTGGCATCAGTACCATGTCTGATTCGTTAATGCCTTTCCAGCCGGAAATAGATGAACCATCAAACATTTTACCTTCTTCAAAGAAGTCTTCATCGATTTGCGACACCGGAATAGTGACGTGTTGCTCTTTACCTTTAGTATCGGTAAAGCGTAAATCGACGAATTTTACGTCGTGTTCTTTGATGGTATCGAAAATCTTATTAGCTGACATGTTGTCCTCCGTAGACAGCGTCTAAAAATACAGCTTGAGTATAGCAAAGCCTGTGCCAACTGACTTTTTTGTTTATATTCATAAAGTTAGTTCATTTAGCACTATAATGCGTAAATTAATACGCACCAGTATAGCGCATAACGCACAAAATTGGTGCAAAAGTAACATTCTAAGATAACGTCATAAAAATATAACGAACAAAAAACAATCAGGTCTTTCTTAATCCAACTCAAAAAGGTAGAATACGCCGCTATTTTTCACAAAACCCCTTGGACGGGTTTCATTCCCGGACAACTACAGGCAGTTCTTAATGACAATTCAGGTATTTGATATAGAAAAATTACGCAACATCGCGATTATCGCGCACGTTGACCATGGTAAAACCACCCTAGTCGACAAGTTGTTGCAACAATCTGGCACTTTAGAAAGCCGTGGCGAAATAGAAGACCGTATTATGGATTCCAACGATCTTGAAAAAGAACGTGGTATTACTATCCTCGCCAAAAACACCGCGGTTAACTGGCAAGATTACCGCATCAACATTCTGGATACTCCGGGACACGCCGATTTCGGTGGCGAAGTTGAACGCGTACTTTCTATGGCAGACTCCGTATTGTTAGTGGTTGATGCCGTTGACGGTCCTATGCCTCAAACTCGATTTGTCACGCAGAAAGCTTTCTCTCATGGTTTGAACCCTATTCTTGTTATTAACAAAGTTGACCGTCCTGGTGCACGCCCTGACTGGGTGATGGATCAGGTATTCGACTTATTTGATAACCTGGGCGCTACTGACGAACAGCTGGACTTTCCGGTAGTTTACGCATCAGCGCTTAACGGCTGGGCATCATTAGACATAGAAGATCAAGACGGCGACATGACGCCATTGTTCGAAACTATCGTTAGTAAGGTAAGCCATCCCGATGCTGACCCTGAAAGCGACCTGCAAATGCAGGTGTCACAGCTTGATTACTCGAGCTACTTAGGCGTTATTGGTATTGGTCGCGTTACCCGCGGTAGCGTTAAAGTGAACCAGCAAGTGACTATTGTTGGTGCCGACGGCAAAGAACGTAACGGAAAAATTGGTAAAGTCTTTAGCTACCTGGGTCTTGACCACATTGAAGCGGACAAAGCTGCAGCAGGCGACATCTGCGCCATTACCGGTCTGGGCGAGCTAAAAATCTCCGACACCGTGTGTGCAGTTGGTAAAGCTGAAGCTATGAAGCCACTGACCGTTGACGAGCCAACAGTAACTATGACCTTCCAGGTAAACACCTCACCTTTCGCAGGTAAAGAAGGAAAGTTTGTTACTTCTCGTCAAATTCTTGAACGTTTGCAACAAGAGTTGGTTCATAACGTAGCTTTACGTGTTGAAGAAACTGACAACCCGGATCGTTTCCGCGTATCTGGCCGTGGTGAGCTTCACTTAGGTGTTCTTATTGAAAACATGCGTCGTGAAGGTTTTGAATTAGCCGTTTCTCGTCCAGAAGTTATCATCAAGTACGAAGATGGTAAGAAAATGGAACCTTATGAAACCATGACGGTTGATATTGAAGAGCAGCATCAAGGTGCGGTTATGGAAAAATTAGGCTTGCGTAAAGCCGAAATGACCAACATGACACCAGACGGTAAAGGTCGCGTTCGCGTTGATTTTGAAGTACCAAGCCGTGGTTTGATTGGCTTCCAGACAGAATTCATGACACTGACTTCAGGTACTGGCCTTATGTACCATACGTTTGACCACTACGGTCCGCACAAAGGCGGAACCATCGGTCAGCGTAGTAACGGTGTACTGATTTCAAATGCTCAGGGTAAAGCTCTGACTTACTCACTGTTTAACCTGCAGGAGCGCGGTAAGTTATTTGCATCACACGGTGATGAAGTTTATGAAGGCCAGATCATCGGTATTCATAACCGTTCAAACGACCTGACAGTAAACTGCCTGAAAGGTAAACAGCTGACTAACGTACGCGCTTCTGGTACTGACGAAGCACAGACCTTAAGTACACCAATTCGTTTAACGTTGGAGCAAGCACTGGAATTCATCAATGACGATGAACTGGTCGAAGTGACACCTGAGTCTATTCGTATTCGTAAACGCGCACTGACAGAAAACGATCGTAAACGTTTAGGTCGTGAGCCGAAGAACGGTTAAGATTTGCAGAGCTGTTATAAAAAGACGCCCGCTACTTTAGCGGGCGTTTTTTATAACCAAAATTCAGCTTATCAGCTAGTTCGCACTCAGCAACTCCGGTTGCGGCAATACAAAGTAGAAAATCGAGAAGAAATGGAAGACGCTGCCCGCCAATACAAACAAATGCCAGATGGCATGATGATAAGGCAGAGATTTCCAGACATAAAAGATAACACCCAGCGTATAAGCTAAACCGCCGGCGACAAGCAACATCAAGCCACCTGCATCCACATTATCAATCATCGGGTTAATCGCAATAATCGCCATCCAGCCCATTCCAAGGTAGAGAGTAAGCGACAGCCAGGCAATTCGCTTTTTCAGCGTCAGCTCAAGCACGACACCCACCAAAGCAATTCCCCAAGCCACGCCCAATAAGGTCCAGCCCCAGGCATCTCTTAAATTGATTAAAGCAAATGGCGTATAAGTACCAGCAATTAAAATGTAAATAGCGGCATGATCAAGCTGTTGAAACACCGCTTTCATTTTTGGCCAGGGAAACGCATGATAAAGCGTTGAAGCGGTATAAAGCAGAATAAGACTAGCACCGTAGATACTCGCAGCAACAACATGCCAACCATCACCGTAAGCCGCCGCCCAAATCAACATGAAAACTAAAGCAACAATACTTAAAACGGCACCAATGCCATGAGTTAATGCATGAGCCACCTCTTCCTTTACGGTATAGACTTTATGCTGATTGCTCATCCTCGTTCCATTCCCGGCGTCTCATAACCTTTACTGATATTCTTGAGTGCCCTTATAAACTGGTCATACTGTCTTTCATTGTCGTATTTTAAGTTATATGAGTTATGAAACTGCAGGGTTAGCGTGACACCATGCCCTTCCAAAAAAACGGTATAACCGTCATGGTCGGTATAAGCTTCTATTCCGTCCAAGTAGTGACGTCCCTGACGAGCTTCGCCATGAGTGTGGATCTTTTCGTACGCATCCAACATCAGTTTGTTATCAAGTTCGTTTTTCATCACACACCTCAGCGTTTTCTAACTAAATGTATACCCTTATTATTAGGGTCGAATGTCCATTCCACAACCGCTTTTACCTATTTGTTTCAAAAACCTTGTATCAGAATATACATACATAGGTGCATGATTAGGCAAAAGCCGCTATAATAATGAACGGATGTTAAGAAATAGGAGCCGAACATGGTTCGACGCACAAAAGAAGACGCAATGGAGACCCGCGCCAAGTTATTAGACGCTGCTGAGGCTTTATTCAGCGAGAATGGTGTGACTCAAACGTCGATGATGCAAGTGGCTGAAAAAGCGGGTGTCACTCGCGGTGCTATCTATCACCATTTTGAAAATAAAATGGATCTCATTGAATCGTTAATGGGAAGAATTTCTCTTCCGATCGATGAAATGCGGGAACAAATAGCCGAGAGTTTAGAATTCGATGCCTTAGAAGAAGTAAAAGCCCGCTCTAAAGAATTTTTAGCTCGCGTTCAAAATGAGCCCCAGGTACGTTCTATTGCCAGCATCCTTCTTCACAAGTGCGAGTACATTGACGAAGTAAATCCTATAAAATTACGGCATGTTAGCGGTCGTAACGAATGCATTTGTGAAGTCGAAAAGTTGTTTGAATCAGCTATCCAAAAAGGTCAGTTGTCCTCAAAAGCTAGCCCCAGGGTTGCGGTTATTGGCTTGTTTTCATTAGTGGACGGCCTTATTTATAACTGGCTGCTTGCTCCGGATTACTTTCCTTTAGTGGAGTACGGCAACCAGGCTATCGATAGCTATATTAACGGGTTAGCACGCTAAGGCTCGTTGCTGTCTGCACGTCCGCGGCGCCAGCCATTGTATTTTCGGTGCACGCCGCGGGTCAAAGATTGAAAAGTATCTTCCAGTAAGTCGACACCAAGCAATACACCAACAATTACCATCGACAACACAATACTAACCCCGTACATACCAAGACCGACTGCAATGCCAATTGCCGCCAGGGCCCAGATTGTCGCCGCCGATGTGACACCAACTACAACACCGTCCCGAGCCAACATAACGCCTGCACCAAGAAAGCCAATGCCGGTAATAATTTGTCCAATGACGCGGGATGGATCGCCGCCCTGACTGACAACCGAGGAGCCACCAGTTAAAAATAGATAGGTACCTAAGATGATAAGTGCAGCGGTCCTTATACCAACCGGTTTGCCTCTAACCTGTCGCTCGAGCCCGACAATGGCACCACAGAGCAGGGCAGTGCCGATGCCATTCCATGAGTAAGGACCCAGTTCCTGAACAACTTGCCAGTCAATCACTAGCTGGCCTCTCCTTGCTCTAAAAATTGCTTAAGAAAACTTTCATCCATTGCCGCAATGCTTTCGTCATTGGCATTCGGACAGCAGGCAAACAACGGCGCAGTCCATGCCTTCACATTGCCAAGAATGTCCCGCAAGTGGCTTAGCCCCCGAATGCCCCCTAACCCCCCGGGTGAAGCAGCAGCCAATAATACCGTTTTACCGGCCCAGGCCTGCGTCTCAACCCGCGACACCCAGTCAATCGCATTTTTTATCAGTGGAGAGACCGACGAATTATATTCAGGGCTGACTAAAACCACTTTTGAGGCTGACTGAATCTTTTCAGCCAACTTTTTCATCGACTCGGGAACACCATCTGCGGCCTCTAAGTCGCCATGGTAGATCGGCGCGTCCAGCGCATCGGCATCAACGATGTCATGTCGAATGCCATGCTTATCTGCAACTTCAGCCAAACGATGTTTGAGTTTGGCATTAAGCGAGTCTTTACGACGGCTACCACCAATGAATACAACGGTCATACGATTACTATCTCCTGATTATTCGGATTGAGAACTCTTCATTGCTTCAATAAAGCGGTTTGACTCACTTACCGCCGCTTCCATGTCTTTAATTAATGCGGAAATATCATTCTGCAGATTACCAAACTCACCGCGAATAGCATCAATGGCCTTAGCATTCAGGTTATGTTTCAGATAAAGCACGTTATCCTGCATTTTATCCAGCACCGGCTGCATCTTATCTGCCGCGCGCTCCATCACCCTCAGCAACTCGGCATAACGGCGTTCCGTCTGGCGTAACTGTCGCTCACTTTCGCGACGCATAGTGTCGTTACTGTATTCACCCAGCTCTTCGCTCCATTCGTCGAATAAGTCATTAGCTACTTCGTCAACTTCGTCGATACGGCTACGAACGCTCTCTGCTGCAGATTTACTGTCTTCGTAATCATCAAGCAGCGCGTTATATTGCTTTTCCAGATTACCACCATCAATGTTTAGCATAGCGTCCAGACGCTCTAATGCAGAACGGAACTCTTCCTGAGCATCGGTTTGTGAGTCACGTGCATCATCCACTCTATCGACTAAAATATCGCGCTTTTCTACGCCAAATTTTTCCATAGTGCCATAGTAAGCACTTTGACATGCTGACAGCATGAAGACCGTTACCAACGGCAATGTCCATTTTCTCATTTGTCACCTCGTGCAGCTTTAATAATACGTTCGTCGCGTTTGTCACGGTGATAACCATGCACCGCAATAATGGCGTGAAGAATAGCGATAATATAAAGAGCTCCCAGCGCACCAAGCGAGACAATAAAAAGTACTACGCCGACAATAGCGATAACCGCATTAAATATCGCCTGAAAAATTTTACCCGTCAGTAAAATAGCGACGGGGGGAAGTAAAATAGCTAAAATATACAACATTGTGTTCTCCTTGCACTTAACATGCAGCTTACCAATTAAGAGCCATTACTTTAGAAAAAGCAAACTAAATCAGTAAGGTAAACGACTACCATCCCAATGCCATAACGCTCCGGTATTTTCCGGTTTTAAGTTTTTCACTACAGCCACAATCCGCTCTGCAGAGAGTTCAGGCGAATACAGTTTGTCGGTGGATATTCGCTCCTGAAAAGGTTCAGACAAACGAGTGTCCGTTGTCCCCGGATGTATTGCCGCCACGATCAGGTTTTTATGAGTACGCTTTAACTCTATTGACGCCGTTTTCAACAGCATATTTAACCCGGCCTTGCTTGAGCGGTAGGCGTACCAGCCGCCTAAATAGTTATCCTCAATACTGCCGACTTTCGCTGACAACTGTACCCAAAAGCGGGTCTTCTTTCTGTCAAGAATTGGCAAAAACGCCTTAAGCGCCAGCATGGGTTTCACTGCGTTAACGGAAAATAACTTATTCAAGTTGTCTGCCGTAATATCGGTCAACTTTTTCTCCGGAAAGGTTTCTTCGTCATGCAACATACCTATGGTTGAGACGACGCCACTTAACTGTTCACCGTTATTTTTAAACTCACTAACCCAGGCGCCCAGTGCTTTCTCATCGTAGTCTTCTATTCGGCAATAAGTTACATCTGACGAGTCTGTTTCCGGCACCTCAGGCTGCCGCGACAACGCGAATATCCTCTCATCGGGATATTGCTTGCTTAATTCCAGAGTGATGGCCCGACCTAATCCGCCGCCAGCACCTAATACCACCATTGCCATTTGCACGACTCTCTATCATGATAGTTATTACTTCCCTACGTGAATAAAACTGGATTAGCTCAATACACCATGAAGCAAATTGAATGGAAATCGTATTTCAACCACACCTTAGGCTTTCTAAAGTACTTTGGGCAAAGGTTTAATAGCGACAATACCAATATCACCGCCGGTCACCTGACCTACGTCAGCATGCTGTCGCTGGTACCCCTTCTAGTCGTTATGTTTACGGTTTTCTCAGCATTTCCAATGTTTGATGAGCTGAAAGAGAATCTTGAGCAGGCACTTTTTGCGAATCTCTTACCCACTTCCGGTGAACAACTGGAAGAATATCTTAACGAGTTTGTGACTAATGCCTCCAAAATGACTGCAATTGGCGTCGGTTTCCTGTTTATTGTCGCCATTATGCTCATGTCAGCCATCGATAAAGCATTGAACAGCATATGGCGGGATTCCAGCAGCAGACATTGGTTGGTTTCTTTTGCTGTTTACTGGATGCTACTTACCCTAGGTCCGGTGCTTATTGGATCGGGCTTGGCTGCAACCTCTTACTTGATGTCGCTCAGCCAGTTTGCTGATGAATATGTTTCCGGCATACAAAGCTTTGTCTTGTGGTTCGTACCCATTGTGACCTCCTTTGTATTCTTTGTGCTCATGTATCAGTTAGTGCCTAACCGTCAGGTTAAATTCCGCTACGCGGCCTTTGGGGCGGTTATTGCCGCGCTTCTGTTCGAGCTGAGTAAACAACTGTTTTCACTGTACATTACTTTTTTCCCGACTTATCAGGCCATTTACGGCGCACTGGCAACCATCCCAATTCTTATCGTATGGATATATCTGTCATGGTTAATTGTACTCATTGGTGCGGTTTTAACCGTCAGTTTAGAGGAGTACCAGTTACAGCAGCCTGAGCCGAAGTCTGATTGACCTGCTTTGCATTTTCGCCGACCATAGCCGTTCTGTTTTTGAAAGGTATGTACTCATGATCGGACTCATTCAGCGCGTTAGCCGTGCCAAAGTCACTGTTGCCGATGAACTGGTCGGTTCTATCGGGCCCGGGCTGTTAATCTTATTAGGTGTTGAACACAAAGACGACGAAGCCAGTGCTGCCAAATTAGCTCAGCGCATAGCCAATTATCGCGTGTTTAGTGACGTTGAAGACAAAATGAATAATAGTGTTATCGATGCGCAGGGCGAAGTTTTGGTGGTTTCTCAATTCACCTTAGCGGCCGATACTCGTAAAGGACGGCGTCCCAGCTTTTCTTCAGCGGCAACGCCCGACCAGGCACAGCATTTGTATCAGGTTTTTTGTGAGCAAATGGCTGCGCAAGGCTTGCCGGTAAAAACCGGGCGCTTTGCAGCAGATATGCAGGTTGAGTTGGTCAATGACGGCCCGGTCACATTTGAATTGAAGGTATAACACCTATGTATCGCGTTATTACTCCGGAAACAGACGAACAACTCGAGCGTTATTACTACCTTCGCTGGCGGGTTCTGCGCGAGCCTTTTCAACGCCCTTTAGGCTCTGAACAAGACGAATACGATCAAGTTGGTCATCACCGAATGGTAGTCAATGAAGCAGAGGAACCCGTTGCGGTTGGCCGGCTTCACTTTAACAGCCCGGAAGAAGCTCAAATACGCTTTATGGCGGTTGCTCCTGAATACCGGGGGGAAGGGCATGGGGTCGCTATTATCTACGCTCTTGAGCTTGCTGCGCGCAAAGAAGGCGCAACGCATGTGGTGATCAACTCACGCGACAACACCATTGGCTTTTATAAAAAGTGTGGTTACGACGTAGCGGAAGAAGCCGATACCGTAAATAACCCCATGGCAGAACACCATTTACGCAAGTCCTTCACTGAGTACAACCGCATTATTTATCGGCCTGAGTGGTGTACCGAGCTACAGAAAACCTGGCAGGAAGACATACCTATTTCCGACGCCATGGGCATTAAAATCCATCAGTATACCGGTCGCGTATTCGAAACCCGCGCGGTACTCTCGCGAAACATTAATGTGCACGGCACCATGTTTGCCGGCAGCATTTACTCACTGGGTACCTTAACCTGCTGGGGATTGCTGCATTTACAGCTGTTAGAGCGGGAACTGGAAGGAGCCGTGGTATTAGGCGATGGTAACATTCACTATCACAAGCCAGTTACCCAGGAACCCCGGGCAATAGCGCGTTTGAGCGACGTTACCGGTGACTTTTCCGCGTTAAAACAAGGAAAAAATGCGCGTTTAACGATTAAGGCTCAGATACTGGATGAAGAGCAGCCGGTAGCAGAATTTACCGGCCGCTTTGTGGTTCTGGCAAAACGGGACTAGCCCGCAGAATTAAACTTCAGACAAAATATGCGGTAGTTTCACCACTGCCGCCAGCTCACCATTTTGAATCAGGTCACTAGCCGCTTTAATATCCGGCGCGAAGAAGCGGTCTTCAGCATAGTACGCCACTTGCTCACGCAAACAGTTAAACGCCGTTTCAACCGCAGCAGCACCTTTCAACGGGCGACGGAAATCCAGTCCTTGTGCGGCTTCTAACCACTCAATCGCAATAATGTCACTGACGTTTTTAGCGATATCCGTTAACCGACGCGCCGCAAAGGTTGCCATAGACACATGGTCTTCCTGGTTGGCAGACGTTGGCAGACTGTCCACAGACGCCGGATGCGCCAGGGTTTTATTCTCTGACGCCAATGCCGCAGCGGTAACTTGTGCCAGCATAAAGCCCGAGTTAACTCCGCCGTCATTGACCAAAAACGCCGGTAACTTGCTTAAATGGCTGTCTATGAGCAGGGCACTACGACGCTCTGACAAGGCACCAATTTCGCTGGCAGCAATGGCCAGAATATCGGCTGCCATAGCGACAGGCTCTGCGTGGAAGTTACCACCGGAAATAATGTCCTGCTCTTCGCTGAACACCAGTGGGTTGTCAGTAACTCCGTTGGCTTCGCGCACTAAAATACCCGAGGCATGCTCAATTTGGTCTAACACCGCACCCATTACCTGAGGCTGACAACGCAGAGAATACGGGTCCTGCACTTTTTCGCAATTCTCGTGGTCTTTAGCAATTTCAGAACTGTCGGTCAGCACGTGACGAAGCATTTCGGCGGCTTTAATCTGCCCCGGTTGGCCGCGTACTGCGTGAACACGTTCATCAAACGGCGCACGCGAGCCCATAGCGGCTTCCACAGAAGTCGCACCCACCACAATGGCGGCATGGAAATTACGCTCAATGCGGAACAGTCCGGCTAGAGCTAACGCAGTCGATGCTTGAGTGCCGTTCAGTAAAGCCAGACCTTCTTTCGGTGCCAACTCAAACGGCTCAATACCCGCTATTTTCAGACCTTCCTCAGCGTTTAGCACCTTTCCGTTGTGACGAACCGTACCTTCACCCACTAATGGCAATACCATGTGCGCTAACGGCGCTAAATCACCGGATGCGCCCACAGACCCTTTTTCCGGAATGCAGGGGTACACTTCGGCGTTCAATAGCTTGATCAGCGCATCAACCAACACTTGCCGTACGCCAGAAAACCCGCGCGACAGAGAGTTAATTTTCAGTAGCAGCATTAGACGCACAACGGAGTCTTCCATTAAATCGCCGGTTCCCGCAGCGTGCGATAACACAATACGACGCTGGAGATCAGTCAAGCGCTCAGGTGGAATACGGGTATTCGCCAGCAGCCCAAAACCGGTATTAATACCGTAAACTACTCGCCCTTGCTCAAGTACATCTGCAACGGTTTTCGCCGAAGTCGCAATGTTGTCCTTAGCTTCATCAGATAGCTTTAGTGTCTGATGCTGATAAAACCAGTCGCGCAGTTCACTTAACTGCAATTGTCCTGGCTGTAATTCAAAATGACTCATGCAACCTCCTTACTTCGTATCCAGCATAGGTAAATCAAGCCCTTGTTCACGGGCGCAGTTTTTCGCAATATCGTATCCGGCATCAGCGTGGCGCATAACGCCCGTACCCGGGTCGTTCCACAGCACCCGGCCTAACCGCTTGTCAGCTTCTTCGGTACCGTCGGCTACAATCACCACACCGGCGTGCTGTGAGTAACCCATGCCAACGCCACCACCGTGGTGCAGGCTGACCCAGGTCGCGCCGCCTGCTGTATTCAGCAAAGCATTCAGCAGAGGCCAGTCCGATACCGCGTCAGATCCGTCCTGCATCGCTTCGGTTTCACGGTTAGGGCTGGCAACTGAGCCAGAATCCAAGTGGTCACGGCCGATAACAACCGGCGCTTTCAGCTCGCCGCTTTTAACCATGTCGTTAAACGCGCGGGCAATGCGGGCCCGGTCTTTAAGGCCAATCCAGCAAATACGTGACGGCAGGCCCTGGAAGCTAATGCGTTCTTTAGCCATGTCCAGCCAGTTGTGTAAGTGCTCGTTATCCGGAATCAGCTCTTTCACTTTCTCGTCGGTTTTGTAGATGTCTTCCGGGTCACCCGAAAGCGCAACCCAACGGAATGGGCCAATACCTTCACAGAACAGCGGACGAATATAAGCCGGCACAAAGCCCGGGAAGTCAAAGGCGTTATCAACACCTACGTCTTTGGCCATCTGGCGAATGTTGTTACCGTAATCCAGTACTGCCGCGCCTTCTTTCTGGAAGTGCAACATAGCGCGCACCTGCACCGCCATAGATTCTTTCGCAGCATTTACCGTACCAGTGGCATCGCTTTCCTGCTTCGCTTTGTATTCTTCCAGTGTCCAACCCTGTGGCAAATAACCATGCAGAGGGTCGTGGGCTGAGGTCTGGTCAGTCACTACGTCCGGCGTCACGCCTTGCTGCTGCAATTCCGAATAAACGTCAGCGGCATTACCCAGTAAGCCCACTGAAATGGCTTCGCCTTTTGCCATCGCATCATTAATCAGTTTTAACGCATCGTCTAAGTTAGTAGCTTTATGGTCCACATAGCCGGTACGCAGGCGAAAATCGATACGTGACTCGTCACATTCAACAGCCAACATACAAAAACCGGCCATGGTTGCCGCTAATGGCTGAGCTCCACCCATGCCACCAAGGCCACCAGTAAGTACCCACTTACCTTTTGCGTCACCGTTAAAGTGTTGACGCGAAACCGAACCAAAGGTTTCGTAAGTGCCCTGCACAATGCCTTGTGAACCAATGTAAATCCAGGAGCCTGCGGTCATCTGGCCGTACATCATCAGGCCTTTTTTATCGAGCTCGTTAAAGTGTTCCCAGTTAGCCCATTCCGGTACCAGGTTAGAGTTCGCAATCAATACTCGCGGCGCATCTTCATGGGTAGGAAACACACCCACTGGTTTACCTGACTGAATCAACAGGGATTCGTTTGGTTTCAGGCGCTCTAAAGTTTCAATAATTTTGTCATAGCATTCCCAGCTGCGCGCTGCACGACCAATGCCACCGTATACAACCAGCGCCTGTGGGTGTTCCGCCACTTCATCATCCAGATTGTTCATCAGCATCCGCTTTGCAGCTTCCACCTGCCAGTTGCAGGTGGTTAGCTCGGTTCCATGAGGGGCGCTAATTTTGCGGCTTTTATCCAAACGGGTGAATGACATGACTTACTCCTTAAAGGTTAAATGGCCGCCTAACTTAAAGCGGGAGCCCGGATGGGTCAGCGTGGCGAAAGTCACCACGCCACCTGAGCTCCAGGTGCGGCGCAAAATTCTGAGACAAGGTTCGTGACGGTCGATACTTAAGTATTGGCAGAGAGTATTGACCGGCAGAATAGCTTCAATTTGATGACTGGCTTCGGTGAGCGGACTAACCACACACAAATATTCGTGCGGGGTTACCTTGCTGTAGTCCTGCTTAAGATAATCGGGAACCAGTTTGGGGTTAACAAAACGTTCTTCCAGCTGCACCGGCAAGTCATTTTCATAGTGAGTGATTAGCGAATGAAATACCGGGCTCCCTTCTTCCAGCTCCAGCGCTTCAGCTACCTGAGTCGAGGCGGGTTGTTCTTTCAGCATATGCACTTTGGCGCGGTAATCGTGGCCACGTGAACGCACTTCATCGGCAATATTGCGAATGGCCATGAACGAGGTTTGCGATTTAATTGGCGCAACGTAGGTACCAGAGCCCTGAGTCCGAATGACCAGCCCCTCATCGGCCAGTTCCTGTAGCGCGCGTCTTGCCGTCATTCGACTGACAGAAAACTGCGCCGACAAGGCATTTTCTGAACTGACAGGGTGGTTTTCAGGCCACTCACCGGATTCTATCTTCAGATAAATATGCTGTTTTATCTTTGAGAACTTGTTCATCCCGACCCCAACATGTAAATGACATGATTCGATGTTTTTGAGGCTAAAAGTCTAGTTCAGAATAATTGTATATACAAGCAGCTTTTGCTACTCTTTTATCAGAACCAACCTTAAAGGACTGTTATGCAACGCATAGAAAATATCAACGCAGCGACAATGACTGATGATAAGGGTTATGGCCTTATCCAGGACGCTACAGTCATTATTAATAAGGGCAAAATTGAATTTGTGGGTGCCGCTTTTGACGCCCCCGCCACCCCGACTGCAGAAGTCATTGACGGTAACGGTGGTCTGCTGACTCCCGGGTTAATTGATTGCCACACTCACCTGGTATGGGCCGGATCCCGCGCTAACGAATTCGCGCAACGCCTGCATGGCGCCAGCTATCAGGAAATTGCTGAGCAGGGCGGCGGTATCAAAAGTACGGTTAAAGCCACCCGCGAGGCCTCCGCAGAAGAGTTACTGACACTGGCGTTAGAGCGCGCAGAAACGCTCATGTCACAAGGAGTTACCACCATAGAAGTGAAGTCCGGTTACGGCTTGGATCTGGAAAATGAGCGCAAACAATTAACCGTAGCGCGTCAGTTAGCCGAACAGTTACCGGTGAACATTAAAACCACTTTGCTGGCGGCACACGCAGTGCCACCTGAGTTCAAGGATAACGCCGACGGCTATATTGAAGAAATTATCCAAAACATTTTACCAACGCTGGCTAATGAAGGCCTGGTCGACGCGGTTGATGCTTTTTGTGAAAGTATTGGATTTAGCCCGGCACAAACCGAAAAAGTATTTAAAACGGCAAAAGACTTAGAACTGCCAATTAAGCTTCACGCCGAGCAAATCACCAACCAGAAAGGTGCCAAGCTGGCCGCGGATTATCAGGCATTATCGGCTGATCATCTTGAGCAACTGGATGAAGAAGGTGTTAAGGCCATGGCCGAAAATGGCACGGTGGCGGTGTTATTGCCCGGCGCATTTTACTTCCTGCGCGACACGCAAAAACCGCCAGTTGAGTTACTGCGCAAACACGGGGTGCCTATGGCTATTGCCACCGATGCAAACCCGGGTTCATCACCGATTCATAACTTACCGTTAATGCTGCAAATGGCTGCGACTTTTTTCCACATGACACCGGAAGAGTGTCTGCGGGGCGTTACCGTCAATGCAGCAAAAGCATTAGGCGAAAACCAGCGCGGCGTTATTGCAGAAGGCTGTTACGCAGATTTAGCACTATGGAGTTGCAAAGACGCCGCTGAGCTCACGTACCAGTTTGGTGTGAACCCGTTAAAAACCTTATGGTTTAACGGCGTCGCTCACGACCGTGTAAGTAAGCCGTGGTCAGCTCGCTAAGCAACTGTCCGCATATTTTCATGCCTTCGTCGAAGCCGGTACTGCACATAGAAGGAGCGGCTTCGGCAAGGTGTAAATAACGCGCTTCGTTCACCTCTGCTAAGCGCTTAACGTACTGAAAACCCTGCCCCAGACTCAAACCAACATAGTTTACGGCGCTGGCTGGTACGGCATTTAATGCATCAACATCAACTTCAATACCTAGCGGCCTCTGCCAGGACACGGCTTTTGCTACCACTTCGTCCATCACCTCAACAAATGGACGCTCATATAAGCGATGCAGTGTATGGTAACGCATGCCAGCGTCTTGCAGCTGACGCAGGCTACTGGCAGAGTTTTTGCCCTGATGCAAACCAACAATATGGTAAAACTCCAGCGCACCTTCCATATAAGCGTAACTAAAGCCATTGCCGGAGTGGCGGCCTTCGCGCGGACGAAAGTCTGCATGAGGGTCTAAATTGACCGCACCACAAGCTTCCTCTGTCACTTTATGCAAACTCTTCAGCAGCGGATACGCATTATTGTGACCCCCGCCAATAACAATCACCTCAAAACCCTGCTCGAATAACGGCGTCAGAATTTTCTCGACGCGGGCATCAACCTGCGCGCAAAGTTCACGTAAAGTGGCCAGATCATGGGCGTCTGTAGCATCGAGTTCAGCGGCCTTTTCGTTTAAGTCGTCGCAATTAACCGCTCCAACCAACAACATCTCGTGCGTGGAAAGTAACCCCGTTTTTTGCAGGTTTAAGAAGCTTTTCAAAAAAGCCTGCCAGCCGTCATCGGCACCGGCGCGACCAAGGTTGGCTCGCACACCGATACTCTCGGGAATACCGACTAATGCTACACGCTGGCCGTCTTCCCAGGCTGCCGCCAGGCTTTCTTCGTAAGTGCCCTGTTCAGAGAGCACCCGAATGGCCTGGCCAATTTTAGTTTCCTGTTCACGTACCGTGACCCATTTTGCCGGGTCGGTCAGTTCTAAGTAAGAGATGTCACTCATCATTCAATATCTAATGGTTCCGGAGACAAGATAACGCCAGTAGTATCGATATAAAGGTGGTCTTCCGGCAAAAAGGTTACGCCGCCAAAGTTTACCGGCACATTCAGTTCACCTACGCCTTCGCTAATAGCGCCAACCGGAATAGAAGCAACACCCAGAATCCCAATATCCAGCTCTTCCAGCGCGTCAACTTCGCGCACGGCGCCGTAACAGACAATGCCTTCCCAGTCGTTATCCATGGCTTGCTCAGCAATAGCTGCATCAACCAGAGCACGGCGTGATGAGCCACCACCATCAATCAATAAAATCTTCCCACCACCGTCGGCAGCAATGGTTTCCTCAATAAGCCCTTTATCTTCATGGCACTTGATAATAACCAAACTACCACCAAAAGAGTTGCGGCCTCCGTAAGACTCAAACATGGGTTCAACCACATCGACCATATCGGGGTATAAATCGCAAAGTTCTGAAGTGTTGTATTCCATGATTGTATTCCTGACGTTGCTATAGCAGTAGCTGGCAGTATACCTGCTATCCGGTGCGGACAAAAGCAACCTGATAGCGGTAACGAAACCCTTGAATTATAGAATAAAAACCCGTTTAATCTAACTAACCATAATAATAATAAAGTGAATTGCTATTTTCATGCCCCAGCTCGACCTCATGACCAGTCTGGCTATAGAGACCTTTGCGCATTCAATACAGGCAGTTTTTCTGCTCGGATTTGCCGCTTTACTGATGTATTACCATAGATACTATCAACGCGATTATCTAGGTTACTGGGCTTTCGCCTGCTGTGCATTTGGTCCTGGAGAAATCATCAGAGCCTTTTTGGCCGGAAGCGCAATGGTCGCGCCCGAGTCTGCGCTTAGCTGGTCCAGTGGTTTACAAGGGGTCGCTTTAACCTGCCAGTACCTAGCCATTTCGTTTATTGCCCTCGGTGCCTCTTGTGCCGCGTTTAATAAAAAACCGCAACACTACTGGCAATATATAGCTTATGGGGTGTCGTTGGTTGGCGGTATTATTTCCTATTTTTGGCTAGATCCCACCATAAGCGATGCGGGTAACACGCCCAATGCCGGATTTATGCGGTTTCTGGTCACTGGCGTAGCGTTAATCGCTATCAGCTTGCTTATGTGGCGGAAATTAGGAAGCGGTATCGGCCCCAAATTGGTGTCCGGTGGCTTTTTCAGTATCGGTTTTAAGAATTTAGTCGTACTTAGCGTTATTTTTTCTTTACCCGGAAACGCTGTGGACTGGGCTCTCAGCTTTCAGGCGCTTTTAAATATCATTATCATTGCGGCGATTATCGTCGGTATTATCATTTGGTTGCTGGAATCTGAGCGCAATACCGCAGTGCGCGCCATCCAAAGAGCCGAGTATCTGCACACCCATGACGCGCTGACCGGAGTCTCTAACCGTGACCAGCTGGTCAGTAAAATTCCTTTATTCATCGAGTACTGCCGCAGTAACAACCGTCAATTAACCATTATGCTTGTTGGCGTCAGTCGCTTTAAAGTGGTTAACGAAAACATTGGTATTCGCGGTGGTGACCAGGTGCTAAAAGAAATTGCGCGACGCCTGCAAAACTTTCGCAAACAGCCTCTGGCGGTATCCCGTATCAGTGGCGATGTCTTTGCTCTTGCCTTTGATCATTTAAAAAGCCGCAGTCTTATAAAAGATTTAGCTACAGAGCTTCAGGACACACTGAGTAACCCCATTGAAGTGGGCGAAAAAACGCTGAATATTGCCGCGGGTATTGGTATTGCACGCTACCCTCAGCACGGCAGTCGATCGGAAGTTCTACTCAATAAAGCAACCATTGCGCTGACTCAGGCAAAGCAGTCACACCAGCCCAGTGTTACCGTTTATGAGCGGGGTATGGATGAGATGTACTCCTATCTGGTTGATATGGAGCCAATTTTACGCCGCGCTATGCAAGAGAATGAGTTCACTCTGTATCTTCAGCCGCAGTTTGACTTTGACCATCAACAGCTTTGTGGTTTTGAAGCCCTGATCCGTTGGCAGCACCCGGAACGCGGTCTGCTGAGTCCGGCGGAATTTCTGCCTTATATCGAGCAATTGGGGCTTTCCACCGAACTGGATGACTGGGTACTGAACCACGCGGCTGCTATCCTTGCTTCCTGGAAACAAAAGTTTGGTCTCTGCTGGCCCATAGCGGTGAATTTATCAGCGCCACAATTTCAGCATTTTCAGTTAATAGAAAAAATGCAGCGGTTACTGGAAGACTACAATATATCGCCCGAATGGCTAGAGCTTGAGATCACCGAAAACGTGGCCATGTCCGATTTACACAACGGCATGAGTGTTATCCAGCGGTTACGGGAAATGGGTTTTGGTATTTCTATTGATGACTTTGGTACCGGGCACTCCTCCCTGGCTTACCTTCGCTCATTACCTATTAACAAAATTAAAATAGACCGCAGCTTTGTCAGCGAACTGCAGCAAAATAATAACGATGTCACCATTTTAAAAGCCATGATCCGCTTGTCTCATGGCCTGGGTAAACGCGTTATTGCCGAGGGCATTGAAACCCAAGAACAGCAGGACATGTTGCAAAAGCTGGGTTGCGACATGATGCAGGGCTATTTTTACTCACCCCCAATGCGCCTGCAATTTGCTGAACAGTTGATTGAACGCCAAATTCAGGGCGACAAAAAGCCGTTGCCACCCGGAGAGTTTGCAACGGCCTTCTAGCTCTACAATTTCAGCAGAGTATTTTTACAGGATGAAGCGGCTTAGGTCTTCGTCCTGCGATAGCTCACCGACATGTTCATTCACGTAATCGGCATCAACAACCAGTTTCTCACCGCTGTGGTCAGTAGCATGGAAGGAAATTTCTTCCATTAAACGCTCCAGCACCGTATGTAAGCGACGCGCACCAATGTTTTCTGTCGTTTCGTTTACATGGAATGCCACTTCAGCAATACGCTGAATGCCTTCTTCAGTAAAGCTCACTTCAACGCCTTCAGTGTTCAGCAGAGCATGGTACTGAGTCGTCAGCGACGCACTTGGCTCTGTCAGAATACGCACGAAGTCGCCACTGGTCAGTGCTTCCAGCTCAACCCGAATAGGCAAACGCCCCTGTAATTCAGGAATAAGATCTGACGGCTTACTCATCTGGAATGCACCAGAGGCAATAAACAGAATATGATCAGTTTTTATCATACCGTGCTTGGTATTCACCGTGGTCCCTTCAACCAAAGGCAGCAAGTCGCGCTGCACGCCTTCGCGGGAAACATCTGGCCCGCTGGTATCGCCACGCTTACAAATCTTGTCAATTTCATCTAAAAAGACAATGCCGTTTTGCTCAACCGACTCAATAGCAGCTTCTTTTACTTCGTCGGGGTTCAGCAATTTCGCCGCTTCTTCCTCGACTAGCTGCTTGTAAGCATCTTTAATGCGCATTTTGCGTGCTTTTGTCTTATCGCTGCCCATGTTCTGGAACATGTTCTGCAACTGCGACGTCATTTCTTCCATACCCGGAGGCGCCATAATTTCAACACCCATTTGCGGCATGGCTAAATCAATTTCAATTTCTTTGTCATCCAGCTGGCCTTCACGTAACTTCTTACGGAATACCTGACGCGTACCACGCTGGTCATCATTTTCCGGCGTCTCTTCCTGTTGCTGAGCCCAACCAGAAGAAGACTGCTTCGCCGGTGGTAACAGCACATCCAAAATACGCTCTTCCGCCGCTTCTTCAGCGCGGTAACGTACCTTTTGCATCATTTCTTCGCGCGTTTGCTTCACCGCAACGTCGGTTAAATCCTTAATAATGGATTCAATTTCTTTGCCCACGTAACCCACTTCTGTGAACTTAGTCGCTTCAACTTTAATGAAAGGCGCTCTCGCTAATTTCGCCAGGCGGCGGGCAATTTCCGTTTTACCCACACCGGTAGGGCCTATCATTAAGATATTCTTAGGCGTTACTTCCTGACGCAGCTCGTCATCCAGCTGCATCCGGCGCCAGCGATTACGCAAAGCAACCGCGACAGCGCGTTTTGCTTTATCCTGGCCAATAATATGTCGGTTTAATTCGTCTACAATTTCTCTTGGGGTCATCTCAGACATCTTATTTTTTCCCCTGCTTCGTTTTGTCTTCAGCAATAGACTCTTCTTCTTCAATGGTCTGGTTGCCGTTGGTGTACACGCAAATATCGCCTGCAATGGTCAGTGCTTTTTGCACAATGTCGCGGGCATTCAAGTCGGTATTTTCCAGCAAAGCTCTTGCTGCCGACTGCGCAAACGGCCCACCCGAGCCAATCGCAATAAGGTCATTCTCCGGCTGCACAACGTCACCATTACCGGTAATAATTAATGACGTTTCTTTATCAGCAACCGCGAGCAATGCCTCCAGTCGGCGCAAAGCACGGTCGGTACGCCAATCTTTTGCCAATTCCACAGCCGCACGCATCAGGTTCCCCTGATGTTGTTCAAGTTTGGATTCAAAACGTTCGAACAGTGTGAAAGCGTCTGCGGTTCCGCCGGCAAAACCTGCCAGCACTTTATCGTGGTATAGGCGACGCACTTTACGCGCATTACCTTTCATTACGGTATTACCTAAGGAAACCTGGCCGTCTCCGCCAATTACAACTTTATCGCCGCGGCGAACAGATACGATAGTAGTCAAAGCAAGACCCTCTTTTTTGTCTTAGTGACGTCGATGACAAGTATTTGAGGGTCTATATCGTATTTTTCAATGGTGTCAGCCGATTAATCCAGATTCCAGTTCCAGATAGCACAACCAAACACTTGATTGCGTTGAAGTTTATGACGATCACTTTCAGCATCTCGCTTGGTTTCATAAGGGCCCAGAATAACCCGGTACCAAAGCCCATTGCTCCCTTCAGTCGAGCGTACCTGAGATTCAAGCCCCGCCATCGCAATTTGTGCACGTAACCTTTCAGCGTCTTCCTGCTGACGGAAAGAGCCACATTGCATCAGTTTCGGTGGACCCAGTTCGCGTTCAGGCACATCAACTTCCACCTCTTTACTTTTTAGCTCTTCTATATAGCGCCAGCGTTCAGCCGATTTCTCTGGCAATAAGTCAGCCGGTGGCGGTTGTACCTTTGGTTGTTCAACCTGTTCAGATTTACCGTTAATTTGCAGCAGAATATAGGTAAAAAATGCTATCAGGACAATGGCAACAGCGACCACGAACCAGGGCACCGGCTTACGCTCAGCAACGGGTTTTGCACCGCGTTGCTGCTTTTTATTGGTTCCCTTTTTCTTAGCCGGCTTACGTTTTGGCGGTTTTGGCTTACGATTCGCGTAATCCATAGTGCGTTACATCTTCTCCAGGGTTGGAATACCCAGTAATTCCAGGCCTTGCTTCAGCACGTTGGCGGTTAACATCGACAACTTCAGACGACTGTTACGAAGGGCTTCGTCTTCCTGATTCAAAATTGGGCAGGCTTCATAAAAACTGGAGAAGCGACCGGCCAAATCAAACAGGAAACCACATAAGAAATGCGGCATGGCTTTATCCTGAACCTGATGCAGCACTTCGTTAAAACGCACCAGCTGATTCGCCAACGCCAGCTCGCGTTCGTCATCCAGAATAATGTCGGCGTTGCGGTCAAACGCTGTGTCGCCTAAACGATCAAAAATACTGTTCACGCGGGTGTAAGCATAAAGTAGGTAAGGTGCCGTGTTGCCTTCAAAAGTCAGCATGTGGTTCCAGTCGAAAACGTAGTCGCTGGTACGGTTTTTTGATAAGTCCGCGTACTTAACCGAGCTAATACCCACCACTTCAGCAACGCGTTTTTGCTGCTCATCTGTTAAATCAGTCGTTTTCTGCTGCAGTAGCTCTAGTGCGCGACGTTCAGCTTCATCTAATAAGTCAGCCAGCTTAGTCACACCACCGTCACGGCTTTTGTAAGGTTTGCCGTCTTTGCCCATCACGGTACCAAAGCCGTAATGGTCGAGCTGTATCTCGCCTTCCACAAAACCGGCTTTGCGTGCCAGCGTAAAAATTTGGTCGAAATGCAGCGACTGACGCGCATCCACAAAGTACATCAGGTGGTCACCACCCAGTTCTTTCTGACGGTATTCAATAGCGGCTAAATCGGTGGTGGCATAAAGGTAGCCGCCGCCTTTTTTCTGCACAATAATAGGCAGCGGTTCGCCTTCTTTACCTTTGTATTCTTCAAGAAACACGCATTGTGCACCCTGATCTTCCGTCAACAGACCTTTTTCTCGCAGGTGCTCAATAACGCCCGGTAACTTGTCGTTGTAGGCGCTTTCAGCCATCACATCGTCACGAGTCAGTTTAACGCCTAAACGGTCGTAAACGTCCTGACAATGGCTCAGTGACACATCAATAAATTGGTTCCACAGCTTCAGGCAGTATTCGTCGCCCGACTGCAGTTTTACGACTAGCTGACGTGCACGGTCAGCAAACTCTTCGCTTTCGTCAAAACGTTGCTTGGCGGCTTTATAGAAAGTCTCCAGGTTGCTCAGCTCATATTCAGCAGACTGATTATCCAGCGCTTCCATGTACGCTAAGAGCATGCCGAACTGCGTGCCCCAGTCGCCCACGTGGTTCTGGCGAATGACTTTATGCCCTAAAAACTCACACACGCGCGACACGGCGTCGCCAATAATGGCAGAACGCAAATGCCCTACGTGCATTTCTTTCGCCAGGTTAGGCGACGAGTAGTCAATAACAATGGTTTTGCTTTCTTCTGCCACATCGACGTTCAGGCTGTCGCTGCTGAGCATTGCGGTTAGCTGGTCTTTCAGCTGGTCCTGCGAAATGGTGAAGTTAATAAAGCCCGGCCCGGCAATATCCATTTTCGACAACAGGGAGTTCTCCGGAACCGCTTCGACAATGGCTTCAGCCAGCTGACGTGGGTTCGATTTTGCTGGTTTGGCTAGCATCAATGCCAGGTTTGTCGCAAAGTCACCGTGTGATTTGTCTCGAGGGCGATCCAACTGAATCTTTACTGGGTGATCAGCAGGGATTTTTCCCTGTGTTTTAAGTTGACCAATGGCTTCGGCCAGTAACTGTTCAAGTTGTTCTTTCATTAATGCGACTACCTGTATGAAAAATCGAAGAGGAAATTCAAGACGCTTAGTTTAATCGCTACGCCCGATAAAAAAAACCGCTTAGTTGTCGATCAGCTAAAGTCTTGCGGATCAATATCCAGCGACCAGCGCACTTTTTTCAATAACGGCAAGGCGTTAATCTGCGGTAACAAGTGTTCAATAAGCTGAAATCGCAATTTACGTGACTGACAATGTAACAGCAATTGGTAGCGGTAACGACCGGCTTTACGTTCCATTAAAGCTGGCATGGGGCCCAGCAAAAATGCACCTTCCACCTGCGGCATTAACTGCTGAATTTGGGTCATGGCCTGCACCACAGAGTCTCTGTCGGTTGCTTCGCCACGGAACAGCGCCAAATAAGAGAACGGCGGCAAGTCACTTTGTTGGCGTTCAGCAAGTGCCGTCAGGGCAAAGTGCGAATAGCCGTTGTTGAGTAAATCCTGAATTAAGTCGTGCTCCGGATGGTGGGTTTGCAATACAACTTTACCGGCTTTGTGCTCTCGCCCGGCGCGACCAGCGACCTGAGTATAAAGCTGTCCTAAACGCTCTGCTGCCCGGAAGTCCGCGCTGTAAAGCGCGCCATCAACATCTAGCAGCGCCACCAGAGTGACATGGGGAAAGTGATGGCCTTTTGCCAGCATCTGCGTGCCAACCAGCAACGGGTACTCGTTATTTGTGGCTTTTTGCAGGTAATCGTCCAACTGACCTTTACGGCGGGTGGAATCCCGGTCAATGCGCAGCACCCCACGCCCCGGAAACATTTCTTTCAGACTGTGCTCTAACTGTTCGGTACCCACACCGTGGGAAATTAAGTGTGTGGAGCCGCAGGAGCCGCATTGCTTAGGTATCCGTTGCTGGCTGCCACAATGGTGACACTGCAGCTGCTGATGAGCTTTATGTACGGTGTAATAAGCGTCACAACGATGACACTGCGCCAGCCAGCCACACTCGTGACACATTAACGCTGGTGCAAAACCACGACGGTTAAGGAACAGCAGTACCTGATTACCGCGTTCAATTTCTACCTGAATTTGCTCCTGCAATGCTTTAGAAACACCGGCTTTTATGGGCTGCTGCTTCAGGTCAATAAGCTCGTGTTTAACCATTTGCGCGCCACCAGCGCGCTGCCCCAGCTTAAGCCAGTGAAAGCGTTTGCTGACCGCGTTATTCAGCGTTTCCAGCGAGGCAGTTGCACTACCGAGCACCAGCGGAATATCCAGCAACGCCGCCCGTTTAATGGCAATGTCCCGGGCATGGTAGCGAAAGCCGTCCTGTTGTTTGTAGGACAAGTCATGTTCTTCATCGACCACAATAAGCCCTAGCTTCTGGCAGGGCGTAAACACAGCTGAACGAGTGCCGATAATAATTGCTGCATGTCCGTGCTTTGCGTCCAGCCAGGTATTCAAACGTTCTCTGTCACTCATGCCCGAGTGCAGCATGACCACCGGTGCGTCAAAGCGTTCTTTAAAGCGCTGCAAGGTCTGTGGGGTAAGGCCAATTTCCGGTACCAGCACTAATACCTGCTCGCCGCGCTCCAGTACCGGCTCCATGGCTTGTAAGTACACTTCGGTTTTACCACTACCGGTAACGCCTTCCAGCAGCAAAGTGCTGTGCTTTTGCTGCTGGTTAATGGTAGAAACCGCCACCGCCTGCTCGGTATTTAACGCATGGCCCTGCTCTCTTAACACCGATGACTGCTTTTGCCAGCCCTGATTCTTAGTCGGTGCCTGCTCGCGCACTTCAATCCAGCCTTTATCCTGCAAGGTGCGCAGCACGGCTGAGGTCACACCTATATCGGTTAAGTCGCTGCGCCTGAGCGGCTGATGTTTAAGCGCTGCCAGCACTTGCTGCTGCCGCGCGGCCCCTTTTAAATCATTAATGGACTGCGCCCGGCCTAAATCGGTCAGCGCATAAAAAGTTTCGGTCAGGTATTCCGGCGCATCGCCTTTGCGCAACAAAACCGGCAGGCTATTGGCGGCTACGTCCCCCAATGAATGGTGATAGTAGTCAGAAGACCAGCGTACTAGCTGCCAGATATCATCAGGCCACAGCCGCTGCTCATCCAGAACCGAAGCGACGAACTTCAATTCAAATGTTGGCGGTTCGTCATTGGCTTCGGCAACCACGTAACCCACTAACTGACGCTGGCCAAAAGGCACGCGCACGCGGACTCCCTGCGGCAGCGGCTCGGCACTTTTGCACAGATAATCATAGGTTTGTCGAAGAGGTAACGGCAGTGCGACTTTATAACGTCGTTCGCTGCCGGTGCTGGCTTGCTTCATGGCTCTATTCTGGAACGCTACCGCGCAGAATACAAGGCAGCAGATTCTGCTTGATCACAGGCGCAGGATCACATAAAATGCGCGGCTCTTAATTCATTGATGTTTTTTTGCGCATGGTGTTCGGCTTTGGATCGAATGGCGATGCGGCCCATAACTGAGGTAACCCCATGAAACAAGGTATTCATCCTAAGTACGAGACTTTAAAAGTCAGCTGTTCTTGCGGTCACACGTTCGAAACGCGTTCAACCCGCTCAGAAGATCTTCACCTGGACGTCTGTTCAGAGTGCCACCCGTTCTACACTGGTAAGCAGCGTGTAATGGACACTGGTGGTCGTGTTGACAAATTTAAGAAGCGTTTTGGTGCTCTGGGCAAGAAATAAGCCTAAGAAAACTTATAGAAAACGCTGCTTAACAGCAGATTTTAAGAAAAAGGCGCTAAACAGTGCCTTTTTTTGTGCCTGTTTCGCTAAGCGGCCTATTGTTAAAGAAAAGTTAACTGGTGTACTTTTAAACACATTGGAAATTTCATTCACCTCATGACCCTCAAAGGCGGAGGTAAGATTTGTTTATTAGCACAAAAGCGATAGACTGATCGGCATTCTGATCACCAGACTCAGGTATCACCGCATGACAGACTTTCGCCAACAGGCACTGGATTACCACGAATACCCGACCCCGGGTAAAATTTCCGTTGAACTCACCACCCCTGCTGAAACCAGTAAAGATTTAGCGCTGGCCTACAGCCCGGGCGTTGCAGAACCGGTTCGGGAAATAGCTCAGGACCCGGACGCCGCCTACCGTTATACAGCCAAAGGCAATATGGTTGCGGTTATTACTAACGGAACCGCCATTCTTGGTCTGGGCAATTTAGGGCCACTGGCATCAAAACCGGTCATGGAAGGTAAAGCTCTTCTATTTAAGCGCTTCGCCGGACTGGACTCTATTGATATTGAAGTGAATCATCGTACTACTCAGGACTTTATCAATACCGTTGCTAACATTGCCGATACCTTTGGTGGCATCAACTTAGAAGACATTAAAGCGCCTGAATGTTTCGAAATAGAACAGGCGTTAATAGAGCGCTGCAATGTACCGGTATTCCATGATGATCAACACGGTACTGCCATTGTGACGGCCGCAGGTATGCTTAATGCGTTGGAAATTCAGGGTAAAGACCTGGCGGAGTCTCGCATTGTTTGTCTTGGTGCCGGTGCTGCCGCCATTGCCTGTATGGAGCTTTTAATTAAATGTGGCGCACAACGCGAGCACATTTATATGCTCGACTCAAAGGGCGTTATCCATACTCGTCGCGATGACTTAAACGAATACAAGCAGCTGTTTGCCAACAACACCGACAAACGGACACTAAAAGACGTTATTGAAGGTGCCGATATCTTCGTGGGGGTTTCAGGGCCAAACTTACTCAGCGCAGAAGAGTTGAAACTTATGGCGCCTAACCCGGTTCTGTTTGCCTGCTCTAACCCAGACCCGGAGATTAAACCAGAAACCGCTATGGCGGCGCGTGATGACCTGATAATGGGAACCGGACGCTCGGACTACCCGAACCAGGTGAACAACGTTTTATGCTTCCCGTTTATGTTCCGCGGTGCATTAGATGTGCGCGCTACTGCTATTAATGACGAAATGAAGGTTGCAGCGGTGGAGGCCATTCGCCAGCTGGCGAAAGAGCCTGTTCCGGAATCAGTATTAAAAGCGGCCGGTGTCAAAGAGTTAACCTTCGGTCGTGATTATATTATTCCCAAGCCAATTGACCCGCGCTTGTGCCCACGGGTATCGCGCGCCGTTGCCGAAGCTGCGGTGAAGTCCGGCGCAGCTAAAATCGATTTACCGAAAAATTATATGCAGGATTAATCGTCGAGCTCTTCGTCGGTTGGAATAGGTAATCCCCGGGCTTCCAGCTCTTCACGCACAGCTTTGGGGATTTTATTCGGGTTGGATTTTTGCAAATCTTCATCTTCCGGCAGCGGCTGACCGGTAAAAGCGTGTAAAAACGCCTCACACAGCAGTTCGCTGTTGGTAGCATGGCGCAGATTATTAATTTGGCGACGGGTTCGTTCATCGGTCAATACTTTTAACACGCGCGTGGGTATTGAGACCGTAACTTTTTTCACCTGCTGACTCTTACGACCGTGTTCAGCATAAGGGTAAATATATTCGCCGTTCCATTTCATTGTTATTGTCCCGCTATATAACAAAACCACATAAGTTATAATGAATTGTACCCGAATGAACGACCCCGTCAAATTTTATCCGTCTAGATGGCTAAAAGTTGCTGACATTTGCCTGACAATATTTTAGCCTTAGTAGCAGTAATCTAATTCAAGCGAGTAGTTAAGGAAGGCGGAATGACCACAACTCAGCTCACAGAAGAGCAAAAGCAAGCCGTTGCCGACAGCGTTCAGGTGCATAAGTTTGGCGGCAGCAGTCTTGCCGATGCGTTCTGCTATCGCCGCGTTGCCAGAATTGTAACCGAGTACGCGGGTGCCAGCGACTTAGTCGTTGTTTCCGCAGCCGGAGATACAACCAACCGCATTCTTGCCATTATTAATGCCAAAGCGCAGCCGGGCGACACCGCCAGCATTCTGCTCGATCAATTAGAGAGTTTTCAGCAAGGACTGATCACCGAATTATTAAGCGGCGACTTACAAAAACAGTTGCTACTGCAATCGCAAAAAGACTTCACCCGCTGGCGTCGTTGGTTAGTCGGCGACGAAGCCATTAGCCATAACGCCGAGTTACTGTCGTACGGCGAACTCTGGTCTGCCCGCTTGTTATCAGCTTTACTGCAAAAACAGGGTACCCGCGCCGACCACATTGATGCCCGGGACTTTTTACTCGCGGCAGACGCTCCTGAACCCGTTATTCAGGTAGAACACTCGCGTGAAAAACTATTACAAAGAGTGGCTCCTCACTCGGGCACCCGCTTTATTGTTACCGGCTTTATTGCCCGCGGTTTAAACGGCGAGAGTTTAACTCTGGGGCGTAACGGCAGCGACTATTCAGCAACCTTAGTCGGCAGCCTGCTGGATACACGTCAGGTTACTATCTGGAAAGATGTTGCCGGCGTTTACTCGGCAGACCCGCGCAAAGTTGAGCGCGTGGTGAGCTTACCGACATTAGACTGGACCGAAGCCGAAGAACTGGCGCGTCTTGGCAGTCCGGTTCTGCACCCAAGAACCTTTCAGCCGGTTGACCGTCAACGCATGGTCATTTCCGTTCGCTCCAGTTTAAAAGTAGAAAATCAGCAAACTCGCATTGGTCAGTTCCAGAATACCCAGCCCCGCGGAAAAGTCTTCACTTCTCTGTCTGAGGTGGTGCTGTTTAAGGTTGAGCTGCACGATAAAGCCTTAGTAAAACGTCTGGATGAACTGGAATTAGAGCCGCTGGTCAGCTGGACCGAGCCGGAAAATCATCAGCAGTATCTGGTGTTTCACCAAAACCACTTAGACTACCTGACCGGCTGGTTAGACAGTCTGGGCGCGGGTGATGCCATTACTCAAATTCGCGGCTATTCCATGCTGGCCATTGTCGGTAACCGCATTCAGGAAACCGACCAGTTCTCGACCTTTAAACTGCAACTTTCCGAACAAAAAGTGCGGCGCTTTGCGCTGACGCAAAACGGTGACTCTGCTGTTGCTATTCTGGAGCAAAAGCTTGATAACCGCTTACTTAATCGCTTGCACAGCCAATTATTCAATTACCGTCGCAGCCTGGGCGTTTTAGTCATTGGCCGCGGCAACATTGGTACGGCCTGGCTGGAACTGTTCCGACAGCAGCGCGACCGCATTAACCAAGTGATGGACGTTCGGGTTATGGGCATTGCCAACTCGCGGCGTTTATGGCTGGATTACAATGGCGTCGAGCTCACTCAGTGGGCAGAAGACTTCGATCGTCTGGCGCGGCCTTATGTACTCACGGAACTGTTGCGCGAGTTGCCAAATGCACCATACGACGAGATGGTCGTCATTGACTTGACTGACGCCAAACAAGTCGCGCAACTGTATCCCAGCTTGTTCGCAAACGGCCTGCATATTATCAGCGCCAATAAGCGCGCGGGCTCCGCCGACGAAGCGCTGTACCGCGAAATTCGTACCATTCAGCACGAGTACGAGCGTGAATGGCTATACAACACCACGGTGGGTGCCGGGTTGCCGCTGAATTATGCCATAAACGATTTGCGAAATTCCGGCGACGAAATTCGCAGTATCTCCGGTATTTTCTCGGGTACCATGTCGTGGCTGTTTGAGAATTTTACCAAAGGAGTCACTTTCAGTTCATTGGTAAAAGAAGCCAAAGAGCGGGGTTACAGCGAGCCTGACCCTCGTGAAGACCTGTCCTGTCAGGACTTGGTGCGTAAATTACTGATTCTGGCACGCGAAATTGGCTTAAAACTGGACTGGCAGGACATTGAAGTAAAAAGCCTGGTACCGGAGCATTTACGTGATCTACCACTTAGCGAGTTTATGCAACGCTTATCCGAACTTGATGAGCCCATGGCGGCGATGCTGGACGAAGCGGCTAAAGACGGCAAAGTGCCGCGACTGCTGGCCAGCTTTACCGTCAGTGACGAGCAAAGAGTTACTGCTCAGGTTGGTATTGAATACATTCCGGAAGGGGACATGCTGGCCAACTTAATACCCGGTGAAAACATCTTCGTTATCTACACCGACTGGTATTCAGAAATGCCGTTAGTTATTAGCGGACCTGGTGCGGGTAAACACGTTACCGCCGGCGGCGTGCAATCGGATCTCAATCAGTTACTGAGTAAACTGGCAGTGGGAGCTTAATGCTCCCACTAATTTGTTATTGCACAGATTTTGCCTGACTAGAATAAGTCGTCATCATCTTCTTGAAAGATATCGCCATTAGACTGACCGTTATCGCGACTGTACTCAGTGGGTTCGGTACCACGTATAAAGTATTCAAACCGCGTGGTGTAGTCACTTTTGTGTGATAACTTGCCGCTTTCTAAGTCGATACGGACATTCACCACACCCGGCGGAATACCAAAATCGCGTGACGGAAACAGCGGTAGCGCCTTCTCCATAAACAGGATCCAGCCCGGCAACGCAGTTTTCGCACCCGCTTCACCGCCAGTTATTGCCTGCTGACTGGAGTCGACTTCAGGATGCTTTGACGTGCGTCCTAATTTACGGGAAACATCATCAAACCCAACCCAGACAGTTGTCGCAAGGTCCGAGGTAAAACCTGAGAACCATGTATCACGAACATCGTTGGTGGTACCGGTTTTACCGGCAATGTTGCGACCAACAGCTTCAGTAATGGGTTTAGAGCGCTGAATACGCCAGGACGTACCGTTCCAGCCTGTGCCATTTGCCCAGCTGCCGCCGCCCCAGACCGCTGAGTTCATTGCCTGCTCAACCAGGAACGCATTTTGTTCGCTAATCACCTGCGGAGCCGGGTTGTCACAGTCGAAACAAGCGCGCACCGGGTCGGTTTCTTTAATCACATTACCATCGGCGTCTTCAATACGTTTGATAAAGTAGGGCTCTATCAGAAATCCACCGTTCGAGAACGCCGCATAAGCGCGAGCTACTTGCATGGGTGTCATTGAAAGAGAACCCAGAGAAAGCGATTCGTTCTCGGGAATTTTTGAGCGATCCAGACCAAATTTGGCCAGGTGATCCGCCACTTTTTTAACTCCCAGTTCGCGAATTAAGCGCACCGAGACCACGTTCTTTGACTTAGCCAGAGCTTTACGCAAACGGATAGGGCCTTCATAGACTTCCGGCGAGTTCTTCGGTCGCCAGGCGACACCGGAACCCGGGTTCCATTGGTTAATGGGGGCATCATTCACCAAAGTAGCCAGAGTTAAGCCCTCTTCAAATGCGGCTGAATAAATCAGAGGTTTAATGTTTGAACCGACCTGACGCTCTGCCTGCAAAGCGCGGTTGTACTGGCTCAGCTGGAAACTGTACCCACCAACAACCGCGGCAACGGCACCATCGTCGGGTCGTAAAGAGACAATAGCGGAACTGGGTTCGGGAATTTGCGCCAGTCGCCATTCGCTGCCGTCATTTACCCGACGCAACCAAATAACATGACCCGGCTGCATAATGTCAGCTGCGGTTTCCGGAGGCGGGCCCTGACGTTCTTCGTTTAAGTACTCGCGAGCCCAGTGCATAGCTTCCCATGGCAGGGTAAGTTTGCCCTCTCCCTTCACTAATACGTCAGCCGTTTGCTCCTCGACTGCGGTCACAACCGCCGGCGTTACCGCACCAATAACACGCAGTTGCTCCAGGTACTTGCGTATGGCTAGTTCTTTAACCGGCTCTTCATTCTTCTCTGCTGACCACAATAAACTAACAGGACCGCGATAACCGTGTCGCTCATCATAGCTGTGCAGGTTATCCCATATAGCCTGGCGCGCAGCCAACTGTACGTCGCTTCTGATGGTTGTGTACACCTGATAACCTTCGTTATAGGCTTTATCTTCACCATAGCGATCAACCATTTCCTGACGCACCATTTCTGCCAGGTAAGGCGCGTGCACTGTCACCTCAGCGCCATGGCGTCGAGCTGTGACAGGAGCATTTGCGGCTTCTTCAAACTCAGCACGAGTAATTTTCTTCTCGTCCAGCATGCGCAATAAGACAACGCGTCGACGAGCTTTAGAGGCAGTAGGGTTTGAAATAGGGTTCAGGTTAGACGGTGCTTTAGGCAAACCGGCAATGGTTGCCATTTGCGCCAGCGTCAGTTCGTTTAACGGCTTACCGTAGTACACCTGCGCGGCTGCACCGACACCGTGGGCACGATGACCAAAGGTAATTTTATTCAAATAAAGTTCAAGAATTTCGTCTTTACTCAACAACTGTTCAATGTGGACAGCGATAAAAGACTCTTTCACCTTACGCATCCAGGCACGGTCAAAGCTTAAGAAGAAGTTTCGCGCCAGTTGCATGGTAATGGTACTGGCACCTTCCTGAATTTCACCGGTGGTGAGCAACACGCTAAAAGCCCTGGCAACACCTATTGGATCAACCCCAAAGTGCTGATAAAAACGGCTGTCTTCGGTAGCGAGAAAAGCATCAATAAGCGGTTGAGGTACATCTTCCAGTTTTACCGGAATTCGGCGCTTTTCGCCAAACTGCGAGATCAGTTCACCGTCAGCGCTAAACACCTGCATGGGTGTTTGCAAACGCACGTCCCGCAAGGTTTCCACACTGGGTAACTCGGGCTTAACGTATAAGTAAAGGCTGCCAACCGTTACCCCGCCAAGAATAATACACACCAGCAAGGTGTAGATTAGCCGCTTAAACCACTTCAATTATCTGCTCCATGACTTCATTTTTACTACGTCAGAACTTACGCCAGAACTTACTCCAGAATCACGCCAGAGTGTTGAAACCGAAATCACCGACATAAATTAGCTCATAACTCTTACTGACTATTATGGAGGATTTTTGTTCACAACACTACGCTTGCATCTGGCTTTTCTACAATAAGGATATTGTCTAATGTCATTACTTCGGCAACAACCACTTGCTGTGCAAATTAATCGTGAAAATTGTCTGGTTTTACAATTGTCCCGCCGGGGTCGGCATTTTGTTGTCGAACACTTTTCTCAGCAGCACCATAGCAGCTTAACCGGCAAGGGCTTAAAACCAGACAGTATTGTCTCGGCACTGGACTACAGCGCAACCCACTATCAGAAAATTCCGTTAGACAATAACCAGCAGGTTGAAGAGCAATTACTGGAAAAATTACCGCCCCAGCTAAAACGCAATACCGGTATAAGCTACGACTACTGCACCCATAACCACGGGCAAGAAGCAGAAGCGGTTATTGGCCAGCGTTCAGCACTGGAGGAATTGCTGGTCTTACTGGCCCCGCTGAAAATGCCGGTGCAAGTGGTTGAACCCGTTTATCAGTCAGTAGTACGGGCAGCTAATGCGGTTTTGCCTTACCTTTGGCCTGACAATACCAAGTTCGAGACTGACATGGCGTGGATAGTCGTTGAGCTCCGTCAGCAACAATCCATTTTGCTTTATTGCAAGAACGGCGTCTTTCAGCGGCTCGACTCTGTCGACACCAACAATTTGGTGGGCTTTTTGCTTAAGGCTCAGCTGTCTCATCAATTCAGCTGGGTAATGAGTTTTGGCGATAAAGCCATTCAGTCGCAACTTGAACGGCAACTTTCTAATCAACAACTGAAGCACCTGGCGCTTTCTACAGCACCCTTTTTCCAGAACAATGTTGCCCCTATTGTTTCGGCCTTAGATAACGAATTAGTGCTGCTGGGTTTAGCTTTGCGGGGGTTCAGTCAATGGCATCGCTAAACCTGTTGCAATGGCGGGAACAAAGCCTATGGCTACGTTACCGTGCGCTGCATTGTCTGGGGATTCTCCTGCTGCTTATTGTCGGCGCTGTATCCGTGCAATGGGTCATTTCTTATGAGAGTTACCTGAGCAACTTAAAGCATCAACTAGCGGAGCAAAAGCTGGCACTGGAAGAGCAGAACATTCAGCTAAAGCGCTGGAAGCTCTACCAAAAACAGCAACAGTTGCAAAAAGCCTTTACCCACCGAAAGCATACTAGCCACGAGATGCTCAACGCATTTTACGCTCTGCTTGAGCGAACACAGCACCAACTCCGGCAGCGCGAGTTTTCCCTTAGCCAGTCTCAAATGAAACTCACCGCCATCTACCGGCAGATACCGCAGGTTAATGAACAGTATTTATGGCTGGAAAAACAGTTAGTAGAGCCCGGACTAAAACAACAACTATTGCCTCAGCAAGGTGTGGTGTTCTCCTACATTCGTTCTCAGAAAAACGTGAATAGCGGAGCTGAACCTAATGGCTGAGTCACTTAAAAAACCGCTGTGGTTATGGGTCGCTGCTGTTCTGCTTTTCACGGTGGCAGCTATTGGTGTCAGTTACTTTCTTACCGGCTATCAGGCAAGCCAGCTAAATGAGCTGCTTCGAAAGCAAGAGAAGCAACTGCAGCGGTACGTTCCCGGGGTTCCTGAGCAAGCCGAGTCAGTTGTAACGAAGCACGCAGAGACGGATGTCTCCACTTTATTAACGCAGGCGGCAAGGCAACACAACGTCGACCTCTATTATCAACAAAGCCCGGAAAACGCTGAGCAATGGCTGGTTGGTGTTACCGGCGCTTACCAGAACGCGCTACGGCTGGTCGCTTCTATCATGCAGGAGCAGCAGGAAGTGCGACAGCCGTTTCCATTTACGCAAACACTAAAGTGGCGCGACACCGGGGAAAACAGCGGCAAATTAAGCTGGCAATTTCTCTGGTTAACGGCTGGCAGCCCAGCGCTCTCAGAACTTAGCGCCCATTCGTTGTTTAAATCAGACTTCCCGGACGTTATCGCAGAGCCTATCGAGTGCTTGGGCAAACCTGAAATGCAAAGCGATATTCACATTAACGACTGGTCTCTGGTGCAGTTAATTGCCACTCAAACCTCTCCGGTTAAAAAAGCCCTGCTGAAAATACCGAACCAACCACTGCTGACACTCGCGGCAAGTAGCTGGATAGCGGCCCCTCTCATGCAGCTACAAAGCGTTAACGGCGAATACGCCGAATTTCAGCTTTGGGAAAAGCAATCCGGATGCTGGTCAGCAAAATCGTTGAAAATCCATTTAACTAAGGACAATTCCTCACAATGATACCAACACGACTCTCTTTTTATGTCTTTTTGCTGCTGGCTATTCTGAGTTTCCAGCCCGTGTCTGCAGTCTATGCAGCCGACAAGAACTGGCAAAGCCTGCTTAGCGAACAACAGCGCTTACAACCGGTATCTCTCAACACCCGTAAAATGCCGCTGCGCGACCTCATACAGCTATTAGCGGATCAGCACCAACTGAACATATTGATGACCGACAACGTGAAGGGTGAGTCCAGTCTGAAGCTGAATGGTGTGGCATGGCAGGACGCATTTGCTACGTTAATCGCCAGCCATGATCTCGCTATTCGTCTGCAGGGCTCTATGCTGCGCATTGATGTTGCCGGTGAACACACCACAGATAGCAACGAGTATCGCTCGATTTTACTCAGCGTTAACTTCGCAAAGGCCAGCGACTTAGCCAAGCTACTAAAAAACGAGCAGCAGAGCTTTCTGTCACCAAACGGTGCGGTAAGCGTCGATGCACGTACCAATACACTTATTCTACGGGATACACCAGAGCAACTGGCAACTATCCGGCAACTGGTTAATGATCTGGACGTGCCGGTTAAACAGGTACTGATTGAAGCCCGCATGGTCACCGTAAAAGCGAATGTTAGTAAAGAACTGGGCATTCGCTGGGGTGTTTCGGAATACGGTCTGGCAATACCCGAAGACGCCGGAAGTTTTGTTAAAGGCATGCAGGTAGACTTGCCTACCGCCGCACCCGCCGGCACTTTTTCTGCTAATTTAGCGCGGCTGAGTGACGATATTCTGCTGGATCTCGAACTAACTGCACTGGAGCAGGAGAACAAAGCAGAAATTATTACCAGCCCAAAAATTTTCACGTCGAACCAACAACCCGCCTACATAGAGCAGGGCACCGAAATACCTTATGTAGAAACCGCCGCACACGGCGCTACTGCAGTGCAGTTTAAAAAAGCGGTAATGGGCTTAAGCGTTACACCGCAAATTACTCCCAACAACCATGTTTTAATGGAGCTGACCATAACTCAAAACACGCGCGGCGATACCATTGCCACCCCAACCGGCCCAGCTGTTGCTATCGACACTCAGGAAATGTCCACCCGTGTGCTGGCAAAAAATGGCGAAACTATCGTTCTGGGCGGAATCTTTCAGGAACATAACTTGAATGATGACAGTCGCGTCCCCATCTTAGGGTCGCTGCCATTAATCGGGAAATTGTTCTCTCATCAGCAGCAACGCGATGAAAAGCGGGAACTTATGATTTTTGTAACACCAACGATATTGCCACAAAGTTAGTCCAAAAGCCGATTACTATTGCTAAAGTGGGCTCAAGTTGCGATAATCGCGCTTCTTTTCGTTGGGTTGGGGGACGTCTCCAGACACTCCGGATTCGTGAGTTACAGCTAATTTTAACCAATGATGTAAGCAGGAATATGGCTGAGAAACGTAATATTTTTCTTGTTGGGCCCATGGGGGCTGGCAAAAGTACGATTGGCCGTCAAATCGCCAGACAATTACATTTAGAGTTCTACGACTCAGATTCTGAAATTGAGCGCCGCACAGGTGCCGAAATCAGTTGGGTGTTCGAGCTTGAAGGTGAAGAAGGCTTTCGTGCACGCGAAGAAAAAGTGATCGAAGAGCTTACCGAAAACATGGGCATCGTCTTAGCGACAGGTGGCGGCTCGGTCATGAGCAAAGAAAGCCGTAACCGGTTATCGGCTCGGGGTGTGGTGGTTTATTTAAAGACCCCTATCGAGAAGCAGTTGGCTCGTACCCAGCGTGATAAACGCCGGCCTCTAATTGCCGAAGCTGAAGACCCACGCAAAGTGCTTGAAGAGCTGGCACAAGAGCGCGATCCTTTGTACGAAGAAATTGCCGACATTACGGTGCAAACCGATGAGCAAAGTGCAAAGTTTGTGGTCAACGACATTATCGAACAGCTTGAGTCCATTAACGGTCTTGGGTAAGTAACAGGAGCTGCGTTCATGGCTGAGGTTAACGTCTCTTTAGGTGAACGCAGCTACACTATCTACATTGGTAACGCCCTGTTACCCAACTATGTAGAGCGCCTTCCGCACAAACTGAATCAACAACTGCTGGTCATCACCAACCCGACCATTAGTCAGTACTACCTTAAGCCGTTATTAAAAAACCTAGCTGGTCACCAGGTGAAAGTGTTTGAAATGCGCGACGGCGAGCAGTTCAAAAGCCTGGACAGCTGCGCCGAAGCCATGGATATTCTGATAGACGCAGGTTTTAACCGCGACTGTGGCATCATCGCCTTAGGCGGCGGTGTGGTCGGTGATTTAGCCGGTTTTGTGGCGTCAACTTTTCAACGCGGTGTCGATTTTTACCAAATTCCAACCACCTTATTGTCGCAGGTCGACTCTTCCGTGGGCGGAAAAACAGCGGTTAATCACCCCCAGGGCAAAAACCTGATTGGCGCTTTTTATCAGCCTAAGTCTGTGGTTATCGACATTGACTGCCTGCAAACCCTGACCGAACGTGACTACCGTAGCGGTTTAGCCGAAATAGTAAAATACGGCGTTATCTACGACGCTGACTTTTTCCAATGGCTGGAACAACATACCGAAGAATTAAATCTGCAAGATCCGGCCGCACTGACCTACGCTATTCAACGCAGTTGCGAAATTAAAGCCGAAGTTGTGGCGTTAGACGAGCGCGAAAAAGGCCTGCGGGCATTGCTGAATTTAGGTCACACCTTTGGCCATGCCATTGAAGCCGCCACCGAATACGGTGCATGGACACACGGCGAGGCAGTTGCTGCTGGCATTATAATTGCATCTAAGCTGTCAGAAGTGACACAGCGGCTCAATTCGTCAGATTTTCGACGCATTAAAGATTTACTGCTGGCACTTAGCTTGCCAACAAAGGGCCCGCAAATGCCCTGGCAGGACTGGTTAGATTACATGCAGCGCGATAAGAAAGTAAAAGACGGTCAGCTGCATTTTGTTCTTCCGGTTGCTATTGGTCAGGCTGAAGTTGTCAGTACTGTAGAACACAATACCGTTGCTGCTGTGATCACTGAATGTTGCTAACGCCAGGGCGTTATCTCTATTCGGTTGACAGACAGGAACAGACAGATGCAAGCACTTGCAAGCCCACAACATATTGTTGCCGCGCCGGTAAAAACCAAACCGAGTCAACAACAGGTTATTGACCAGCTCCACGAGCAGTGCCAGCAGAGCGTGTCGCTTATTATGCTGCACGGTAAAGAAGGCAGCGGCAAAACCACCATTGCTGAAGTCTTTCTTGAACAAGCGTCAGAATACGCTGAAGTCGCGTTTATCAGCGCCAACGAGCGCTCTACCAATGACCGCCTCCGCGCGCAAATTCTGAACCAACTGTTCGGTACTATCAGCATTAACGACGAGTCGTTAAGTCGCCAAATTCAACGCCAGCGCCCGCTAAAGCACGCCATTGTTGTTATTGATAACGGCGAACAGCTATCCGAAAGCTTTATGGCCGAGTGCATTTCTACCGTTACCCAACTGAGTGCCATTGGTCAGCGCACCAGTATTATCATTACCGGAGATAGTCGCTGGGCTCAACAGCAACGTCCGGCACCGCACTTGCGGGTGCAGGGGCCAACCATGATAGAAGTCCAGCCACTGAACCACGACGAACAAATACGTTTTGTGCAGGCGTTATTACCAGAAAAACAGCGCAGCTTCTGGAATCTGGAACGCATTCAGCAATTTTTAAATTCCATTCATGGGTTTCCCGGAGAAATTCAGCAACGTCTGCAATTTACTCTGACCACTCAGGCTGCCCGTTATCGCGATACCACGACAGACGAGAATTCCCACAAGAATGCCGACGGGAAAGACGCCAACGAACAGAGCACAGCGAAACATAGCCCGGAACAAAACAACCGTCGGAAAATGCGCCTTTGGCCTATTATTTTAGTTACAGTGGTTATTAGTCTGGCTTTTGCCGCTTTTTTGAATAAAGAACAGTTAACCGCCTATTGGCAGCAAGTGAACCCTGAATCAGCGGCACCGGCAGAAACAACCGCCGGAGACGCTGCAAACAACACGACAGAAAGCGTGCCTGAAACAACAGCAGAAGCAACAGAGCAAGCCGCCAGCCTGCCAAGTTTTGAGCCTTTAACCGAGCGTTCTTTAGAACTGGTTCCTGCAGAATTAGCGGCGTCTTACCGGAACGCTCTGGGCACACTGAATACTGTCGCTGCCTCTGAAATATCAGAAGGCGAAATCTCACTTGGCTTCATAAAGCAACAACAGCCTCAGGAAGCCGAGCCTGTCGGACAATCTAACGAGCAGTCGCCAGCCGAGGCAGGCATTGATACCGTTGTAGCCCAACCAGAACCAGAAGTTAAAGCAGAACAACCTGAGCCGCAACCGCAACAGCCCCAACGTGCGTTGCCGTTCCAGACCCAATGGGCGCTGGATCAGGGCTCAGGCAACTATACACTGCAAATCAGCATTATTAGCGACCCGCAGCTACTGCGCAATTTCCGTAACGACTACGGCATAGCCGGTAATACCCAGGTTTACCAGCGTGCCGACCAACGTTATGTGGTTATCTTTGGCAGCTACCCCAGCATTGAGCAAGCACGTGCAGCCGCCACGCAGTTGCCAGCTGAAGTGCAGCAAATGGAACCCTGGGCTAAGTCGTTTGCCAGTGTACAAAGCGACATTAATAACCAGTAGCGGGACGAATAGCTCAGTCAGCAATTTTCATCCCCCGGCCTTTGGGTTACAATCCGCAAAGGATAAACCAACGGCCGGCGCATGAAGAAGAATCGGGCATTTTTAAAATGGGCAGGCGGTAAGTACTCACTTATCGAGCCGATAACAGCACGCTTGCCGCAAGGTAAAAAGCTCATCGAGCCTTTTGTGGGCGCCGGTTCAGTCTTTCTGAATACCGACTACGACAGCTACCTACTTAACGACATTAATCAGGATCTCATTACCCTGTATCAGTTTGTGAAGCGCCGTCCTAAAACTTTTATTCAGGACGCCCGCAAACTGTTCGTTGACCGCAACAACCAGGCCGACGCCTATTACGCCCTGCGCGCCGCCTTTAATGCCAGCAGCGACCCATACTTTCGTTCATTGCTTTTTTTGTATATGAACCGCCACGGCTACAACGGCTTGTGTCGTTATAACAGCAAAGGCATTTTTAACGTGCCTTTTGGTGACTACCGCAAACCGTACTTCCCGGAAAAAGAACTCGAGCATTTTTCCGAGAAAGCGCGCAAAGCCAAGTTTATTTGCCGTCCATTTGAACAGGTTTTTCGACGTGCACGACAAGGCGATGTGATTTACTGCGACCCACCCTACGCACCGCTGGACCAGACCTCTAACTTTACCAGCTACGCCACCGGTGGCTTTGGCCTGACCGATCAGGACGAGTTAGCTCGCCGCGCGGTACAGGTTGCAAAGAAACGCCATATTCCGGTACTGATCAGCAACCACGACACCGACCTCACCCGCGCCTTGTACAAGCACGCCGATATCAGTAGCTTGTCGGTTTCGCGCAGCATTAGCCAAAAAGGCGACGGCCGCAAACCCGTGGCCGAGCTGCTCGCCTTATATGATAGCGAAGTCAATAAAAGCAACGTGGTTTCTCTTAGCAACTCATTGAAGAAAGTAGGCACATGAACTGGCATTTAAAAGCATTTAACGACCTTTCACTGCGTGATCTTTACGACTTACTGAAACTTAGACAAGAAGTTTTCGTGGTGGAGCAAACCTGTCCTTACCTGGACGCTGACGGCGCCGATGAGCAGGCCTTACATTTGTACGCCCGCAACAATGCCGATGAAATGATCGCCTACGCCCGGCTATACCTGGCCACCGCCGATACCGGCTATTCTCGTATTGGTCGGGTAATAACCCACGAGAAAGTGCGAGGTCAGAAGCTGGGTGTTGAAGTCATGCAACGCAGCATCGACTATCTTGAAGAATATGCCCCCAAAGCCCCAATTCGGGTCGGCGCTCAGGTTTATTTGTTGAAGTTCTACCAAAGCTTTGGTTTTGAAGCCATTAGCGAAGAGTATCTGGAAGACGATATTCCGCACATTGATATGCAACGTAAGGCTGCGCAGTGATCGTCGCCCCCGTACTTTGTCAAAGTGATGCTGAAGCAGCCGCTGACATTGCAAAGCGCTGGGGCCTGCCTACCAAGGCAAGCGAGCAGGATGCCTTTCAGCTTTGGCTGACCGAGGGCGTGCTGGCATTGCACTGGCTGCAAAGTCCCCAGAAAATGTCGCCTTTAGTGGTGGACTTTCATCAGGGTAAAGCGGCCTACCGAGCGCAGAACACGCAGTTAAAAAACGAAGCCATCGCCAAAGCGGTTGGTGTTAGTGGGCAGTTTAAGCCATCGGTTGTCGATGGCACCGCCGGCCTGGGGCGGGATGCTTTTGTACTGGCGGGCTTAGGTTGTAACGTGCAACTCATAGAGCGACACCCGGTTGTCGCGGCACTGCTCGATAATGGCCTGCACAGGGCCCAGCAGGAAGCCGACTTCATTGGTGAAACCTGCCAACGCATGCAGCTAATTGGCACCGACAACCTGTTTACCGGTCATGGTTATACTCAAGAGCCCGATGTGGTTTATTTAGACCCCATGTACCCAAAAACCGGCAAGCAGAAGGCACAGGTAAAAAAAGACATGCAAATGTTCCAGCAGTTGGTCGGCAGTGACGAAGACGCCGATACCCTGCTGGAACCCGCCCTCGCTCTGGCCAAATATAGGGTCGTAGTAAAGCGCCCCAACAGCGCACCTTTTCTGGCCGGGCGTGAACCAAACAGTCAAATTAAGAGTAAAAAACATCGCTTTGATGTTTACATAAAACGAGGTTTTCATGAGTCAGCAAATTAAAGAAGGCGATAAAATTCCATCAGGTTCACTGACCAGCAAAGGTGATCTTGGCATTCAGAACTACGACCCGGCAGAGATTTTTGCCAAAGGCACACACGTACTGTTTTCAGTGCCTGGCGCATTTACTCCGACCTGTTCGGAGAAACACCTGCCCGGCTACGTAGAACACGCCGAAGCATTAAAAGAAGCGGGTGTTCTGAGCATTAATTGTGTGGCTGTAAATGACGCCTTTGTTATGAAGGCCTGGGGCGAATCATTAGGGATCGGAGAAAAGGTTCGGTTATTGTCCGACGGCAACGGCGCGTACAACCAGACAATGGGCCTGAGCATGGACACTGGTAACTTCGGCGGCATACGTTCTAAGCGCTACGCGATGATCATCACCGACGGCAAAGTCAAAGGCGTGTTTGTAGAAGAGGACAAGTCCTTTGAAGTGAGCAAAGCCGAATACATACTGGAGCAACTGCAGAAATAATGTCGAACTGGGATGTGATTATTATTGGTGCCGGCGCGGCGGGGTTGCATTGCGCCGCCCATGCCGCACAGCGCGGTAAGTCGGTGCTGGTATTGGATCACGCCAAGCAGGCAGGCAAGAAAATTCTGATTTCCGGCGGCGGTCGCTGCAATTTCACCAATATGTACGCCGGCCCGGAAAACTTTCTGTCTTCCAACCCGCATTTTTGCAAATCGGCACTCAGCCGCTACACCCAATGGGACTTTATTGGCCTGGTGGCTGAATACGGCATTGCCTACCACGAGAAAACCTTAGGCCAGTTGTTTTGCGACGACTCTGCCAAAGACATTGTACGCATGCTGATGAGCGAATGCGACCGCCACGGTGCCAAGGTACAGTTACGTACCGACATTGTCTCGGTAGATTATGACGACAACTACCGCATTGAAACCAGCCGCGGCGACTACCGCTGCGACAAACTGGTTATCGCTTGTGGTGGGTTGTCTATGCCCAAACTGGGTGCGACTCCGCTGGGGTATCAAATTGCCGAGCAGTTTGGACATTCCATTGTGCCGGTACGCGCCGGTTTAGTGCCTTTTACCCTGCAAGATGACGAAAAAGCCCGCTTTGCCGAGCTTTCCGGTGTGGCTGTACCCGTCAGTGCAGAGGCTCATGGCGGCTATTTCCGCGAAGCCATGCTGTTTACCCACCGCGGCGTCAGCGGACCGGCAATTTTGCAGGTTTCCTCCTACTGGCAGCCCGGCGAAGCCGTTACCATTAACCTGTTGCCCGACTTAGACGCTTTTGAATGGCTGCAAAGCCAACAACAGCAACAACCCAAAACCCAGCTCAATACCGTATTACAGCAACACTTCCCTAAGCGAGTGGTTACTGCGCTGGCAGAGCACCACCAATGGCCGCTACACAACAAACTGGCCGATACCTCTAACGCACAGTTTCAGGCTATAGCCGACAACCTTAACCGCTGGCAGCTAAAACCCAACGGCACCGAAGGTTACCGCACCGCCGAAGTCACCTTAGGCGGCGTAAACGTCGACGAAATCAGCTCTAAAACCATGGAAAGCCAGAAACAACCCGGCCTGTACTTTATTGGCGAAGTGCTGGACGTAACCGGCTGGTTGGGAGGCTTTAATTTCCAGTGGGCGTGGAGCAGTGGTTTTGCTTGTGGGTCGGAGGTTTAAGTGATTGCCAGAGCGATCACTTGTGCTGTTTAGTTCCGCTTGGTGCCAGGAGGCGGACCGGGATCAGACTAATTAGCCGACAACTATATTTTATTCAATGGGTAAATAAATATCGGTTATCATTTCGTTCTCTGGCACATCCGGGAAAAAGCTGACTCGCTCGAAGTAAATAGGAAAATCCCGCACTTCAACCTTAGACTTTGGCAGCCATTGGGTATAAAGAAAGCTTACTATCACACCGATAGAGTCGTCGCTACCAATATGCCTAATCACCGCGCATCGTCCCGCAGGAATAACTTTGTTGACTATGCCGTAGTCATTGGCGGCGACAGGCTTATCGACAGAGCAGGCGATATCGAGTCGATAGTCGTCTGGTGCGGTAACATTCGGGTCATCGTAAACCAAGTTAAATGTCTTACTTTTGCTTGGCGGGAGATGATTAAGCTTTCTCCATTCAATAAATTTTTGTAGCGAAGCCCCCAATAAACTTGGCGCCCCGCGATGTTCCATTACCGCGATTAACGTTGCGGGAAACGCTTTAATATCAACGTTAAATTTTGTGCCGTTATCCATAATATTTTTCCTTAGCATTAATATAGGTTCATATTTCTCGTGCCAAGGGGTCCAATTAGCCGCCTTTCTGAATTCGGATGGACTTTTATCAAAGTGCTTTTTAAACACCCGAGAAAAGGCTTCATGACTCTCGTAGCCATTTGCCAGCGCTATATCCAGAACTCTTTCATGATCTCTGTAGGCCAACTGATAAGCAGCCCTTTTGAGCCTAAGCAACCGTACCAGTTTTATTACCGACATTCCCATGAATGCCGAACACTGCCTGTGAAAGTGATACTTGGACAAATGCGCAAGCTTGCACAGCGTATCAATATCAAGATCAGCGTCCAGATTCGCCTCAATGTGACTAATAACTTTCTCAAACCGACCTTGATAGTTCGACATATAAGTAATTCTCCCCTTAGCGGTTTAATACTAAAACTTAATAGAGGGTTAATCTTGACTAAGGTTGCTCAATATCGAGGAAAATTTGTTCTACGCAGCAGCTTTTTAGCAATACCAACACACAGCATCGCCACAGCCGTAACAACAAATAATTGTCCGAACATTTGAAGAGCGAACTTAGGCCAAATGTTAATTTCTTCGATAAAAAGTGAGTGCCATACGTAGATCAACGTTAAGCTCCCGATATCCACATTACGGTGTTACATGTGCAAAATACTGCTCATAGATACAACCTAAAAACTAATTCAACTCTACCCTGTCTTCCCAAATCAGCTCACCGTCGAGACTATGCAAGGTCACTCGGTAATTACCGGAAGGAAGATAAAGTGGTAATTGCTCACCGGCATCGGACTGAATACGGTCGGCAACATAGCCTTTATCAGTATTGTAAGCCTGAAGTATGACGGGTGTATTCTCAGGCCAGTCCGCTTCATTTGGAATATAGGCGTCTCCCAGAGCCTTCCTAAAATAGCCGATGGTTGTTGGTGGTGCTTTAGGTACCCGTATTTGGATATCAACGTTTTGCACGCTTCCGACATTGATGATATCGCCATCCTGCATGTACGCATAACTGGCTAGTGGATTATTTTCGTCGCCGCTGTACGGGCAGGCTGTTGTATCGATAGTCAGCGGATTAATACCATGGTCGTTTTTCAAGAAGTCACTCATTGTGCGGTACTTACCGCCGGGGTATTTAAGTGGTGCTTCGGCAATGTGCGCCCAACCGGCAAATATCAGGAACCGGGCGTTGTCATCTGCCTGGGCTATTTGTTCTAAGATGTTCTCAGCTTGCTGCTTATCTCTGAATGCAAAGCCTTCAGCAAAGTCCATCTCGTCCGGCGTGCTCTTTTCTGCCTCGTACCCGAACACCTTAAAGCCTAGCGCCTCAGCCTTTTGGATGAGGTTAGACATCATCGACTCCTGAAAGTAAAACTCCCTGGCTGCTTTCTCACCAGGCCCAAAAGCTTCAAAGCCAACGTGTGTAAACCCTTGATCTTTAAACCAAGGCAGCCACTTGGCGACCAGCGCTCTTGAAGCCACGTTGAAGTGGTTTTCATTCACCATAACAACCTGGTGATCCGCGACGCGCTTTTTCACCAAAGGCGTTGCTGGCATTTTTTTGACCGAGCTATCCAGCTTGCAGTGACTCTTCTCAGTATATTTAGTCAGGAACTCATAGACCTTATCAGAGCGACCCAGCATGGTATAAATTTGCGCTTCGTTTTGCGGGTTTCTGACGTAATCAAGTAACGTATTAATGCGCCCCTGTTCGAGGTAAGGAGCGATATCAGAAAGAGGGGGTTCTTTTTTTTCTGCAGACACCATTAAAGGTACACACAGTAACAACGCTAGAAAATGACGCATAACACAGAATTTTGTTGTTAAGTTGTTACCCAACGATAGCCTACTGTGTTTTATTAAACAATCGGTTATTATTTACTCACGTACACTTCGAAGGTCATCAGCATGTCACACAGCAAATTTGACGTAATACCTGCTGCCAGCTTCTCTAATATTGGGTTAGAAATGATCTCACCGTTTCCAAGCCTCTCCAGCTGGGTTCAGTGCTTGTGGGTTACTGACGACTCGAAGAACAATTCGCGCCATATTGAAGAAAAACTGTACCCCGATGCGGGGTCCAGTTTAACTTTTGAAATACGTAATACTCGGATCAATGCTCGTTATTTTCACCATACTCGGGTCGTTACTCATCGTTGGGATATATCAACGAGACACATTAGCGTACGGTTCCGCCCGGGAGGCGCGAAAGCACTGCTGGGACTGGATCTCGATGCTTCGCAGAACATCGAAATAGAGTTACTCGACACACCCTTTCCTCAACAACTAAGTTTACAGCCATTAATGGACATACTGTCCACTCTAACGGCAGACCAGCAAGTACAGGCTGTGCAGAACTGGTTACTGACGCTGAGTTATCGCGCTCAAGAACCGAATCGTAAGTGGTCAACTCTATTGGCTCATGCGTCCGCGTCTTTAATACCGCCTCAGCAACTGGCTTTACAGAACGGGTTTAGTCGACGCACACTGGAAAGGCAATTACGCAAATACTTGGGTTTTACCCCAAATCAGCTGCACGGCTTTGCTCAAATTCGAGCCGCCCGACAATATTTGATTATGACGCCAGACAGTCTCAGCGACATTGCTCTTGCCTGCGGCTACTTCGATCAAGCGCATTTTACGAATGCTTTCCGTGAGCGAGCCCTGGAAACGCCACTGCAATACCGCCAAAGAAAAATGTCGCAAATCTCCAATCGATAACTAGCGAATGTTCCTAAAGTATCCGAAGTTATTCTTTGGAGGACATTATGCAACACCGAATTTCACAATCGTCACTTTATAAACAATGCCCGCGCCTGGTGACTCATTTAACCGCCTTAGGTGATGTACCGGAATCAGCAAAGCTCCCCCCGCAACTTCTGCATCTCGTTAGACTGCGCGCATCACAATTAAATCACTGCGGTTTTTGTCAGAAAATGCATGCTGATGAAGCCCGAGCTGATGGTGAACTCCAGTCAAGGCTAGATGTGCTTCCGGCGTGGAAGGAGTTATCGTGTTTTACCGCAGAAGAGCGGGCTGCGTTGGCCTGGACGGAAGCACTAACGCTAATCAACCATGTAGAAATCACACATGCTGTCTTTCAGTCGGCACTGGACAATTTTGGAGAAAGCGGGTTAATTGAATTGACCGCGGTCATAGTACAGATAAATAGCTGGAATCGAATTGCGGTGAGTTTCCGTTTCCAACCCGACATAAAATAATGGGTCGTAGTATGAAAGCAACTTTCTTACAGCGCCTTCAAAACAACACATTAGGTATATTGGCTAGCTTGTCGTTCTTCTTTGGAAGCATGTTATTTCTACCCACCTTCGCAAGCTATGCAACAGTAGGTGTGTGGCTCTTCATGACAGGGTCAGCGTTGATGTTTATCGATATTATTCGCCCACTAAATGATTAGTGGGTGAATGGCTATCCGCCGAGCGCTCTCCTATGACACCAAATAAACTTTTCCCCTAATCAACAATTTTCCCTTTACCTCCACCACACATCTCGCTTATGCTGAATAGCCGCTTAGACGTCTAAACGGCTTGTTCGTTCATTTTGTGAGGTATTTAATGAAATCAAAGTTCTTTACGTTATCAACTGTTGCCGCTGGGCTTATCGCTGCATCGGCATCCCCAGCTCTGTTAGCCAATGATGCTAGCTCCGAGCTGGAACGCATTAGTGTCACGGGTTCCTACATTAAACGGGCCCAGAATGAAGACGCCACGCCGTTGCAAATTATTGATGCCAGCGACATATCGGCCAGCGGTGAAATTACGCTGACAGACTTACTGCGTGACTTAACGGTGAACACCGGTAACAGTTACGACGAGCAATACACCAGCAGCTTTTCGGCGGGGTCGGCGTCGGTTGGCTTACGCGGCTTAAGCCCCAAAAACACGCTTATTCTAGTGAATGGTCAGCGGGTCTCAAACTACGGTTTTGCGCTGGGCACTCAGGACACCTTCGTTGACTTAAACGCATTACCTTTAGGCGCGGTAGAGCGCATAGAGGTACTGAAAGACGGCGCTTCCGCAGTATATGGCTCGGACGCTATTGCCGGGGTTATCAACATTATTTTGCGTAACAACGTACAAAGCACGCAATTTCGGGCGGGTGTCGGCGGTGCCAGCGAAGGTTCATTAACGCAATACAGTGCGGGCGTTATCAGCGGGTTTGGCGACATAGCAGACGACGGCTATAACCTGACATTCAGCTACGATTATCTGACCCGCGAGCGGTTAAACGCCAATGACCGCGACTTTACCCGTTCCGGAGACTTTCGCGACAAGCCCGGCGGCCGCCTGGCTGGTTGGTCGTCGCAGGGCGGTAACTATTTAAGTGATCCGCAGAACCCTCAGGCTTTTGAGAACTGCCCGGGCATTTCTGAGAAAAGAGACCGAAGCGATTTCACCCCTGGGGCAGACGGGCAGGTGTGTGCCTTTAACGCTCAGCCATACAACACGCTTCAGCCAGAAGTTGAGCGGCACCAGTTCTCATTACAGGGCACTTTGCAACTCACTGACGACATACAGGCCTACAGCGACTTTCTGTATAGCAATAACCGTTCAAGCCACGTATTTGGTGCGCCGTTAAGCGTTGGGGCCGGGCTCCGGGCTTACAATCAGGAAACCGGCAGTTTAGTGGATATTCCGGTGGAATTGCCGATCGGCCATCCGGACAACCCTGGCTCGCAACCCTTACCTTTTGAATACACATTTTTTGACGTGGGCGAGCGCGTCAAAGCCAATAAGCAGGACTTTCACCGCTTTCTGGCCGGTGTGAACTACCGTGGCTTAGACTGGGACTGGTCAGTCAATGTGCTGAACTCACAAAGCCGCCAGCGCGAGTACGTTGATAACTTTATTAACCGCTACACTTTTGAAGATGTGCTGGCCAGTGGCGAGTATGACTTCTTTAACGGCAACAATGACCCGGAAACCATTGAAGCGTTGCGCATTGATACGCGTCGTCCGGGCTTTTACGAGCTAAACAGTATTAACGCTAATGCCAGCACCATTTTAAAAGAGCTGGATAACGGCCCGCTAAGCGTTGCCTTTGGGGTCGACTGGCGTGAAGAAGAAATGGATGCGGGAACTTCACCGGAAGTGTTATCGGGCACCGAACTGCGCCCGGCTATCAACCTGGTTAAAGGGAAGCGACAAGTTGCCGCAGGCTTTGTTGAGCTGGAGGTTCCTGTCGTGGAAAACCTAAACGTAAACTTGGCCGGCCGTTATGATCATTATGACGATTTTGGCTCAGCCTGGTCACCTAAAGTGGCGTTTCACTATGTATTAGGCGACGACTGGCTTCTGCGCGGCTCGTGGTCACGCGGCTTCCGTGCGCCATCGCTTCCAGAAATCGCAGAAAGTAACACCATCAGTTATGGCTCGGTCATTGACTCTAATGACCCTATTGATCCGGGCGTGCGCCGTGGTTTTACGCAAGTGCGCACGGGTAACTCTGAGCTTGATGCCGAACGCTCAACCAACCTCAATGCCGGTATTATCTGGTCTCCGCAAAAAGGTGCCAGCATAGCTGTGGATGTATTCGAAATTGAGCAGGACGACATTATTGCGCCCGACAACGCGCAGTTCATTATCAATAATGAAGACCAGTACGCAGACCGCATTCAGCGCGACGACGCCGAGCGACTGCAAATTATCAGCAACCAGTACCGCAACCAGGGCACCCGCTCGACCCGCGGCTTCGATGTTGATGCAAACTACCAAGTGCAGTTAAGCAATTCTACACTTCAGTTTCAAAGCACATGGTCACGGCTTTTAGAGTACGAACAGGCGTTAGTTGCGGGTCAGGATCCTATTGATGGTGCCGGTGGTAATATTTTAGGTGCTCTGCCCAAGTGGAAAGGTAACAATCAGCTACGCTGGCTTGTTAGCGACTGGCAATGGGGCGTCAGCCTTAACTACACCAGCAGCTATGAGCAACAGGTTGCCACACAAAGCAGCAACCCGGGCTTAGATGAAAAGGTTGATAGTTACTGGCAGGTTGATTCACAACTGGTTTATCAGGGTTTTGGTGACACTCAGCTGACCCTGAATATCAGCAATCTGTTTGACGAGCAGCCGCCGTTTGATCCAGTTGGCGGGGCCTACGGATACGATATGACCCAGTACAATCTGCGCGGTCGTACAGCTAATTTATCCATTGTTCATAACTTTTAACTGATAATGTCAGCAGGGTCAGAAATTCTTCTTCTGGCCCTATTTTGTAAACGTGTGATCTAAACACCCCTCTTACGCTATAGTACAAGGAGTCTCAATAAAGGAAGCTTGCGCTTATGAAAAAATGGATCTGGATAATTGCATCGGGAGTTACCGCACTAGCAGCGGTTAATGTCCAGGCGCAAGAACTGTCTGATATGCAGCAGTGTCTGCTGGATGAAATGAACAGCACGAAAGCGGAGACCACTATTGCCGATGTAAGGTCTAAATGCGAGGAGAAACTTCGCTCTGCTGACGATGAAGACATTGTAGAAGTGGATGCCGTCGAAGAGCCCGGCGCTTTAACCAGCCGAATGAAAAGTGAACAGGTCACCCAATTTGACCCGTACGTTTTAACCCCGCATCGCCGTAATTACTTATTACCGGTTATTACCAGTAATAACATCAACCGCTTGCAGTACGCCGATATTGAAGGTTACCAGGACAATTTAGAAGACTACGAGGCAAAGTTCCAGCTCAGTTTCAAAGTGCCTTTTAACAAAGAAAGCTTGTTATTCGAAGACGACAAGTTGTTTTTTGGCTTAACCGTGCAGTCCTGGTGGCAAGTCTACTCCAGTGATATTTCTAAACCATTCCGGGAAACCAATTACATGCCGGAGGTGTTTTATGCCACTTCAACCGGCTGGCATCCTTTTGGTACTAATACAGCGCTGGTTTTTGGTTTAGAGCATTTGTCCAACGGGCGCAGCCAGCCTTTGTCCCGTAGCTGGAACCGCGGTTATATGCAGTTTGTGGTGGAGAAAGGGCGCTTTGTTTTCTCACTGAAGCCCTGGTTACGTTTTCAGGAAGACCCAAAAACAGACCCTTTGCAATCCAGCGGTGATGACAACCCGGATATTACTGATTACGTGGGTGACTATGAATTCACCACCGCCTATAACGATGGTGATTTCGAATACATTCTCAGGCTTCGTCATGCCGTAGATACCGGAAGAGGGTCAGCCGAACTGAACTGGACTTTCCCTCTTGGTGGTAAGTTTATTGGCTATACCTCTATTTTCACCGGTTACGGAGAAAGCCTGATTGATTACAACCACAAACAGACTCGTTTTGGTATCGGTATAGCCCTAAATAACGTTCTATAAGAGTTTAGAAGCTGTAGGCGGCTGACAACCATAAGCGTCGGCCGTCTTCAACATAGCCGTACTCTTCCACGCCAATCTCTTTGTCGAATAAGTTGTAAACACCCGCAGCCAGCTTTAAGTCACGCGTGACAAAGTAGTTAACACCAACGTCAGCTAAGGTGTACGAAGGCGCAACCAAAGAGCCCTGTGAAGGTCCGGTTGTCGGTTGGCTCTCTTCACCGCGATAATGCACACGCAGCCAACTGTTCCAACGCTTACTTGGCTTCCAGTTTAATGACGTTTGCACTAAGTGCTTAGGTAGCTGGTTTAACGGTTCACCTTTGTATTCGCCGGACTTCTGCTCAGAATCGGTGTAAGTATAATTACCTTTCAGAGACCATTCCCGGCTGAAGTGAGTACTTAAGGTCATTTCAATACCGCGAGTAACAGCTTCATCAACGTTAATCCGGGTGGTCGGCATAGATCCAAATTGATTAGGCCCCGCATCACAGATTGTTTGAGGACAATCGACACGCGTGATTTTGTCGTCAAACTGATTATAGAACACGGTTATTGAAGTTGAACTACGACGTCCCCAGTCTGTGTATAAACCCAACTCGTAGTTGGTCGATGTTTCAGCCTTCAAGTCGGGGTTCCCGTAAACGTTACCACCACGGCTTACCTGTCCCCATTCAGCTGTTGTTTCACGTAAACCTGGTGCCCGGAACCCCGTAGATACACCACCTTTTATTGTGGTTGCGTGGCTTAATGTATACACACCGTATACGCGGGGGCTCCAGTGTCCACCAAAAATGTCGTCATCATCGTAGCGAATACCTGTGGTCAGACTAAAGCTGTCAAATACAGGCCAGGCTGTTTCGGCAAATACCGACCACTGTGACCCATCCACCTTAGTCACATCGCTAATTTGGTTACTGGTTAAGTCTTCCAGCTCTTCTTTTTGGTACGCCACGCCAAGGTTCATAGAGCTTTCTTCAAGCAGCGGCACGTTCCAGTGACTCTGAAAATCGGTGTTTTTAATAGTCATGAGACGCGCTTTGTTTTCATACTCATCGCGCTTTAAATAACTGCGGGCGCCCACCAGGCCCCACTGGCCATTATGAGCAATAGATACGCTGGTATTATCGTATTCGGTGATTGATGACTCGGGGCATCCACGGCGACCACACTCCTCCCCCGGTGCCAGCGGCTCAATAGTTTTGCCGACAGAGGCGTCGATGCTTTGCTTAGCAGTACCCACCTCAAACAGAATTTCGTGATCCCGGTTCGGTGTGTAAGCCAGTTTTAAGTCCGCATCTTCTGCGGTTTTATCCCGGTAGCCAGAAACAATTTCATCTTCCAGGCGACGCGTATAACCGGCGGACAACTGGATACCCAAAGTATCTTTAATTAACGAGCCAGAGGTGAACAAGTTGGTTTGGTAACTGTTGCCTGACTCCGAGCGTTCCTGCAAAGTGCCATCAACGCGGATCTCCGAGCGCCATTCCTCCGGCGTTTTACGGGTAATAATATTAATAACGCCGCCTATTGCGTCCGAACCGTAAAGTGACGACATGGGTCCGCGAATGACTTCTATACGATCGATTGACGCAAGTGGCGGTGTCCAGGCACCTTCAACGCCGGGGCCGTCACTGTTTGGACGGGTTTCGCGTGAGCTCTGACGCTGACCATCGACTAGAATTAGCGTGTAGTCTGCTCCCATACCGCGCAGGCTAATATCCTGACGGTCGCCGCCGCCAGTCACAATAACACCCGGTACATCGGTCATCGCGTCGGTTAAGTCTTTATAAAAACGCTGCGAAAGGTCTTTTCTGTCAATAACGGAGATTGAAGCCGGGGCTTCTTTAATATGTTGTTCAACACCCGAAGCAGTAACCACCATAACTTCCATATCTTTGTGCTTATGATGCCTTCTTTCCGGCCTTTCCTGTTCCTGCGCCTGAGCAACCCCTACAGCTGACGCTACGGTTAATGCTAATATGCTCAATTTAAAGCCACTGACGCTGCAATTCATGTTCATCCCCTAATGAATTATTAAATGCGAATTATTTTCATTGGCGATTTTAACTGGTACTATGCGAACAGCAACTTCAAAAATGTTGAAAGCTCTTTTAGCAGGACTTAACACATGAATCCGAAAATGATTCGCTCATTAAAAGCCTTTACCCGCACCGTAGAACTCAACAGCATGAGTGCAGCGGCAAATGAATTGCACATGACGGTATCTGCTATTAGCCAGCAGCTGCAGCGACTGGAAAACGACAACGGCATTTCGTTATTTCATCGCAACACACGTTCGCTTTCACTTACCGAAGCCGGTCAGGTTTTTTATCAATCGTGTCTCGATATGCTGGCTATTGCAGCGAAAAACCAGGAGCGTTGGGATCAGCTAACGAATCAGCCGCAAGGGCAAATAAAAATTATTGCGCCCGTGGGTTTTGGCGGAGGCTTACTGAGCGAACCCTTAAAGCAGCTACAAGACGAGTTTACTAACGTAAGCTTTCAGCTGCATATGACCGACGAGCCTATTGACCTCATTACCGCCGGGGCAGATCTGGCTATTCGCATTGGTCCGCTGGCCGATTCAACCTTATACGCCAGACATTTAGCAGACTGGCACATGGTTCCTTGCATTGCTGCTGAGCATCCTGCGGCTGAGAACTCGATAAAAAGCTTTGATGATTTACCCGAAGGTTGTTTTATTGGGCACATACCCAGCTTACCCAATAAGGATTTCCCCAAGCCAAAAGTGCTGCTGAACAACATGCAGACGGTCGTCCAGTTAACGCTTGATGGTGTTGGCTATGCGCTACTTCCGGAGCCGGAAATTAAGCATTATATTGAGAGTGGGCGTTTACTGCGTTTGTTGCCTGAATGGGAAGGCAGCCCGTACAGTGTTCACGCGGTACTGCCGATTAAAGACAACATACCGGCGAAAACTGAACGGACGATTGAAGTGCTAAGCCATTTCTTTCATCGACTGTAATGAATGTTCTACTTCACTTTCGCCTGCCATTAGGTCAAAAGCTCTCATCTCAGTGCCGCTTTCATCCAGGCAGCGGCGCAGCACACTGGCAACATCCTCACGCGGGATAGATCCCGGTGCAAGCGATTCGCCAACAACCACTTTACCGGTGGCTTCTTCGTCGGTTAGCGCTCCCGGACGTACAATGGTCCAGTTGAGTTTGGTGCGCATTAACTCGCGGTCGGCGTAATGTTTGGCGGCATAATAAGGAAGCAGAGCGTCAGCCCAGTTCTCACGGTTATTCGACTGCCAGGCACTGACCATGACAAAACGTTTTACGCCCACCGATTCCGCTGCTTCCATGGTTTTAACTGCGCCGTCTAAGTCGACTAACAAGGTTTTATCGTCACCAGAGCTTCCACCGGAGCCTGCGGTAAATACCACAGCGTCAACGCCCTGAAGCAGTTCTTCCAGTTGTGAAACGGGGCCTTCTAAATCACCTAATTTGGTCGTAACGCCTCGGTCTTCCCAGGCTTTTTGCTGTTCTTCCTTGCGCACCACCGCAATCACTTCATGCGTTTTTGCGTGCTGCATCTGTTCAACTAAATGCTGACCAATTTTTCCATTTGCGCCTATAACTGCTACTTTCATTAACGACCTCCTTAAATATTTCGTTGTTTGAGCTTACGTAACAAAAGCTTAGTTTAGATCGCTCATTTACACCGATTTACAGGCACAAAAAAAGGCAACCCGAGGGTTGCCCTTTTAGACTTCGAGGCGCGTAATTACAGCGCTACGATGTTCTCAGCCTGAGGACCTTTAGGGCCTTGAGTTACTGCGAACTCAACGCGCTGGCCTTCAGTTAAGGTTTTGAAACCGTCGCTAGAAATAGCGCTGAAATGTGCGAAAACGTCTGCGCCGTTTTCACGTTCGATGAAACCGAAGCCTTTTGCTTCGTTAAACCATTTTACTGAACCAGTAATTTTCTCTGACATAATATATCTTCCTGTAACTTTTAAGTATGTGGCCATTTAGGCCGATGATGCGGGTAAAAATAAGAACTTAGAACTACAGGACGATGGTATTAATAATAATAGGTCAACGAAGTGGAGTCTTTTAACTAACTGTCTTTCTATCCGACACCGTGAAGTCTACGCTTATTCCACTGCGAGTCAAACCATTTACCAAGTTATTTTCATAATAAGTTTAAACATCGCTTTCACTGGCCCAGACAACACGATTGCGACCTTCTCGCTTAGCCTTATACAGCGCCTGATCCGCTCTTCTGTAGATACTGGAAACATCGTCATCGGGGTGGCTTTCTGACGCACCGACACTTACCGTCGGATTAATGATTTCACCTGAATCTAAGGTAACTACCGTTTCCTCAACGGCCGCCCGCACCCTTTCCAGTACCTGTACGGCACTTTCATGGTCAGCATAGGCAAGTAACCACCATAAACTCTTCGCCACCCACTCTAACCACACTGTCACTGCTACGAACCGCCGCTGACATAGCTTCAGAGCCTGCAATTAATACTTTGTCACCAATATCGTGGCCATAGGTATCGTTAATGGTTTTAAAGTGGTCAAAGTCAATAACTGAGACAACAAAACCCTGCCCTCCATGTTGCCGAACCAGGCTCTGTTCAAGTATTTCCATACCCGCTGAGCGATTTTTTAATCCGGTTAGCGCATCGGTGTAGGCAATTAGTGCCATATCGTCGCGCTGGCGGATTAAATCGGAGCGAACTTTCTGTTCCGTAATAACGGTCTCCAGTGCGGTGCCCATCATTCGCACCATTTCAATTTCCAGCTCAGTAAAAGGCTCTGCTCTTTTGCTTTTACGGGCGAAACCCAAAATTCCCCATACCTGATCATTAATAATAAGTGGCGTACCTATATAAGTCTCCAAACCATAAGTTTGATAACTCGCGTGCTCTTTAAAGCGTGAGTCTTTTGACGCGTCATTGGTATAAATTAGATGGTTAGCCTCAAGCACAACGGAACAATAGGTGGTTGCCAGCGGCAGCTGCGTTCCGGCCGAAAAGTCCATTTTCGCGGTTTGCACCCACTCAATGGTATAAGTGCCGTTTTGAATGGAGCTGGCCGTTCCTATATCAACACCTAAATATTCAACACCCACTTTTAACAGCTCATCAATAGAAGCCGGGTCAATGCGCCGTCCACGCTTATGGATAACTTCATGAATCGTGCGCATAACATCAACCGACGCGTAATAGTCACTGACATCTTCGACAAGCACGTAGATACCAGTAACCTTGTCTTGCTCATCAATTTCAGGAAGGTAGCGAATATCTAAGAAGCTTTTGCGTCCATTGCGAAAAGTGACCGAATCTGAAAACTCCATCTTCTCGCCGGTGGCAAAAATATGGTCATGATTGGGCTTTATGCGTTGATAAGACTCTTCGCTAAGTACATCGGTTAACGGTTTGCCCAGCATTTCCTGCGGGGTCAGGTCAAAGAACCCCGCATACGACGTATTTACATAGCGAAACAGCCGGTCTCTGTCGACATAAGCCACCATAGTTGGTAGCTGTTCAATAATTCTGTGAGTAATATGATGTTTTCTCATGACGCCTCATCACTTCTTTGCCCGACAGAGCGGTCTGCAATTAACAATTGTTACTATAATTAATAGTGTAGCAAGGACTCAGAAGTTAAACTGGCAAGATTGCTTTAAAAAATCCAGCACCTTTACGCCGGGCAAATTCAATATTGCGCTCAGGAATCGATTCAGGGTCGTCATAATCTCTCAGAGCCTCTTCAATACTGGCCTCACGCAATAAATGTAAAGTTGGATACGGGGCACGGTTGGTATAATTTGCCGGGTCGTCCTGGGGCTCGCCCTCAAAGCAGTAGTCGGGGTGAAAATGCGCCAGCTGGTACACGCCTTCGTAGCCTTCCTCAATAAGCAAAGCATCGGCTACATCAACCAAATTCAGAAATTCGTAAAACCCTTCAAACCCCGACGGCAGAATAAGCAGCGTGGTTTCGGTTTCAGGTGTGGTATCCAGGTGTTTAGCTTCATCCAGCAGCTGCTGTAAAACAGCTTGTGGCTTGCGATTTTCGGCTACACTATAGCGAATACTCTTGCGCTCAACTTCGCGGCGTGCAAAAGGGCAGATGTTGTACTTTACAATCAGCTGTTGCACCCAGTGCCGGGTTTGCTCAATAATCTGATGGGTATCGGTCGTCATATTTCTTGTCTTCGCTAAAAGGGGCGCCACTTTGCCATGAAATCACTTGAACTCAAAATACCACCTTTGCTGGTTGTTGCCATAGTCGCCGGTTTAATGTGGTTAACGGCTCACTATACGCAGGTCTTTAACCAATTTTATGTCGGCCAGCGCGCCGCAGCTATTTTTCTATTGGTATTAGGAGTCTTGCTGCCCTTGTTAGGCGTTATTGGGTTTCGCAGAGCACAAACTACGGTAGACCCACGCGCTCCGAACAAAAGCACCGAACTTGTCACTACCGGAATATACCAAAGAACACGTAACCCAATGTATTTAGGCTTTTTCTTTTTGCTTATGGCCTGGGGTGTGTTTCTGGGAAGTGTCTTTTCTTTATGGGGGCTGGCGTTATATGTGGCCTATATGCACCGCTTTCAAATTCTGCCGGAAGAACGTATGTTAACTGAAACGTTTGGTGAAGCTTACAAAAGCTATTGTCGTAAAACCGGGCGCTGGTGGTAACCGGCAGCTTTAGAATAACTGCCGGTGTTTTAAGCTGCGACCGAGTAAAATTAAGCCTGATAAACTAAACCATAACGCGATGGTAGCGGCAATAATGTTCAGTAAGCTGTTAAAGTCGCGTTCACCACTGTAATCCATAAAGTGTAAACGGAACATCCAGTCACTTAGCCACCAACTATGATTACGGTGATCAACCACTTCACCAGAGGCAGCGTCTACATACACACGCGTATGAATGTCATCGGTAAAAGTGACTCTGTAACCGGGCTTGTTCCAGTCAATAATCTCTTCACTGCCCGTTACAGCCTGTACTTCGTTAACTGAACCCGGCCCGTTATAGCTTTGTCGTGCCAGTTTTGCGGCCAGCGGCGCGGACGTTTGCCAGCGCTCTCCGGTCTGGGCATTCACATAATGTCTGGCACCCTCAATTGTCAGAACAAGGTACTGAGCCGTTTCCGAAATTGAGCGTATTTCCACACTTTTAATATTTTCGAAGCGTTCCATTAAGGCGTTTTCAGGATAAAAAACAGGCCCGACCGGCGCTTTAGGAGCGCTTTGAAAGTAGTCATGAGCCGCCAGGCTCTGGTGACCCACCCAGCCGAAGTACAAGCCACTAACCAGCCAGATAAGCACTTGTATAAGAATGACCAAACTCAGCCAGCGATGCAGCTTACGCACAAACCTCATGCAGCTCGCCTGCTTCTTCTGCGCGGCCGGAAGTGGAAGTAAAGCAGAGCCGTGCCAGTTATCACAAAAAGTATATTCGCTATGCTAAACGCCTTTAACCACCAGGTTTCAATATCCACTCGGTCTTGGTAATCCATTATGTGAAGCATCCAGAAAAAGTCGAACACTCGCCAGAAGTTATGTCGTTTGGTCACCAGCTCCCCGGTTGTCGCCGAGAAGTACAAGGTAGCACCGGCCCAATCATTAAAGTCTACTCGCCATACGGGTAACAAAGCGGAGTTAAGCTCACCCGGAGCACGATCTTCAATAAAGCTAACCTGGGCTTTTGCGTCTTCATTTCCACTGTAATGTTGACGGGCAATGTAGCCAATATCCATGCGGTCAAGTGTGATCGGCTCCAAGGATTCGGCGCTCAGCAATTGCGTACCGGTTTGGCTTTCAACGCGGTAAACCGTCTGCAAAGAGCCCTTTACCCACTGGCGCATAAGTCGCACCGACGTGGCTTGCGGATGTTGCTCTAAGACCCAGCTTACCGGCGAAATTAACGTGTTCTCAGCTATAGGTTGCTCAAGCTTTTTCACCAGATGGTCGCCGTGAATGAAGCTTAAATCAAAGAACACCATATAGGCGCCACTAATGCTCCATACCACTAACTGCAGGCCAAAAAGAAGAGATAACCAGCGGTGCCAGATACGCCATTGTCGTAATTTCATCAGGGTTATCCGTGCCCGCTGCGTTTAAGTTAAGCCTCTAAAATTATCGACTTGCCCTGTAAAAGTCAAAGCAGTTCTTTCACTCTTTGCCTTAACTCCGGAATAACCTCAGTTTCAAACCATGGGTTACGCTTCATCCAGATATTGTTGCGGGGGCTCGGATGAGGTAATGGTAATAACTGCGGCCAGTAACTTCGCCAGTCTCTGACACGTTCGGTCAGGCTGCGCTTAGGTTCCTGCAAATGCCACTGTTGCGCGTATTGACCAATAGCCAGTGTTAATTCTAAATTGGGTAGCTGTTGCAGTATTTGCTCGCGCCAGGTGGGCGCGCATTCGGGGCGGGGCGGCAAGTCACCGGACTTACCAGTGCCCGGATAACAAAAGCCCATAGGAATAATAGCCAGTTCTTCGGCATTGTAAAAAGTGTCTTTATCAATGCCCATCCACTGACGAAGCCTGTCGCCACTGGGGTCATCGAAAGGCTTACCGGAGGCATGAACGCGCTTTCCGGGGGCTTGTCCGGCAACTAGAATTCTGGCTTTAGGGTGCAACTGAACAACGGGGCGGGCACCAAACGGCAGCTCTGGTTCACATAAGGTACAGGCACGGACATCACGCAGAATTTGTTGCCAATGCGGCGGCTCTTCCCATTTCATAACCTTGCTCCAGCAGCTTTTTATCCTGAGTGAAACGTCCTACCGGGAAATCCTCCGGCGGAGCCAGAACGGTCATTTTACAGTCCGCAGGAGGGTTATCAATAAAGTTAATAGCGTCATTGTAAACGGCCGAGCGGCGGGCTACTGCGTCAAATAAGGCAGGATGGTGTTTAAAAAAGCGCTTAGTAAACTTAGGCAGGGGTCTTATCTTCTTTCGGAAACCTCGCGGCCGGGACAAAATAACGGTTATATCCAGCGCACCCATTTCATAGGCTTTAATCACCGGAATAGAGTCACCCAGTCCGCCATCCGTCATAGGCGCTCCACCAACGGCCGGAAACTCGCGGTAAGCCAGCGGAATAGCACAGGAAGCAGGAAATAGTTCGTGTAAGTTATCGGCTGTCACCCTGGTATACACCGGAAACCCTGTATCGACATTGGTCGTTACAACGTATAAAGGCCGGTTCTGCTCCAGGTAATGACGGGTATTCAGTGGTACTTGTTCAAACGAAGCGTGCCAAAGCCAGCTCACATCGCAAAAATGTCCGCCTTTTAAAAAGCGTCGCCAGTTCAAAAACTCGGGCTGTAGCGCATGCTGCAAGAGAATTTTACGGTTACGTCCGTGGTCGCCGGCAAGAAAACCAATTAGGTTGGTTGAACCTGCCGACACCCCAATTGCAAAATCAAAGTCGGTTTGTCCGGTTTCAAGAAAGCCGTCCAGCACACCAGCGGCGAAGATACCGCGCATGGCGCCACCTTCTACCACTAGTGCTTTTTTACTTTGCTCCTGGGTCATACACCTGCTTATTTTTCAATACTCTCTACTTCTCAATACTCTTTATTTTTCAATACTCTCTACTTCTCAATAAAGGCCTGCTCAATCACGTAGCTGCCTTGCTTACGTGATGTTGCTTTACTAAAGCCTCGTTCATTGAGAATAACCATCAGATCTTGAAGCATAGCGTCATTACCGCACAACATAAAGCGATCGTGTTCAGGGTTCAGATCTGGCATACCAATGGTTTTGGTTAAGGTACCAGACTCCAGCAAATCGGTAATACGTTGCTGATGCGCTTCATCACGGAATGGCTCGCGGGTCACTGTCGGGTAATAAATGAGCTTTTCCCGCACCCAGTCACCAAAGTATTCGTTATTTGGCAGAATCTCAGAGATTTCCTTTTGATACGCCAACTCAGACACCCAGCGCACACCGTGAACCAACACGACTTTATCGTACTGTTCGTATATGTCGGGGTCTTTAATAACGCTCATAAAAGGCGCTAAACCGGTGCCGGTACTGAGCAAGTACAAGTTTTTGCCTGGCAGTAAGTGCCCCGGTACTAACGTGCCTGTAGGGCGTGTCGACAACACCACTTCGTCGCCCACCTTAATATGTTGCAGGCGTGACGTTAAGGCACCGTCCGGCACTTTAATACTAAAGAACTCAAGCTCTTCTTCGTGGTTTGCGCTGGCAATGCTGTAAGCTCTGAGCAGCGGCTTGTCTTCCAGTTGCAGTCCCATCATTACAAACTGACCGTTTTCGAAGGTAAAGCTTGGCTGACGCGTGGTTCTAAAGCTAAACAGGGTGTCGTTCCAGTGGCGTACCTGAGTCACTTTTTCCGCAATGATACTTCTCATAACAATTCCTCATTGGCGATTTTGTGCGCATAATAACATAAAAAAACTAAATCTAAATGAGAATTTTTATCATTAACTATTGAAAATGAGAACGGTTTTTATATAAGATACATGCACTGTTGTTTGTAAAGGAAGAAAAGTTAATGGCTCGACGTTCGGGTGGCCGCAGAGGGTGGTCTTTAAAAGACTGGCATTGGATAAGCTCTGCCGTTTGCCTCATTGGCATGTTGTTGTTTTCAGTCACCGGTATAACGCTAAACCATGCTGGCTGGATAGAATCCGCACCCAGCGTCGAAAGCCATGAAAGCTCTCTCCCACAAACGGAATTGGACCGGTTGGCGAATGCTTCAGGGAATGACGCTCTACCAACTTTTTTCCACCGCTGGTACGAAGATAAGACGCAAAACAGCATCAGTTCAAATGCCGAAATCGAATGGAGTGACTACGAATTGTACGTCGCCATGCCTCGCCCTGGCGGGGACAGCTGGTTCAGCGTCGATTTAACCAGTGGTGCTTTTTATTCGGAAACCACCGATCGCGGCTGGATAGCCTATTTCAATGACCTCCACAAAGCCCGCAACACCGGTTTTCTCTGGAGTCTTTTCATTGACGTATTTGCCGTTGCCAGCATTTTATTCACAATTACGGGGTTATTACTTTTGAAAAAATACAGTAAGGGGCGCAAGTCCACCTGGCCACTGGTTCTGGCTGGCTTCATCATTCCTTTGTTCGCCGTTATGGGATCAGCACATGCTGCTGAAAACGAGCTCAACGTCGAAATTCCCCGCCTGTCAGTGGCTGAATATCACGCACCTTACCTGGCGGTATGGCTGGCAAATGAACGTAGCCAACGGGTAGCTGATATTGCAGTCTGGTACGACGTTAACCTAAAAGATAGCGAAGGCGAAAAGTGGCTTAAAGACATGCGCCAGTGGTGGCGTCGCAGTGGTCGTATGGCCGACATGCCTATCGACGGTGTATCGGGTGCAACTCGCCGCCCCGGCACTCACAAGGTGGACTTAACGCCTTTATTAACCAAACTACCGGAACTTGAGCCCGGCCAGTACTACTTGTATGTAGAAGCCGCGCGCGAAGTCGGCGGTCGCGAAATGCTGCGCCTGCCATTGTCTTTACCTATCGATAGCCCAATATCCATCTCAGAGACCGGCGAGCACGAGCTTGGCCGAGTGTCATTAAAACTGGAGCCTTAATCATGAAATTATCTTCTGTACTTACAACCAGCCTGGCTGTGCTGACCTTATTTGCCAGCACCAGCAGTGAAGCTCACCGGGTCTGGATTAAACCCAGCGCCACCGTCGTTTCCGGCGATTCCGAATGGGTGACTTTTGATGCCGCTATAGCCAATGGCATTTTTTATCCAGATCACTACCCGCTTAGCCTGGATTACGTAAAAGCCATGGCGCCAGACGGCTCCGATGTGACTCTGGAGAATGGTCATAAAGGCAAATACCGCTCGGTATTTGATATTGAACTGGAAAAAGAAGGCACTTACACCATTTATTCAGCCAGTTCAGGGTTATCTGCGCGCTGGATAGATGACGAAGGTGAACGCCAATACTGGCCACCACGTGGTGCGCAAAAAACCAATGAAGACTTCTACAAAGAAGTGCCTCAGGACGCTAAAGAGTTAGAAGTTAGTGAGCGCTCACGTCGAGTTGAAACATTTGTAACTTCTGGTGCACCAACTTATGACACCCTGGGTCCAACAGGTAAAGGTCTGGAACTTGAACCAGTGACCCACCCGAACGATTTATACACTGGTGAAAACATTACCTTTAAGTTCAATATTGACGGTGCCGCAGCAGCGAGAACTGAAATTTTCTTGGTAAAAGGCGGTGAGCGTTACCGAGATCAGGCACAACCAACCAAGTTAACGACCAACGAGAAAGGCGAAGTCACCTTCACTCTGGATGAACCAGGCATGTACTGGTTAGAAGCAGAATACGCTGACGACAACGGCGAAGCCCCGGCTACCAAACGCCAGGGCTCTTACGTTGCCGTATTAGAAGTTCTGCCTATGTAACCTGGCTACTGAAGACGAACCACTCCCAGGGTGTTGGCGTCGGTGCCGAACCAAATGGAATCGGTAGCTTCATCATAGAACATATGACGAACAGTACCGCCGCCACTCTCCAGCTCAATTGGCTCTGAAAACTCGTGGGTTTCGGTATCGAAGCCCACCAGCCGGTTTGGCTGCACACCGGTCTCTACAAACCAGACGTCATTACGTTTATCCACCGCCATACCATAAGGCCGTGAATTTTCTTCAGCTGGTGCCCGCCAGTCTTTATTCTCACCGCTAGCCGGGTCGTAGCTACCCACGTAACCTTTATTATAATCGACGTACCAGATGGTACCGTCGTCAGTCATACCAAGCCTGCGTGGCCTATTGTCTTTCCGTTCAAGCTCAATTTCCCGCAGCTTTCCGCTTTCAACAGTCGCCAACTTATTGGTACCAAAGAGCGTTGCCCAGGGTTTGTCGTTTTCAACAATTAAACCGTAAGGCCGGGCCGAATCCGTGGGCACATCCCAAAGTTCTATTTCACCGTCATCTGTTTCCAGAAAGCCTATTTGGTTACCGCCCTGCACCGTAAACCAAATATTGCCATCGCTAGTGAAGTCCATGGTGTGGCTGTCGCGCATTCCATCTCCGGGTAATTCAAACTTTTTAATGTCGCCTGAAACCGGATCAATTAAGCCAATATGGTTCATAAGATTGCCGGTGTACCAAGCGCCACGATCATCGACAATAACAGTATGCGGACCCGCTCCATCGGGTAGATCGTAGCGTTTAAACTCTTCGGTTTCGGGGTTAAATGTTGCCGCGTAATCACTTCCCTGACCCACGAACCAGACCGTATTATTGTGCACCCAGGGGTCACGAGGCCGGGAGTCCTCCCAGGGAACCTGCCACTCCTGAATTTCCGCTTTAGCCAGTCCACTGTCTTTGTGGTCATCGCTGTTAGCCGGCGCACTGCTTATTCCCGCCAGACCAATAATTACCGCACTTGTTAAGCTTAAGTATTTCATTTTATGGCCTCCGTAAATAATTTCGTAGCCTGACATTCATGTCAGGTGAGATATCGCTCCTGACGTAAACGTCAGACTACTACAATGGGATGTCAGGCAACTAACTGATTTATCAGTATAGACGCTATTGCTTCAAACCCAACACTGTGCAATCTTCAACCTTTAAACACTAAACGGTACCTGTTACATGCTGGATCAATGGCTTATTGGAATAATCTTAGTCGCCATGTTGGTGCTTTTCGTCATAGATAAATGGCGTTACGACCTGGTTGCCATGATGGCGCTATTGTCCGCGGCTATTCTTGGTCTGGTTCCAACTGCCGAGGTGTTCAGTGGTTTTGGTAACGCTGCTGTCATTACTGTTGCGGCGGTATTGATTATTAGCCAGGCACTTTGGCGCTCCGGCGTTGTCGATGCACTGGCATCGGCTATGAAAAACATAGGCGATAAACGCTGGTTACAGATGATAGCCCTGACCTCAGTCACTACGATCTGCTCAGCTTTTATCAGCAATACAGGCACCATGGCGATAATGATACCAGTCGCCCTTCAACTCGCCCGCAGCAGTGGCAATAACCCCTCCAAAGTGTTAATGCCTATGGCCTTTGGCTCCTTACTGGGGGGCACTATTACTATGGTGGGTACGCCGCCGAACATTATTATTGCCGATATTCGTCGCGAGGCTATGGGTGAGTCTTTCGGTATTTTTGAATTTACTCCGGTTGGTCTCAGCATCGCCATCGCGGGCTTACTCTTTATGTGGCTGCTAAGTCACTGGTTGGTGCCAGAAAAAGCTGGGAAATCCAAATCGCAGTCACTTTACGATGTCAGTAGCTACCTGACCGAACTCTATGTACCTGAAGGCTCTAACTTTGTTGGTGAAACTCTCTATGAGCTGGAAAACCGTAGCGAAGAGGACTTTGTAATTGTTGCACTACAACGTGGCGAAAAGCGCTGGTCTGCACCGGCCCGATACTTGCGATTGAAACCTGAGGATGTATTAATAGTTGAAGCCAACGCGGAGACCATTCAGCAAGTTATTGACGGAACAGGGCTTGAGCTTAACGCCGAGGAAGAAATTGACGAGCGCTTTTTAAAGTCCGACGACATTACCGTTATTGAAGGGATTGTCGGGCACGATTCACGCCTTATCGGCCGCTCGGCTGGCGACATAAAATTACGCAGCCGCTACGGTATTAATGTACTGGGCGTTGCCCGCGAGGGCCAAAAGCTGGGAACAAAACTGGCGAATATTCGCTTTAAGCCGGGTGATGTTTTATTACTGCAGGGCGACGCTGAAGTGCTTAATGACGTATTTCAGCGCTTTGGCTGCTTCCCTCTAGCTCAACGTAGCTTGCGACTGGGCTCACCAAAACAACTGATTCAGCCACTGGGGATATTCTCGGCAGCGATTCTGGCAGCAGCACTCGGCTTTATCTCAGTGCCGGTTGCGTTCTCTCTTGCGGCCGGCCTTATGGTTATTACCAATATTCTGCCTCTTCGGGAACTCTATGACGCCATAGACTGGCCTATTATTGTCTTGCTGGGAGCGACAATTCCACTGGGGTCTGCGCTGGAGCGCAGCGGTGCTGCCGATACCATTGCCAACGCGGTGCTTTATGTGAGTCAGGGGTCACCCGATTTTGTTGCCGTGGGCTTACTGCTAATAGTTACGATGCTGCTGTCGAACATAGTTAACAACGCCGCCGCGGCCGTATTGATGGCGCCTATTGGCATCAGTATGGCCAGCAGCTTCGGCGCCAGTATGGATCCGTTTTTAATGGCGGTTGCTATTGGTGCCGCTGTGCCTTTCTTAACCCCGATAGGCCACCAGTCGAATATATTGGTTATGGGCCCGGGGGGTTACAATTTTAGCGACTACTGGCGGCTTGGACTACCGTTGTCCCTGCTGGTTTCGGCGGTTGCGCTGGTCATGATACTGCTGGTATGGCCGTTGTATTAATCGCTGATTTTATAAGGCAGATAGGTTTGCAGTGTTTTCAGGTGTTCGCGTAACGCACTGCGTTCATCCTGACAATACTGCTCAATGGCGTCGCTAAGAGGCGCCTCCATAAAACGGTAAAAGCCTTCGCGCAGAACAGGCTCAAAACCACGATGCAATTTGTGCTCACCCTGAGCGCCCGCGTCAAAATACTGTAGCCCGTGGTTTATGCAAAACTCAATTCCCTGATAATAACAGGCTTCAAAGTGCAGAAATTCAAGCTCTTCCCGGCAGCCCCAGTAGCGTCCGTAAAGTGTATCTTCTCCTTTAAAACACAAAGAAGCAGCCAGCAGGTTGTCGTCTTTGTAGGCAGCGAATACCACAATATAATCGGCTAAATGTTCAGCCCAGAGCTTGAAGGTAGCAGGGGTTAAATAGCCGCCATGCCCCGAACGTTTTAAATAAGTACGCTGGTAGAACAGAGTAAATTGCTGCCAAAACCCCGCAGTTAACTCATTACCCTGCAGGGTTCCCATTTGCACATTTTGTTCTGATACTTTCTGCCGCTCTTTGCGAATCGTCTTACGCTTACGCGACACCAGAGCCGCTAAAAAATCATCAAAGCTGCCGTAGTCCCGGTTCTGCCAGAGAAACTGGATATCAAAACGCTGCCACCAACCTTCGTCGGCGAAAGCATGGCTCAAGTCAGGTTCAACGTACAAACTCTGCAAGTTACTGACGTCATGTTGCTTTAACAACTCCGACTCAATAATGGACAACATTTCGCCGCGGTTAACACCCTCGCTAATAGCCAAACGCGGTCCCTGACATGGGGTAAAAGGTATGGCGTTAATCAGCTTGGGGTAATATTGAAAACCATAGCGCTCAAAGGCTTCGGCGAAGGCCCAGTCGAACAGATACTCACCATAGGAATGCGTTTTCTTAAACCACGGCATAGCCGCAACCATGGTGTCATTATCATCATAAACAACAGCATATTGCGGCAACCAGCCGCGCTGCAGCCCAAGACTGCCACCCTGCTCAAGCGCCAGCAGAAAATCATAGCGCGTAAAAGGATAATGGTTCCCGAATAGGCGATCCCAGTCGTTTTTAGCTACAGTGGTGATTGTTGCGTGAATAACTGCTCGCATGCGTTAGGCGCTCAAAGTAAAAACCCGCACCCAGACATCAGCGGTGAGCTGTAAAAAGCTCATAGCTTCGGCGCGTTCACGGCCTTCGGCGCTGCTGCGGTATAGGTGCGGAGTCATAGTCAGTAAATCTTTTATGGCTTCATTCGATGTCAGTGATACCGGAAAAGTCTCTCGTTGTTCGGAAATCAGTTCAAATTCGGAGGCGGTTATCGGTAAGGTCTCATTTTTACTTTTTATCTCAGAATAAATAATGGCTTTTAGCTCTTTTAGGTGATCACCAGTTGGGTCTACCATAATTAGCCGTCCGCCGGGCTTTAGAACCCGCTTAAATTCAGCTTCAACAGGGAAGCCAAACACGCACAAAATGGTATCGACACTGTTATCGTCCAGTGGAATAGAATTATTGGAAGCGACCATCCAGCTGAGCCGTTTATCGCGTTTTGCCGCAGCCTGCACTGCCCATTTTGAAATATCCAGAGCGGCCATGCTTAAATCGGTACCGTTTTGTTCCGCCTGCTCAACCAAGTAACGTAGGTAGTAGCCTTCGCCGCAACCGGCATCAAGCACCGTCTGCTCACCCTGTGCTAACACAGTATCAGCCAGAACCTGCGCCAGTGGTTCATAATAACCCTGTTCCAGAAACTCCCGCCGTGCCTGCACCATGGCTTTGCTGTCGCCGGGGTCTTTCGAGCGCTTATTCTGCACCGGCAACAAATTTACGTAGCCCTGTTTAGCCACATCATAGCTGTGACCATTTTCACAGCGCCAGCTGCCGTCCACCAACTGCAAAGGTGACTGCTCTATTGGGCAACGTAAGGCGGATATTTTTGTTATTGGCATACCATCTACTTTTACAACGCTATTTTGCGACCATCTTATTCTTCCTGCTCGCCTTCTGCCAGCACAACAAAAAAACCACCACCGCTAAAAATTAACGATGGTGGTTTTGCTATAGCTAATACGTTAAATAATAACTACTGGCTTGTACTAACACCCAGCTCTTTCAGCAAGTTATCCGCGTGGTCAACGTATTCCATCTGCCACAGCATGTAGCGAGTATCCACCTGAATAGAACGGGTGTTCTCCAAGTTGAAATCCCAATCGGAAATAATGGAATCCAGCGTGCCGTCGAAAGCCAGACCAACAAACTCGCCTTTATGGTTCAAAACCGCAGAACCTGAATTACCACCGGTAATATCCAAAGTAGCAAGGTAGTTCACAGGTACAGAATTTAAATCCGCTTTCTCATAAGGACCGAAGTCACCGGCTTCAATCGCCTTCAGTTGTTCTTCCGGCGCATTAAACTCCCCTTCACCAGTGGCTTTTTCTGTTACACCACGCAAGGTGGTAAAAGGTGCCCAGGCATTACCGTCTTCGGTACCATGGTCGCGGCCTGCAACGTTACCGTAAGTAATTCTCAGCGTGCTGTTCGCATCAGGGTACACGGCCTCTCCTTTACTTTGCATAAAGGCAATTTTTGCGCGCATGTAGTCGGCGTAGGCTTGCTGAATTTTACCGGAAAGCTCTTCGCTCTTTTTCTCATCTTCTAAATCGGAAGGATAAAGTGCGACAGCGGCTTTAACGAACGGATCTTCGCTTTGCTCAAACTGTTCCGGGTCAAATTCCAACAACGCCATACGGTTATCTCGGTCAAGTAAGCTAGTGCTTTCATACCAACCATCAATTAACGCGCTTAACTCGTCGTTGCTCATGCCATCACGCAGACCCATAGCTTTATCGAAAGCGGCATCGCGCTCTGACTTAGGCTGTGCCATGTAGCTGCTCAGATTGTGCAGATCTAATGCCTTCTCAACCTTAGCGTCAAAATTGCGATCCATACCCGCTAAATATGACTCAAAGCGCGGAATATCACGTTCCTGGTAACCGGCTTTGCGTTCGGCGTCGGGCTTGGTGCCTTCCTGAGCCAAACGGTGCACAGCGCGGGCAACAGAAAGCAAACGCGGCGTTGCATTATTCAGTTGGTAATCAGCACGACTTTTCTTATGGCGCTGCTGTAGCAACGTATCAATGGTATTAAGCCCATCGGCATACAACGCTTTTTTCGTGCGGTCGCTGTTTACCCACTCAGTCAGTTTTTTATGTTCCTGTTGCTTACGTTCCAGCAAGTCGCTGTTCGCAAAGCTGTCCAGCATACCCTGACGGTTTTTCAGGTAATTGTTCAGGCCGGCAACACGGCTGGCGTACTTGAGCTCTGCATCTTTATCGTCGGCTGTTTCTCGGGCAATAATGTCCAGTGAATCCTGAAACTGTTCAACTGTTTTAGGGTAGCTCCATTCAAAGGTTTCTTTTACTTCAGACGGCAGGCGGTGGCGGTTCGTGCGGCCCGGATAACCCAGGGCCATAACAAAGTCACCTTCTTCCAGGCCTTCACTGGCTATCGTTAAGTGGTAATCCGGTTTATAAGGTACGTTGTCCTCACTGTAATCCGCTGACTCACCTTCCGGGCTGACATAAGCGCGTAAAAAGCTGTAGTCGCCAGTATGACGTGGCCACATCCAGTTATCGGTGTCGCCACCAAATTTCCCCACGCCGCTTGCCGGTGCATGGACTAAGCGAACGTCCTTAATTTCCAGTTGCTTAATAAGGTAATACTCGAGGCTGCCGTAGTATGCAGCTACCGTGCAACGATGCCCTTCGTCCTCTTCACACTCTGCTACCAAAGCTTTCTGGTTATCTTCTATCGCGTCCAGACGCGCTTTGCCCGTTAACTCGGTTACCTTGGCATCAATCACCTTATTAGTGACTTCATCGACCGCTTTAGTCACAAAAATGCGGCTGCCCGGTGCCGCCGGTACTTCTGCACTTAAGTCTTTGGCTAAAAAGCCATTAGCGAGCAAATCGTTGTCTGGCGTCGAGTTATGAGCAATGCTGTTGTAAGCACAATGATGGTTAGTTGCTACTAACCCGTCTGGTGACACAAACGAGGCCGAGCAACCACCCAGGCTGACAATGGCAGCAGCGGGGAACTCGGTTAATTTAGAAATATCATTAGGGTCAATAGTCAGACCTGCCGCCTTCAGCTTATCGGCAATTTCCGGTAACTGTTTGGGCATCCACATACCTTCGTCGGCTGCCGCAAAACAGCTGACTACAGACAAAGCAATCAATAACTTTTTCATAGTATCTCTTCTGTTAATTGTTAGGGAGGGAACAATAAACTCTGATAAAAGCTATAGTTATAGTCTTGCCGAAACTTGTCAATAATCAGACAAGTAATGTTACAAAATAACAGTGTCAAAATTTAGGCACAAAAAAGGCCGTGCAAAAGCACAGCCTCTTACAAGTAAAGCTTGCTGTTTTTACCAAGCGTATTTAACACTCAGTTCCACATTGCGCGGAGCACCGAAAAAGCCCTGATTATAAAAGTCGATGCTGGAATAGTACTTTTTATCGAACAGGTGTTGACGTTAAAGCTCAGATCCCAGTTTTGGCTTAGCTTATAGTTGGCCATGGCATTCACGACGGTGTAGCTGTCCTGAGTAAAGGTTTCGCCATTTGGGCCTATATTCGGGTTAGACGATATTTTGCTCTGCCAGTTGGCGTTCACACCGACTTTCAATTCATCTGTGGCAGTATAAAGTACGCTGGCTTTCACCATGTCTTCGGGTAAATAAGGCGCATAGTCTGAACCATCACGATCTTCCGACTCGTTGTGCGTATAACTGAAGAAAATATTCAGTGAATCGGTTGGCTTACCATTTAACTCAAACTCATAACCTTCACTCTCGGCACCATCGACTCCAATAGAAGGGCGAATAGTCGTACCTGGCAGGAAGTCCGCATTATTGGGGTCACTAATTGCAAGGTTATCTTCTTTCACTTTAAAGACGGCAACACTGGCTGTTAAAGCTTCATTAAAGAAGTCGCCTTTAACGCCCAATTCTGCGTTTGAACCTTCCACCGGACCGATGAGTTCATTGTCTGCATTTCGCGCGCTTTGAGGTTTAAAAATTTCCGTGTAGCTGGCATAGGTTGAAATAACGTCTGTGACATCATAAACCAGCCCGAAATAAGGGGTGTTAACGCCTGAGTTTTTATAATCGCTTGGCGACCACGGTGATTGTACAAAGGTATCGTAGGTTGTAATTCTATTGCCTAGAATAGCAGTTAAGTCATCCGTTAAACTCAATTGAGCTGCAGCGTATACCCCTTTTTGTTTATATGATTCATAAGTTCCATAAGCGGGAGTGTCGCTAAAGTTAATGGGATCGACTCCATTCCCCCAGTCAAACAAACTAGGAACGTCTATGGCGTCAGCACTGCTATAAGAAACGGAATCAACATTTTGTTCAGAACTCAAAGCACCAGCGGTTAATTGGTGCTCACGACCAAATAGCTCGAAAGGACCTGACGCCAAAAAGCGATATGACGTTTGCTCACGTTCAGCAACATAATGATTTGGTGAGGGTTGAAAGTCGGAATTTGGAGTCTTACCTGTCGTCTTATCGGGGAAGAATTCAAAGTACAGCAAATACCCGTCCATATCATCTTTACGACGCTCAACATCCAGTTGAATATCCCAGCCGTTATCAAAAGCATGCTCTAACTGAACGAATACACTAGTACTTTCTCTATCCCATCGATTCCAGGTCGATGCTGTCGTTGTACTAACTGGCAAATCATCAGCCTGCGTACCATCGTCATAAAACAGAGGCAGTGCGCCCCACATACTTCCTTTGGGGTTACGCTCGCTATAATCAGCGCCCATGGTTAAACGCGTTTGTGTCGTTAAATCAGCAGTTACAACGGCATAGATTTGCGCGTTTTCTTTTTCGGACAAATTGACGTAACTGTCACCTTCTTCATAGGCAAGCGCAACACGTCCTTTTACGTTTCCATCCTCAGACAAAGTTTGAGAGTGATCAGCTTCTAATCTGTAATTACTCCACGAGCCAATCCCCAGGCTCGCATAACCACCATCTTCCGCTTTAGGGCGCTTACGAATAAGGTTAATGGCAGCAGAAGGTTCGCCGACACCGGTTAACAAACCCGTAGCGCCACGCACAATTTCAACGCGTTCAAAAATAACGGAGTCCGCCAATGCTTCACTAAAGAAGCTGTTGTACGCAATAGGCACACCGTCAAACTGGAAGTTGGTCACATCGCGGCCACGGGCACGGAAGAAAAATCGGTCAGTTTCGGCCTGTTGCGCCTGAATACCCGGTGCAAACTGCATCACATCGGCAACCGTATCGAGTGAGAAGCTGTCTATAAAGGTGCGGTCAATAATTGAAATCGACTGTGGAGTCTGACGCAGTGTTAGCGGCAGCCCTGTTGCAGTAGTCGCCTGATCTAAAGAACTGCCGGTAACCTTAATGTGTTCAAAAATCTTTTCCTGCGTTCCCGCTTTTTCTTTGTTTTCTTCAGCAGAAGCTTCGTTTTGTGCGGCTACAGCAGCGGAGCTTAACAGCGCGGATGCTACCGCTGTGGCTATGAAATTTCTGGCAAATGCCTTCATGAATCGCCTCCCTACCAAATCATTGTATTTGATAATTGTTCGTATTTACAATATCATTTCGGAAAATTTCTCGGGGGAGTTCGAATGACACAAAGGCAATGGTTTAAATTACATGGGTGGTGCTCGCTGCCAATATGGATCCTGTTTTGCTTTATCTGCATTACCGGTACCATCGCCGTATTCAGTCACGAGCTAACCTGGTTGTTCAACGAAAATGCGCGCGCGGTTAATCCCGAGAATTTGCCAGCTCAGCCAATTTCCGAGCTAGTTGCTACCGTTAAAGACCAGTTTCCAACGGCCAACGTTACGACGGTAATGACTTTTGAGCCTTATATTATTAACGCTGTCGTTTTCTCTGATGAAAACATCCCGATGGGCATTGCCTATGTAAACCAGTACACCGGCGAAATTCAGGAAGTTAATCAGGGCATCACTTTTATTAACTTTATGCGCTCACTGCATAGCTGGTTGCTATTCCCCTGGCAAGACGGCTACAGCGTGGGTTATTATCTGGTTTCGGGCATGTCCTTTGTCATGATTGGCGCTCTGGTTACCGGCCTGGTCATTTATAAAAGGTTCTGGCGTGCTTACTCGCAACCTAAAATTCGTGCCAAGCAAGGCAAAAAAACCCTCTTAACCGACTTACACAAGCACGGCGGCGCGTGGTCCATCTGGTTCCTCATTGTTATGAGTTTAACTGGCCTCTGGTACTTTACTCAGCAAGTGCTCTGGCACGCAGACATTGATATTGAAGAACACGCTCCGCTGGTTGAAGTATCTGACATTCCTATGGGAGAAAAAGCACAGGCTCCGGTGTCTTTTGAAGACGCTTTGCTTATAGCGGAGCAGCGCTTCCCTGATATCCGTCCCAGCTTCATTATGATGCCTGAGCATAACCGTGACATGTTCAAAATTATGGGCGGTGGCGACTTCATTTTCTACGACCAATACTCTTACCGGCTGGATATTAACCCGTGGAATGGTGAGATAGCGCGAGCCGTTTCGCCCGACAATATGAATACCGTGCAAACCATTCAGCATATTGTTGATCCGCTGCACTACGGCACTATTGGCGGTATCTGGACTAAAGCTATCTGGTTTATTTTTGGACTTATTTTGTCGGCCATGTCCATTACCGGATTTTTGATTTGGGGTTCTCGCACAGTGAAAGCGGCAAAAGCCAAACGCACACCGCTGCAAGAGTCGTTACAGAATGAAGGAGCTAACTAATGGCACGCCGTAAAAATACCTTCTGGAACCGAAATAAATTTAAGCTCAGTGGCTTAATTCTTATTCTGCCCTTTTACTTTTTATATGAGCAGTTGCAGCCACCTGAATTCCCTCCTGTCTGGGATGAAAAGGCCGCAGGCCCATTTAAAGTGGCCTTGCAACCAGCCAATAATGACGCGCCTTACGCACATCATGAAGACTGGGTAAAAGACTTTTCAGCGTACGTTAACGAAGGAAAAGTCAGAGATATTCGTCAGGGTTACGTGAACATTGGCGAGGAGCCAATAGCTATTGAAGAACTGCAACAAGATGATGTCGGCATTTTGCACGGCAGTGAGTTATTGCAGCACGTACATGCTATAGCGCCACAAAAACTCAATTCACAACAGCGCGTTTGGGTCACTTTGCAAACCTGGAATGGTGACGTTCATCAAGCTCATTGGGAACTTCCAGAAACTTGGGTGAAATAACACTTTAAACGCGAATCGTTTTCATTTAGGATCCATCTCGATTTAGACCAAATCTAAGATTCGAGGGGAATCATGAACATTCAAAAGACTGTATTGGCGGCTAGCATCCTGGCCGCTTTAGCTTCCACCAGCAGCTACGCACAAGAAGAAAAACAAGAAAAAACGCAAGAAGAGATGATGGAAACCATCAATGTCAGCTCTCGCGGACTTATCTCTTACGTTAGTGCCACTGGCTCCAAATCTGACACGCCAATTATTGAAACGCCTTTATCGGTTTCGGTTCTTACCGAAGCCCGTATTCAGGACTTAGGTGCTGTTACCGTGCAGGATGCTATCGGCTACGTTGCAGGCTTGTACAACGGTCCATACGGCGTTGACACTCGTGGCGACTGGGCTCAGATTCGTGGCGTTGCTCCAGTTCAGTACCTTGATGGCCTTAAATCTCTGTTTGGTAACTACAACAACGTTCGCGTTAACCCTTATTCTCTCGGTCAAATTGAAGTTTTAAAAGGACCTAGCTCAGTTCTATACGGACAAGGCTCTACCGGCGGTATCATCAACCTGGTAAGTAAGCGTCCGAAGGCAGAAACTGAAGGCCAGTTCTGGGCTCAATTGGGTAACTACTCACGTAAGCAAGTTGCCGGCGATATTACTGGTGCATTGAACGATGATGCTTCGTTAACCGGCCGCTTTGTAGGCTTATACCGCGACAGCGATACGCAAACCGATTACGTTCCGGATAACAGCCTGGTGCTAAATCCGTCATTGAGCTGGCATGCCTCTGAAGATACGAAAATTACCTTAATTGGCAACATTCAGCGCAATGAGTCAGGCTCTAGCACGCAATTTTTCCCCTGGCAGGGCACCTTGTTACCAAACGAATTTGACCAAATTGACAGCTCAACTTTTGTGTCAGAACCCGGCTTTGATAAATACGATACGGAACAAGACGCGCTAACAGCGATTGTTGAACACGACATTAATCTGGACTGGCGCATAAAGTTTGCTGGCCGCTATAGCGACAGCAGCGCCGATTACAATACCATGTATGGATGGCCACCTGTTTTTGGTCCGGATGACCGCTCGGTTAGCCGAATATCGTCGTTATATCGTGCCGATGCCAGAACCTGGACCGGCGATGTTCAAATTCATGGAAACATTGTCAGCGGTGCAATTGAGCACGACGTGGTTTTTGGAGTCGACTATCAAGATGCGTACACGGATAACGATGCCGATAGAGATACTGTTACACGAACAAATCAACGAAACGCTCTAGATTTATATGATCCCATATACGGTCAGGCGACCGATCTACCGACAGAAGCAGATCTCGTTGACCTTCCTTCTCTCACCACTCATCAAATCGGAATTTACGTTCAGGACAACTTACGCATACATGATAAGTGGCTTATTTCTGCAGCGTTACGTCGTGACCGTGCAACTAATAACCCGGAAGATAGCCTGGCAACAGACCAATACGCAACAACCGGTCGCTTAGGTTTTATGTATCTGATGGACGGTGGTTTATCACCTTACCTCAGCTATAGCGAGTCATTTTCTCCGGTCATTGGCCGAAACGCCTACGACAACCCGTTCGTGCCTTTGGAAGGCAGGCAGTGGGAGGCCGGTATGAAGTTTCAGCCCCAGGGTACAGAACATTTATTTACGGCTTCAGCCTATCGCATTACCGAGAAAAACCGTAAAAACCCGAATAACGACGGCAGTGCACCATTTCCAGATCGCCAAATTCAGGTTGGAGAAGTTGAAATCGAAGGGGTAGAGCTGGAGGCTCAGCTGGCTTGGGACTCTCTTGATGTTTATGCCAGCTACGCGCACACCGATGCAGCTATAAGCGAAAGCAGCGAGCCAACTGAAGTCGGTAAGCCTTTATCCGCAACACCGGACCATCAAGCATCTATCTGGACCACGTACCGGCCAGATAATTGGAACGGCTTTAAGATTGGTGCCGGTGCGCGTTATGTCGGTAATACTTCCGACGGTTATGTAACCTTTAGTGGCAATCAGCTGCACTTAGAAACTCCGAGCTACACTGTCTTTGACGCTATGATCGGATACGACTGGGATAACTACAGTTTGAGCCTGGATGTGGACAACCTGACCGACAAAACCGTATTAACCTCGTGCTTGTCTCGTGGCGATTGTTTTTACGGACAGCAACGCACGATTATGGCGAACTTCCGTTATAACTTTTAAAGCTTACTGAGTGTAGGTTTCACGTGTAGCCCCGGGCGTCTCTCTTCCCAGCGTCCGGGGCTTTTTTTTAGGTGTCATTTATTCGTTGGTATAGTACTGAACGCCTATCTCTATGCGGTCACGGCCATTCTTCAGGCGCCAGCGGTTCATGTCTCGTAATGAGTAAACGCAGCCGCAATATTCCTGTTGGTAAAAACGTTCACGCTTGGAGATTTCTATCATACGCGCAGCGCCACCCTGCTTACGCCAGTTAAAGGTCCAGTAATGCAGACCCGGGTATGGTGCTACCGCACGCTTACCACAGTCGTTAATCTGGTCCATGTTTTTCCAGCGTGAAATACCTAAGCAACTGGTAATGGTGTCAAAACCGTTTTCGTGGGCATACAACGCTGTACGCTCAAAGCGCATATCAAAACATTCAGTGCAACGTTCACCGCGCTCCGGCTCCCACTCCAGGCCTTTAACCCGTTCGAACCAGTTTTTAGAGTCGTAATCGCAGTCAATAAAGTCCACACCCAGCTTCTCAGCAAAACGAATGTTCTCTTCTTTACGCAGTAGATACTCTTTTTCCGGATGAATATTCGGGTTATAGAAGAAAATGGTAAATTTAATCCCAGCTTCCGCCATGCGCTCCATAACCTCGCCTGAGCATGGCGCGCAGCACGAATGCAGCAGCACATGATCAGACCCCGTCGGGGTCTCCAAAACAATGGATTCTTTCTTGTTTCTAGCCATAATTCTCTCTTCGCGGCTGAAATTTGTGCGAATTATAACTCAAACAGGCGGGGGTGATCACGGTTTTGACAAGATTAAAATTTAGACTAAAATAGGTATATCCATTTTGGATATACAGGAAGACCAATGACTAAAACAAGCTTATTTAAAAGTAATCAAACACAGGCAGTAAGGCTGCCAAAAGACGTTGCCTTTTCCGAAGACGTTAAAGAGGTGGAAGTTTTAGTGGTTGGTGAAAGCCGAATTATTACCCCAGCCAAAACAAGCTGGGCATCCTGGTTTAACGGCGAACCAGCAAGTGATGACTTTATGATTGAACGCGAGCAGCCCGAGGAGCAGGAGCGTGACCCGCTATGAACTTGCGTTATATGCTCGATACGAATATCTGCATCTATATTATGAAAAATAGGCCAACATATTTAGCCCCTATTTTTGATGAGCACTCGCGCGAGCTCTGCATCAGTTCAGTTACAGTAATGGAACTGCAATATGGTGTCGAAAACTCGCAGCAACGTACAACTAATGCCGACAAACTCGACAGCTTTTTGGCTCGTTTAAAAATATTAAATTACGATACTGACGCGGCTTATCACACAGCACTTATTCGTCACAAACTGAAACAGGAAGGCACACCAATTGGTTCCTATGATCAGATGATAGCTGGCCATGCCCGATGCCATGGACTCACGGTTGTTACCAATAACACCAAAGAATTTGAACGAGTTCCCGGACTTATTACCGAAAACTGGCTGCAACAACCACCGCAATCATCAATCAATGAGCCAACTCCGGCCTATCGTTGACTTAAGCAGGACGACTAACCCAGCAACTGCTTACTCAGCATGCCAATAATAAAGCCCAATACAGCTCCGAGTGAAGGCGTCCAGTGACGTCGCATTTTTGCTTGCGGGGCAATATCCTGAAATACTAAGTAAAGGATACCGCCGGCGGCGAAACTCATTATCATAGCCGTAATTGCCGGGGTGTCGCTCAACCATAAATAGCCCGAAATTGCTGCAAGAGGGCCGAAAAATGAGGCTGCAAACAGCCCGCCCAGTGCCATTTTTTTGGTGAGCCCTGCCGCCTTCAGTTCACGGTAGGCATTAAAGCCCTCGGGAAAGTTTTGGGCGCCAATAAACACGGCGAGTAAAATCCCAGTCTGCGGACTGACCGCAAAAACGGCCCCCAATGACAAAGCCTCGGGAACAAAGTCCATTAGCATGGCAAGAAATTGAGAGGCATTTCCGCCCTGTTTAGCCAACCACGCATCAATACAGCAAAAGACTATACCACCGCCCGCAAACAACAGGGTCAGCGACCAGGCATTCAGTTCTTTCATTCCCTCCGGAACCAGAGCAAAGGCGACCGCGGACACTAAAATGCCCCCACCAAAGGCGGTAATGCCATGAATAAACTCACGTTTCGTGGTAGTTCTTGGCGTGCCTTCGTAACGGGCAAATACACCACCTAAAAAGGCAGAAAGCCCCGCTCCCCAGGCCAGTAACAGCATCATGTAAACATTCATAACTAAACCTTATCAAATACAGAGCCGGTGTCTGGGCTGAACAGTTTACTGTAAAGCTTGGTCGCGTAGTTGTCCGTCATGCCCGAAATATAGTCGCAAATAACGCGCTTGGGGTTTTCTGCGTTTTTATACTTTTGCAAAGTAGAGCCAGGCAGCAGTTGCTCAGGGTTTTCGCTCAGTACCTGAAACAGCTTCAAGATCATCATCTGGCCTTTGTACTCCAAAACCTGCACCGAAGAGCTCCGAATAACATGCTTAAACACAAAGTCCTTCAACACTTGCAGAGTATGTTCAATATGCTCCGGAAGGCTCGCCTGCAGATCCAGCCAGGGAGATTCAAACAGGTTCTGTTCTGCAACTTCGATGGCATCGACAAAATGCCCGACAAGCTTACTAATTGCGTGCTTACGCGCACGGCTTTGGCCTGAAAAAAGCGCCTCGGTATAAAACCGCTCTTCCAGCATAATAACGCTGTTGTCGTCCAAAACAGCGAGTACGTCTTCGCGCCACTGCTTTTCAGTTACCAGGTTCAGTGCCAGCGAGTCTTCCAAATCGTGCACGCCGTACGATATGTCGTCGGCCAGCTCCATAATGGAGGTATCAAAAGCTTTGTACTGTGCTTTGGTTTTACCCTCTTTCATTTTAGTGGAGCGAAAGGTCGCTTTGTCGTTGGGAATCAGCGGTTCCAGTATCCAATCCAGCACATCCTGTTCGTCGTCATGAATGGATTTAGGCGGTTTAAAAGCACTTAAGTGGTCTTCGGCAGATAGTGAGCAAGTACTAACTTCGCTATGCAAAACCGGATATTTAAGCACACCGAGTAAAGTGCGTCGGGTTAAATCCAAACCATCGTGGTCGGAATACTCACCCAGCTTTGAAATAATACGCAGCGTCTGACCGTTACCTTCAAAACCACCGTTGCTGTGCATGTGGTAGTTCAGTGCCACTTCGCCACCATGCCCGAACGGAGGGTGACCAATATCATGCGCCAGACAAATAGCTTCAATTTGAAAGTAAGACGGAATATGCGTCGAAATAGCATCGTTCTCTGCATACTTTTGCTTTAACTTCTCACAAATGCCCGAACCAATCTGTGCCACTTCCATAGAGTGGGTTAAGCGCGTACGGTAAAAGGCACTCTCGCCCACACCCAACACCTGAGTTTTTGCCTGCAAGCGGCGAAACGCCGACGAATGAATAATACGCGCCCTGTCACGCTGGGCATCGCTGTCCGGCGTAGCGGCATTAAAGGTCGTGATTTTTCCTGAGCGGCGTTTAAGCATAGCAAAATGTCTTCGTTTGTTTTTTCAGTTACTCACAGCAAAACAAATTTTTGCGGGTTTGCCCAGTTTTAATACCGCCAATGTAAGACATTTATATCAATGCCCTACCAATTGATAGTTTAAGAACTCAAATTTAGTATAAATACACCAACTTGACGCACAACACTGTTGTGCATAGAATAAATGCAAAGTGATCAGTAAACCATGGCCGTTACATTCAGGGACGATTGGCTAGAACGATTCTACGAAGATGATATCAGCCACAAGAAAATACCGAAGATCATCAAAGGAGCGCTCTTCAGGAAGCTCGAAATTTTGGATGCTGCAACGCAGGAGTCAGATTTAAGGGTTCCCCCAGGTAATCGCTTCGAATATTTAAAAGGAAAACTTTCGGGGTATTGTTCTATCCGGGTTAACAAACAGTATCGACTTATTTTCCACTGGGAAGACGGTATCGCCCAAGATACATACCTGGATCCACACGTTTACCAAAGTTAAAAAGGATAATTATGAGAGATACAAAACGTCGCCCGGTATCCGTTGGCCAGATGCTAATAACCGAGTTTCTTGAACCGATGAACATTGAAATAAAAGAGCTCGCTGATGCCATGAGAGTACACAGAAACACGCTCAGCCGAATTGTTCATGACAAAGGAGCCTTGACCGCACCTATGGCTATTAAATTAGCTGCCGCTTTGGGTAACACCCCGGAGTTCTGGTTGAACATTCAGCACGCCGTCGAAATCTGGGACGTACGCCACCGGGCATACGAACAAGAAGCTGAAAACGTAAAGCGCTTGAAACCTCACGCTAAGCCTTATCAGCAGGCTTGAGGGATCGGCGGCTTTAAAACCTCAATAAACCCGCTGCTTCTGTTGTTCGTAATTAAGTGTCATAGCGGCTTTCGCTAGTTCAATTTTACATTCTGGAATATCGCGTAGCTTTTCCTGACGGAAATATTCAAGCAGGTGGCATAAATGCCAAAGTGACGGGTTGCCCTCATGCACCGGTAGAGGAAACGTTTCCAATTCCTGATCCCGTACTTTTCTCAGATATTGCCGGCTCATATTGAGTTGCTCGCCAGCGTCTGACAAGCCAACCAAATCCGGACCTATTTCAACCAGCTTAGCCTGAGGGATTACTTTTCGAATATCAGATAACGCAGAGCGAATTGCCTCTGTTGCATTACTTGATTCACGTACAAAATTTAACGCCAATCGACCCGCAACTCCCACGCCAATAATTGCATCATCACATCCGCCGGCAAAAATCTGGCTGCTAAGATCATCGGTTTTCAAGTCTTTAGGGATGACAAACTTCAACGTAAAGTCATATTCATTCATTGTCGTCATCTCCTTTAATCATCTCAGTAACAGAAGAATAGAGCTCAACCCTATGGTTGTCAATTGACAACCATAAGTTTAATGGCACACCTCTTGCTGTTTCTTATCCAAAAGCACCGTTAACGCATAAATAATGCGCTAAACAGGCAAGCTTTTGCCACCCGGCAGGCAACTTTTGGTATGGAGGAATCATGAACATTAACTCATTAATCAACAGCGTAAGCCAGTCAACACCTGCAATGACTAAGAGTGAAACGAATCAAGAACCACTTGATAACAAGGCTGAACAGAAAAAAACACAAGAAGAGAAAGAGACATTAATAGACAAAGCTTATCGCAGCATGCTGCTGAACCGCATGGGTGTTGATACCGAAAAGCTCGAAGAAATTGAGCAGAAAATAGAAGAGCTGGAAAGTAAAGAAAACCTGAACAAAGAAGAAAAGGACAAACTTGAAAGCTTAATGTCAGCCCGAGACCAGCTTTTTGAAGATGCTATGCGCCGCCAGGCTGAAGGCGGCAATGACGGTAAACAACCCGTTAGTCCTGGCGATATTCAAAAAATTATAACCGAGGACTTTAACCCACGGGACATATCACCTAACGACATGAGTAAGCTTGCAAATCAGTTGTTTGAGGCCGGTGCAATTAGCTCGCAGCAACGCAATCGCATAGATTTTCACACGGCTAAAACCGATCAGCAAAACACCTTAATGTCAGAACCAGAGCAAATTGACCCGGATGAACCCATGAACTTTGTGAAGCATTGGCAGGATCGCGTCAAAGCCAACGAACACTTCGACGCGTCACCACAGGAAAAGGCGTTAGCCCAGGGTGTATTGGACGTTTTGCGGCAAGTCTAATACCGATTACGGAATTTTTCTGCCATTATTCCTAGGGGTAGCATAACCGCACTGCTCCATGCTTTGTTGTGAGCAGGAGGATCAAGAATTATCATAAGCAAATAGCAGTTGGGCGTCATAGCTGCCGGACAATAGACTAAGTGCGTATCACTTTTCTTAGCAAACTGAATGCAATGCAAAGGCCAAGGCTCATCGGGATCTTGTAGATGCAAATGCATTACTTCATTGTCACGAAGAACCGGGAAGGTATCTGGATGATCATAGCGTTCATCGCGCCCGAACAGGTCAGGCACGCCCTCGCCACTTTTATAGCGCTTAAAGTCTTTTACTAATGCATCCAGTTCAATATCAGTTAATTGCTGACGAATCTGTTTGCTCTTAAAAACCCGAATCACTCTTCAAAGTCATCCAGATCAGACTTTTTCGCTTCAGCTAAAAGCTTCTCTGCGTCGGCACTAATAGCCTTTAGCCGCGCTGTCGTCGGCCTAAAAAGGGACTCTACTTTAGGGTTACAGGCTTCCAACTGGCGCACCATAGCTTCAAATAACTCAGCACCTACCATGTAACCAGCGGTTTTATTGTGGGAAAGTACCGCCACAGGCTCAGCTTCAAAATACTGGCAGGGGTGCTTGCGCACGTCACTGGCAGATACCGTTTTTTCAGCCAATATAGTTTGTGTGTTCATACTTTACCTCACCACTTTTATACCTATTGACTAAATTATAGCCACAAAACACACGAAATTACAAACAAAATAATATACATAAATATGTACAATTTAATTTTCTGTCTGTTTTTTCAAATCACTATTCTGCGCTTCAATTTCACTGATGTACTTTGACTGATGCTCGCGTGCGAATTGCACGGCTTTATTCGAAGCCTTTAACGCACTCTCGTTGTTGTCATTCATTGAATAAACCGTAGCCAGGCTGTCCCATAAAACTTCGGACTGGTCGAATACCTCAACACCTTTCTCCAGAATAGCCTGTCCCCAGTCAACTTGGCTTTCATAAGCGGCCTTTAAGCCATACACGTTGTATTGCTGAACCGACATAGGAAAGTCGTAACCTACCGTCTTTTCGTAATCAGCATAGAACGCCTGCAACTGCTCCAGCGACTTAATTTCGATGTTTGGCACCGCGTTAAACCCACGAAAAACGGATTTAAGCCCCTCGACATTGCCGATTAGTGGCGTGCTGTCATGGGTTTCGTTGGGAAACTGCTTTGACTCCCAGTTAAAAGCCGATTCCGACTTCGCTTTAAGCACCTTCAATAAACGTTCATAGGCCTCGGCCATTTCATTAGGCTCATTCGCCATACTGACAAACCAACGTACCGCCGGCTTTTCTTCCTCTTGCTCTACCGCTTTTATGTCTTTTATAAGCGCAAAGTCATCCCACCAAAGGCTTGGGCTAACCGATATTGCCGCGTTGATAAAATCTGAATGGTGAGTCGCCAGATAACTGGTGTAGAGCCCTGACAGCGAATGCCCGGTAACCACTGTATAAGGCGACACTCTGTACTTTTTCTGCAACGCCGGCATCAGCTCATCTTGCAAAAACTGGGTGTACTGCTCAGCACCGCCAGAGCGGTCAGCGTAGGCCTCCATTTTCGTGTGAGTAAAACGCTTTAAGCGGTTCCTTGCACTGACCCCGACAACAATCATTTCCGGCACAATAGAAAACGTACTTAAAAAATTCACATTACCCGCTATGTGCTCAAACTGCGTTGAACCGTCCATAACCAGCAGCACCGGATACTGAAAACTGTCTGAATGCTCATAACTTTCCGGCAACGCGACCCGCGCCGTTATCCCTTCATCAAGGAGCTTAGATTCCATAGTGAAGATTTCGGACGCATACACGCTGGCAGTGGTGAATAGAACGAGCAGACAAGCAAATGAACGGGTTAGGCTTTTAAAGGAAAAAGGCATGAGATCAGTAGGTTACTGGGTCGTGGGGGTATGTTAGAACTATTAATGATTTGCAGCAACTTAGGCTGACTTGAATTCCTAACATTAGTTAAATCAGAGTAAAATCTGGCATTTGGTAGTAAAGAGTCGTAATCCTTTTCCTACAATGCGATAAAGGTTATCGTAATCAAAATGATAAAAATCCACAGGAAGTGGTTAAAGGTAACTACATGTCATTAAGTAAAAACCTCTCTACTATTCTAGATGCCTGGCCGGAAGCTCGAAGCCAACCCTTTGCCGGCCATGACATAGCTAATTGCATTAGAAACGATTTACCTAATTCAATAGAAGGAACCTTCTCTGAGAGTGAAATAGTCAATTTAAAATTTTTTGGCAGCCCGGGCCAAGGCAATTGGGCGACTGTACCGTGGTCCGCTATCTTTGATCGGCGGTACACAGAAACAGCACAAAACGGGGTATACCCGGTCTTTTTGTTCAAAGCTGATGGTTCTGGGGTATATCTATCACTAGGTTTTGGCGCAACAACTTTAATCCGTACTTATGGATTAAATGAAGCCAAAGTAGTTGCTAAGGGTTGGAAAGAAACAATTAGAAAGGCACTCCCGGGCTTATCACACTGGAATTCAGACGTTTATGTAAACGAGCCTGACCGTAACGGTGCCAATTATAATTGGGCTACTGCCGGAGCTAAGTATTACTCGCAAGCTGATCTGAAAAACAATGACCACATTGAAAGTGATTTAAAAGAACTTACATCAATTTATAAAAGGCTTGTCGATAGCATTCTGTCAGGTGACATCATTTTGCCGGGCTCAGAAGATGGAGAAAGCACCTTGCCAACTAGCCATTCGGTAGCACTACCTAAACCTTTTCTTCTCCTAGCCGGTATTTCAGGCACAGGTAAAACCCGCTTCGTTCGCGAGCAAGCTAAAGCAAGCAGACAAGGGACAAACAATTATGAGATTGTTCCTGTTCGCCCTGATTGGCACGAGCCTTCAGATTTACTGGGTTATATTTCTCGGCTTGGCGAGCGACCTGAATACGTGCCAACCAAGGTACTCACGTTTATTGCTCAGGCCTGGGCTAATTTAAATCCAACCATAGAGTTGGACGAGTCAGGTCGAGCGTGGTGGATCCCACAAACCAAGGAAGTCGTTAACCCTTATTGGCTATGCCTTGACGAGATGAATTTAGCACCTGTCGAACAGTACTTTGCTGACTATTTATCTGTTCTGGAAACACGTGAGTTTGATCATAGCTCTGAAACGCTTAGGTATCGCTCCGATGCTCTCGTATCGTCTGAGCTCATCAAAGGACTTGGAGACAAAGCTGAAGGCAGCTTAAAAGAAGCACTTGGTGTGTCTGACCAATTATTTGAGCAATTTAAAGAACACGGCATTCCACTACCGTTTAATTTAATTATTGCCGGCACTGTAAACATGGATGAAACCACACATGGATTCTCACGCAAAGTCATAGATAGAGCATTCACTATAGACTTTGGGCTCTTTTTCGAGAACCGTTTTGATGAGTTCTTTGAGGGGCAACCAAATATTCAATCGCTAACTTATTCGACGGTTTCTGATGCGCGTGCGCCGGGCTTATTTGATGATAACGAAGCTTTTCGAGATCAGTCTGTTTCGTTTCTTGATGAAGTGAATAGCGTATTAAAAGGAACCCCTTTCGAGCTAGCATTCAGGGCATTAAATGAACTGTTGGTATCAGTATATTGCTTTAATCCGAAGACTGAAAAAGAACTCACAGCCGTTTGGGATGATTTTTTAATGACAAAAGTGCTACCTCGTATTGACGGTGACAGCGACAAGTTATCGCTCTCCGGTAACGGTACAGATAACGTTTTATCGGGTTTAGAGCTTATTTTGAAGCAACACCCCAACTTTCGACAGATAGTAGATACTGAGCGTACAGACTTTTTCAGGAAAGACAGGGATGGACAGGCTAAAAGGATACGATGCCGGAGTATTAGCACACTAGAGAGGATGCAGCGTCGCTTGGGAACTAACGGATACACCAGCTTCTGGCCTTAGTCCATGCAGACACTTATTAAGGTAAAAACACCGACTTGGGATTTGGCAGTAAAATCTAACCATACCGAAAGTCGATACCGACAGCTCAAGCAGGCATTAACCGCCAGGGGAAAAGATATACCTGTCTCTTCGGTAAAGATATTATCTGAACAAGCTGGCGAGTTCTCCGTTTTCTGTAATAACACGGAAAGCCTTGCTCATGGCTCGCAAAAGCTCGACGCGAGCTTTTTACTGAGTCACCCTGTGCTGTTCGAAAACTCGACCTATGGGTTCGAATTTTCGTTTAAAGCCAATGCTCATGAATTTCTACCACGTATTACGCATGACTTAAAGTCGGTATCAGAATCGTTTAATCACTCGATGTTCGGTGACACACACGTGTTGTGGGGCACACTGAACACAGGTAATAGCTTGGGCTGGTTAAAGCTACCGCTCAGTTATCAATTGCCAGGGCAGCCGGCACAAACTGATACTGTCAGCTTTGAAGTTTTCCCCACCAAAATGGATATGCGGGATGACTTAACATCCATTATAAAACAACTACAACACCCATACCGCGACTGGTGTTTTACCTTAACGGAAAAGACCAGCCACGACGCACAAAACAATACTGAACGCAGCCACTTCCCCGTCATGTGGCTTAATCATTTTGAGCATTTAAGAAATCAGTTTTATGATGGCATCAAGCGTATTTCTCATTCGCCACACGCCAGGCTACTGAACTCGACAAAGCACTTAAAAGCAGACCGTCTTAAAGGTAAATTATCAGCTAAACTAGAGCAGCAAGTTAAAGAGAGTTTAGCGCAAAAGCGCTATGATAAGCGGTACGCGGTCGAACAAAGAACGTTAAAGGTCGACACGCCTGAAAATAGATTTATAAAGTTCGCCATTCAAACCTTGGTAGCTAAGCTCAAGCAAGTCAGTCTCGATGCCGAGTTGGTTGATCCAGAAAAAGAAATTTTGTCGGATCACTTTTTCAATAAGCTAGAGATGTGGTGCGAACCTCTAAACAAAGCCCTGAACGCTCCTTTCTTTAAGGAAGTCGGGCGTTTTAGAGGATTAAATACTGACTCGTTAGTACTGCAACAGAAGTCTGGATACGCCAAAGTTTACCGTGCCTGGCAAGAACTTAAACTGTACCTGGATTTGTTTGGTGTTGATGCTTCGGTATCCGTGCGCTCTATCGCTGACTTATATGAAGTTTGGTGTTATTTACAAGTGACCCAGATCGTTGAAGAACTAGGCTTCGAAAAGGTTAGTGATACAGGGCAACCCAAACTAAAACGTAAAGGGCTCAAGGTTGAATTCGAGGATGGATTAAGCTCTTCACAATCCTTTAAAAAAGGTGATGTAAGCATAAGAGTGGCCCATGAACCTCGAATCTCCCTGCAAAGCGATCCTTACAAGGCTTGGACATCAATGCAAAAACCCGACATTTTCCTTGAGGTATCCATTGGTGACAAAGAACGCCTTGTTTGGGTGTTTGATGCAAAATATCGCATCGACAGTACAGTACCAGATAAGGATTGTGTTCCTACTGATGCGCTTAACCAAATGCACAGATACCGAGACGCATTGATTTATCTTAAAAGCGATAGCTTAGGCACCAACAGGACTAGGCCGGTCTTTGGAGCTTTTGCACTGTACCCAGGTTTTTACGCACAAACATCTGAGGACATATCGGCTAACCCCTACTGGGACGCTATTAACGAAGTTGGGGTCGGTGCATTTCCGTTATTACCCGGCGCATCGAATGAGTCTGGGAATGCTTGGCTGAAAGCTTTCCTAACTGACCAATTAGCCAACTTACTAGAAGCAGAAAGCGAAAGGGATATTGATAGATACTTTTTCCAAGAGTCTGCAAGGATAAGTCAGACAGGGCTAAAGAGTATCCGCCACTCAGATTTAGCCCTAATTACCTCAACGGCAACTGATCCGCGTAAACCTGGATATTACGAGTCATTTTTAAATGGTTCAGCCAAGGTTTTTCACATGAAGAAAAAGGCATCTACCCGAAAATATATTATCGACCACAAGATAAGGGAAATGCAGTTTATTGTTATTGCTGCCCCAGATATTGAGCAAGGTAGCAAATTAAAAGCCAATTATGTTTGGCATGTCGAATCTGTTGATGAAGTATCAGGACATGACTTAACAACTGAGATCACCGGAACGCCTAGCAAAAAGCGTGATGAAAAATATTGGCTATTCAAACTCAGTCAGCCGCAGGCACTGACGAGCCCGCCAACTGATTTTGATCAGGAGCACCATAATTTTAAGTTTCAGCCTTTGTCTGAACTCATTTAAAAAACGCTTAAAGCTTTTCAAATCTTTGTCCCACCAAACTCAACCGCTCTTTAGCCCGGGTAATTCCGGTATACAGCAGCTCTTTGCTTAGCACAGGGCTGTCATGGTCGGGCAGGACCATGACGGTGTGTTTGAATTCGGAGCCTTGAGATTTATGCACGGTCATGGCGTACACGGTTTCTATATGGGTTAGGCGACTGGGTAGTACCCAACGCACGCCGTTATTTTCAGACTGATTCTGGTCGGGAAAGGCGACGCGCAGGTGGCCGTGTTCTGGGTCTTTGAAGGTTAGGCCGATGTCGCCGTTGTTCAGCTTCAGTCCGTAGTCGTTTTTGGTGACCATAACGGGTCGGCCTTCGTACCAGGTGTTGGCGTTTACGCCGAGTATGTCGCCGACTTTTTGGTTAACGGCTTTTACGCCCCAGGGGCCTTCGCGCAGGGCGGTCAGGATTTGGAAGTTGCTTAGGTTTTGTAGGGCTTCTTGGGCGATATCGTTGATGTTGTTGGCATCGTTGGTGGTTTCGGTATTGGTCCTGACGTGGAACGTCAGGCTACCCGAAGCCGTCAGGTTACGTTTAACCAAAGCTTCGAATGCTGGATCGTCTAAGCTGCTGACTTCATACAGGCTTACTGGGTAATCTTCATCAGCGTTTCTAGCCTTTTCGAGTTCCTGTTTTGTTACGGCGTTGTCTTGTCGGTTAATGGCGTTAGCCAGGTCAGCAATAGGCCCTTTGAAGCGATAGCTTTTTCGGAATTTCACGACGTGTTGCAGGCGTTGCTTGCCGCTTTCGTCAATTAAGTCGTCTGGAAACGCAGGTGTATCGGCTACTTGCTGCAACCACTGAGCGGTGTCGTTGTGGTAATGGCCTTCATCGGCACCTTCACACAGGTTGCCCAGCACGGCGCCGGCTTCTACGGAAGCCAGCTGATCTTTATCGCCAATGAGCACCAGCCGCGCGTTTTTGGGAGTGGCTTTTAGCAGCGCGGTCATCATTTCAATGTCTATCATTGAGGCTTCATCAACTATCACCACGTCGGTGCGCAGTGGGTTGTCGGCGTGGTGTTTAAACGCGCGCGAATTCGGTTTTACACCCAGTAATCGATGCAGGGTTTTACCTTCGGGTTTTATGGCGTCTAAGGCGTCTTTTAAGCTAGCGAGCTTTGCATCACCCCGCAGTGTATTCAGCTCGCTTTCTATGGATTCGGTGAGCCGCGCGGCGGCCTTACCGGTAGGCGCGGCCAGCGATACGCGCAGCGGCGGTAGGCCGAGGAATAAGGTTTGATGCTGCAAAGCCGTTAACAAGCGCACTACGGTATAGGTTTTACCGGTCCCGGGCCCGCCGGTTATTACGCTAAAGCGATTGCGCACGGTATTCCCGCAGGCTACACGCTGCCAGTTAATCTCATCCGTCTTTTCACCACCTGCTTGAGCAAACAGCTTTGCCAGCGTGCTTTTCAGCAAGTCGTCGTTGGTAACTGGCCGGTCGCTCATGCGCGCCTGTAAATCATTCTCTATAAAGGCTTCGTACTGCCAGTAGCGACGCAAATACAGTTTGCCGCCACTTAACACCAGCGGCTGATTACCTTTGCCGTTGGTGTCTACGCAGTGGCTTTGGGTTAATGCGGTTTCCACATCGGCACCAAACTGACGGAACAACTCGCTGGGAGTATCGCAGTTTGGTGAATAGCGGTTCTCGGGTGGTAAATTCAGTACTCTTTCGGGTTCATTCTGCAGCGCTTTGACATCAGTGCTGGTATGCCCGCGGCCGGCTTCGTGCGAGGCGCACAGGGCGGCCAGTAATACCTCACTGCGCGTTTCTCCAGCTTGCTGCAAAAACTCCACAAAGGCCAGGTCTATTGAGCGTATCCAGCCGGCATCTCGCCACTCACGGAGGGCATCAAATAAGGTGTTCGAGGTTACTTCTGTCATACCGGCTCCTTATCTGAAAGGTTCTTACCCTCAAAAAGTGCGTCCAGCTGCTCTATTAACTCCCGTGGCGGCCTGTCACAAAATGCCCCGCCGGTTTCCGCCCGGTGCCCGCGTAAAAACAGATACACAGCACCACCTACGTGAGTGTCATAGTCGTAGTCACTGCCTAACCGCGCCTTTAACAGGCGATGCAGTGCCAGGGTGTAAATGACGTATTGCAGGTCGTAACGGCTGTGCAGTATTTTCTCGCGCATGGCTTGTTCGGTGTAGGCGTGGTCGTCTTCGCCCAGCCAGTTGGACTTATAATCCGCGACGTAGTATTTGCCTTTGTGCTCAAACACCAAATCGATAAAGCCTTTTAGCATGCCGTTCAGCACATTGGGCTCCAGCGCTGGTCGTTCGTGCCCCGGCAGAATGTGTTCACGAACCAGAGCATCCAGCCTTTGTGCGTTAACCTCGCTGGCACCAAACCAAAATTCCGGCTCGGCTTTGTATTGTTCCAGAGCGCTTAAGCTAATGCGGTCACCACTGTCATTAATGGGGAATTGGTTGTGCAAATAGGCATCCAGCCAATGCTCCAGGCTGTTTTGGTGTTCCTGCCAATACGGGCTGACACAAAAGCCCTCTACCAGCCCGGTACGCTCGGCAGCGTCACTCGCGATTTTCGCAAAGCCGATATTGGCGGACTCTTCCAGCAAGTTATGCAAAAACGTACCCGGCCCCGCGCCTTTGGGTAAATGATGAAGACTGTCCGAGCTTGGCTCGGCGGCACTGGCGACTTCTACGTCGTCATCATCGCGCTCGTCCAACAGGTTCATTTCATCGGGCGACTGCGGTGCCTGCACACTTTTTGTCACGGCACCTTCGTACTTAAGCGCGCTGTAACTGGCTACCCACCAGCGCTCCAGCTTACGGTCTGCGGGCATGCTGCGCGGTGTGAGTTTAGGCGTTGTTTGCTCTTGTTCCAGCGCACGGACTAAAGGCTCATCGTCTTCCAGTCGCGTTAACTGCGTATGCGGCACCCGTTGCCAGCGCTCGCTAACTTCGTTGTACAGCTCATTGGTTAATGACTCGCCGCCGTTCAGCAAGTAAAAGAGCGGGTTGTTGCGATGCTCTTTCGCCGCTTCCAGCGCAATAAAGGTCGCGTATTGCGCGCGGGTAACGGCTACGTACATTTTGCGTAAGTCTTCGGCGAGGATCTCATTACTCAAACGCTGTTTATTGTCGTCGTCTTTTGACCACAATACCTGTAGCTCACCGTTTTCATCGTGGTACACCGCCGGTGGCTTTATCCGGTAGGCTTCCGCCTGGGTGTAGGCCACAAAAGGCATGAACACCAACGGGTACTGCAGGCCTTTCGACTTGTGAATGGTGATGATTTTTATCAGTTCGTCGTCGCTTTCTAAGCGCAGTTGCTGCTCGTCACTCTGGGTGCGGCTGTTGCTGCCAAAGCCATGGCGTTCGTTCACCTGCTCGGCAAAATGGTTCACCAACGCAGGAATACCGTCCAGCACCAGGCTCTGTTGTTGCAGCAGCTCGGCAATGTGCAGTACGTCGGACAGTTGGCGTTCACCGTGAATGCGGTCTTCCATCAGCTTGGCCGGCACCTGATGGTCATGTAACAGGCTGTGCAACATGGCCAGTACGCCCTGTCGCTGCCACTGGTCGTGGTAACTTAAAAACTGCTCTACCCGCTGTTCCCACTCGCGCTCGTGGCTGTGAATATGTTCCAGCTCACTCAGCGGCAGGCCAAGCACCTGTGTGGCCAGGGCGCTGCGTATCAACGACGGGTCGCGTGGTTCGGCGCAGGCACTCACCAGCGCCAGCAGGTCTTTGGTTACGCGCTGTGCAAATACCGATTCTCTGTCCGACAAATAAACGCTTTTCAGTCCGCGGTCGCTCAGCGCCTTTTTAATGGCATTGGCTTCATTAAAGTTGTTCACCAGCACTGCAATGTCACTGGTTTTGACGCGCTGTTCGAGCTTGTCGTCGCCGTTGTAATACCCGGCCTGCGGGTCATTAAGCAGCGAGGCAATCAAGTTAGCGTGATGGTTTGCGGCAGCGCGGAAGAACCTGTCTTTATTGCGTTTTTCTTCGCCAGACACCGACCACAAGAGCGCCGGTGCAGTTTTTAAATTGCTGGATAACAGGCAATGCTTGAAAGTGCGCTTCAGCCCATTTGCACCCACTGGGTTAAAGGGCAGCTGGTTTTCTGCTTCGGTTTTAAACAGGAACGCGCCGCTCGGCAGCTCTTCGGCGCGCTCAAACAACGCATTAACGCCGTCCACCATGGCCTGCGACGAACGGAAGTTTCGGGCCAGATTATAATGCCGGCCTTCGGTATCGCGCCGGGCTTTTAAATAGGTGTAAATATCGGCGTTACGGAAGCTGTAAATGGCCTGTTTGGGGTCACCAATAAGGAAAATACCGGTGCCCGGGTGCGGCTCTGCCAGGTTATAAATGCGGTTAAAAATCTCGTACTGCACCGGGTCGGTGTCCTGAAATTCGTCCACCATAGCCACCGGATATTGCTTGCGAATAGCCGCAGCTAAGGCTTCACCACTAGGGCCCTTCAGTGCATCACGTAAACGGGTCAGCATGTCGTCGTGGCCCATTTCGGCACGCTGGTTTTGCAGTTCGGCAAAGCGACTGCTCACCCAGAAAGCGGCGTGTTGTTTTACTTTGGCCAGCTCTTCCTGCTGCTGCACTTTGCTACGTTTAATGCGATCCTGCAGCTCACCTAAAATAGCCCAGCTTTGGGGCATGCCACCGAGTTTGGCATCGGCGAACTTCTGTAACTCGCCGGTGCTTATGTTTTTCCAGTTAGCTGCAGTAGCTTCGGGCTCAACTAGGTCAGGATCTCCGCACCAGTCCGCAAATTTCTGAAACTGCTTAAGTTTGGTTGCTGCGCCTTTGGCTTGCGAGGTTTTATCGACTAACTCCTGCACAATAGGCGCAACTTCCTGCTTTATAGAGGCCATTCGTTGCTGATGGGCGCTTTCAGCTTCCTTCAGCAGGCTGTGCAAGTCACCATTGACCGGTGCCTGCCCGCTTTTGCTTAAGCTGTAAGTGAGCCCCAACAAGGTTTCGGGTGACTTAAAGTCTTCCAGTAATCGATTGCTGAGTTCAGCATCGGCCGGGTAAATAAAACGCCGAAAGTAGTCTTCGGCGGCCTGAAGGCGCAGTTCTTCGTTGTCGGTTTCAACGTCTTGGCTGAACAAACTACCGCTGGCAAAGGCGTGCTCTTTCAGCATGGACTGGCACCAGCCGTGAATGGTTTTCACCGCCGCTTCGTCCATCGACTGCGAGGCTAAATCAAGCAAACGCGCCAAGTGCATCAGGTTTTGCCCCTGCGCTGCACAGTCGTCGCGCAGGCTGGCTAAGAAAGGGTCACCTTCTACGGCTTCCGGATCACGGAAGTAAGCTGCGGCTTCGGCTAAACGTGCGCGGATACGATCACTCAACTCTTCGGTGGCGGCTTTGGTAAAGGTCATGACCAGAATGTTTTTCGGCACCAGTTCGCGGTCAAACGCAGTTTCTTCCGTACCGTTATGCGAGCCATGTCCAATAACCAAACGCACATAAAGCGCAGCAATGGTGTAGGTTTTACCGGTACCGGCGCTGGCCTCAATTAAGCGGCTGCTGTTCAGCGGAAAATCGAGCGGGTTCTCTAGCGTATGTCCTGAGGTATGTGACGGTAACTGGCTCATGACTTTTCCTCCGGCACCAGGGTTAAGCGCATAGGGTCATAAAGTTCGTCCATAAAGCGGCGGAAGTGCGGTGATGCCTGAATGGCCTGGTAACTTTCGGCAACGCGCCCGCAATAATCGCTTTTGGTGACCAGCGCCGGGTCTTGAAACCCTTCTTCTTCGTATTTCTGCCGCGCCGCTTCGTGCGCCAGCGTTTCATCATGCTCGTTCTTGTCCATTGCACTTAGCCAGGCCATGCCCACATCCAGATGCATAGGTTGAGGCTGCCTCGCTGATAAAGCCACCAGCTCCAGTATTTGTTCCAGTTGTTGTACCGCAAGCTCAGCCGGCACTGGTGCCACCTGCAACTGACACCCGCCTTTGGACACAATTAAAAGCCGTGTCGGCTTTTGTAAATTCAATAACAACAGACCAAGGTAATAAGCGCTGGCGTGCTTCCAGCCGCCGCTGTTAATACCTTTACCGTTTTTAGCAGCAATGTTGCTGGCCGAGGTAACCACCCATAGGCGCTCGCCGCTTTCATTGGTATGCAGCCCGGTTAGGGTGTCATCAATAGTCAGCCCACTGTGCTCAAAAAACACCTCAACCGGAAACTCATTCACACCCGAGTAACCGGCAATGCTCTGCTGATAGGTTTCCAGTATCTCCTGCGACTGCTCCAGCAACTGAAACCCATTTTGCTCAGCTATTGCGCCAATACCTAAAGCCCCTTCGCGCTTTATGCGGTTCAGCTCTTTTAGTAGCGAGGCTTCAATACCAGCCCCTGCCAGCAGCGCCCGCTTGCCCGCATCCACCAAACGCGTAGTCAGTGACCAGCTTTGCAGGTTATCCATCACAAAGGCTTCGCTGTCGTCCAGGTCTTCACTATTGCGGCTAAAGTAAGTATCCAGCCGCCAGTTAAAGTACAGGCGGGCGGGCTCTTCAGTAAAACGTTTAATATCATTAATGCTCAGGGTGCGTTCCAGCTCGTCGTCTGCGGCGGTTTCCGAAGCCGCGCGGCTGGTAGAAGCCACCGTGCCCTGATGCGCCTGCGCCCATTCACTGGCATAGGTAAAGTATTCCGGGTCTTCCTGGCTAAAGTAATGGGGGTTAAACGGCTGTAATTTGTGCTCAACGGTCAGGCTGTTAATGTCCACTTCCCAACCCTGTTGCAGGTGATCACGCAATTGCGCCACCAGCACCGACGGTGTGCGCTCGCTGTTGTCTTTGGCGCTGTAGCCTACCCAGCTCAAGTAAAAACAGTCGCGGGCTGAGAGCATAGCCTCCAGGAATAAATAGCGGTCATCGTCACGCCGCGAGCGATCGCCCGGCCGATACCGGTCGGTCATTAAATCAAAATCCACGCGAGGCACCGAACGTGGGTAATCACTTTCATTCATACCCAGCACACACACGTACTTAAACGGAATGGCCCGCATAGGCATTAAGGTGGCAAAATTTACCGCGCCCGCCAAAAAGCGTTGGTTTAGGTTCTGCTGGTCCACGCGCTCTAACCAGGCGTCTTTGAATATGGGCAGGCGCAGTTGTGATTCGTTATCCGCTTCTATGCAAATATCCCGCAGCTGATACAGCTCATCACCCAGCTTAGCTAACAGTAAGCGATCACTGTCTTCTTCGGCCTCGAAAAACTGTTCCAGCAACCACTCGCCCTGAGTGACCCACTCCGGTAAGGTGTGTTCACCCTGCGCGTGCTGCCACCATTGTTCCAGGGTGCGAACCACGTCCGCCAAACAGCCCACCAGCGCGGCGCTTAGCCCGGCCACTTCGGTATAAGGCTCTACATTGGCCCAGGGCGAATCGTTTTCTAAATTAACGTCTGCCAAATCACCCATGGCGTAGCCGGCTATCATGCGTTTTAAGCCAAACCACCAGCTGTTGGTTTCTTCTGCTGCCGGCATATAAAACTGCCCGCGCTGCTCGGCATTAAGTCCCCACCGTGCGCCGGCTTCTTTTACCCAGCGCTTTAACTGCGGCAGGTCATCGTCACTTATGTCAAAACGTTGCTGCACCGCCGGTACCGACAATAAATTGAATAAATCGGTCTGAGTAAAACGCAGTTGGTCAACTTGCAGCAATAGTTCCAGCGCTATCATTAACGGCCGTTGATGTCGCTCACCCTGGTCGGCAATGGTATAAGGAATGGCACGTGGGTCGCGCTCACCAAAGCGGTTGTGATACCGGCCAAATACCGCATCAATGTATGGCGCGTAGGTATTCACATCGGGCAGCATCACCATAACATCACGCGGTTTGAGTTCCGGGTCTTTGGCAAACGCGTCCAGTAGCTGGTCATGCAACACTTCCAGTTCCCGCTGCGGGCTGTGGCAAACATGAAATTGCAGTGACTTATCGGCGGTATTCGGCGTAGGCCAAAGCTCGCGGGTTTCCTGAACCGGGCGCAGATTTAGAATGTCGTCCTGCAACTGGGCGAGTAAATGGTTCGTATTATGTGGCTCAAACAGCTCCAGTTTAATAGTGTTAAACGCTTCCTGTTTGGCCAGGGTTTCGTCGTATAAATCCAGCAGGCGAATGTAGTCACGACCCTGCTTACCCCAGGAGGCCAGCAACGGATGCGCCAGCTGGTGCAGTTCGTCGTCATTGGGGTCGTCGGGCAGTTCCGGTTTGTGTTTTAAGCGCGAAGAGGCTTTGACTGCCTGCCGCAAGGCTTCTTTGCCATCGACAATGTCGGCCCAGTGGTATTGCGACGGGTTATGCACACACAACAGAATTTGCGTGTAGCCTTTTATGGCATCCAGCACCTGCAGCATTTGCTGCGGCAGCGAGGAAATACCAAACACCACCACCCGGGGCGGCAAACCCGCCGGACGCTCAGTCAGCGCCTGCGCCGTATCAATAAAACGCTGATGCAGTTCGGCCCGGTTATTCCAGTAGTCATCTATGCCAATGTCGTTACTAACTGCGCGCCACAATTCCGGCTGCCACAACTGTTCGGCTTCAACTGGTTGTTCCTGCTCCAGCACATCCTGACCACGCACCCAGTTATCCAGCCAGTCGGCACGGTACACCGCGTACTGATCAAACAAGTCAGCCAATCGCCCGCTTAACTGATACAGCTTGCGACCGTCGTTGTCGTCGGAGGTATAGTGTTTAAGCGGTGCAAAGTGTGGGTTGTGCTCGATAAGCTCAGGCAAAAGACGCATTAATCGCCAGGTTAGGCGGTCTTTATCAAAGGGAGAGGTTTTGGGGATGTCGTCACCGAGCACGGCTCTGTATGCCTGCCACTGAAACCTTGCCGGCAGGGTGACATCTATCATGGCAGCAATGCCACTGGCCTGGGCTAAATTAATTTTCAGCCACTGGGCAATACCGTTACTTTGCACCAGTACGGTTTCCTGCTCCAGCGGCGCCAGCGGGTAGTTTTGGGTGAATGTAACCGCCACATCGGTTAGGTCTTCCAGCCGATGTCCATGCGCGACAATAAAGCCGGGGGTCAATTCACTCACTCGCTGCTCTCCCTAAATGTGGTTTCATACAAAGCCATGGTATCGTATCTTTTAAACGAAACCAGCATTAAACAATTCTGTTGCAATAAGGCAAGTTCATGGAAATCTTTATCGCTGTATTTTTCTTCGCTTTCTCAACCACCATAACACCGGGCCCTAATAACATTATGATCATGTCGTCGGGGGTGAACTACGGTATTAAAGCCAGCCTGCCGCACTTTCTGGGCATCTGTTTTGGCTTTCCGGCTATGGTGTTAGTGGTTGGTATGGGTTTCGGTTCCATATTGGAACAGTTTCCACTACTGCACCAACTGATAAAGATTGCCGGCACGCTTTATTTGCTCTGGCTGGCCTGGGTTATTGGCTCACAAACACCGAAAACCATTGAAAAAGGCGACCGCAAACCCCTGACTTTCTGGCAAGCGGTGTTGTTTCAATGGGTTAACGGTAAAGCCTGGGTTATGGCAACGGGTGCGGTTGCTGCATTTACTACCGTAGCTGGAACGCTTTGGTCCGAAGTAATAGAGATAACAGCGGCCTTTTTGGCTGTAGCCTTCCCTTGTGTAGGAATTTGGCTCATTGCAGGCGCCGGATTGCGTCAATTGCTAACCAACCACACCGCACAAAGAATTTTTAATATTTCCATGGCCTTACTACTGGTCTTTTCTGTGCTTCCTGTCGTAGAGGATATATTACAATTTTATTTTGCTTAAATCTTTGTTTGATTAACATAAAAATAACAATGTAAGCTAAACTCGTTAACGGTTAATCGAAAGATTATGAAAAGAACAGGGGTGAGCCATGGATCCAAAAACTGCGCAAATATCTTTTGATCAGCTTATCTCTGAACTGTCGACCCGCCTTATTAACAGCGAGCCGGCTGAAACTTACGAATGTATAGAGGAGGTAATTGCTGCTATCGGCAATTACACTGACACTGATCGTTGTTACGTATTTGAGTTCGACGACAATATCCAAAATATGACCAATACCCATGAGTGGGTGAGAGACGGTTATCAAGCACATATCACCGATCTTCAATCGGTTGCGTTAGAAGAACTTCCCTGGTTTTTTGAGCAGATAAAAACCCATCATAAATGCATTGTAGATAATATTGATTTATTACCTCCAGAGGCTACAGCCGAAAGAGCCGAGTTTGAGCGCGAGCAAATTAAATCAGTTATTTGCGTTGGGCTGGTCGCAAACCAGCACCTGCTGGGTTTTGTCGGTTGCGACATGGTGCGACAAGAACGGCAGTGGACACCGGAAGAAATTCGTCGTCTACGGCTGGTTGCCGATATGGTAGCGAATACGCTGGAGCGCCAGCGCACCTATTCCGAGCTCATCCATACACAACGAGCATTGGAAAAGGCCAACCGCCTGCTACAAGCACAAGTAGCACAGGACGGCTTAACCGGCATAGCTAACCGCCGCGCTTTCGATGAGCGTATTACTAACGAAATACAGCGAGCCTCGCGTCATAAAACACCATTAGCTTTGCTTATTATTGATATTGACCAGTTCAAACCATATAACGACCACTATGGGCATTTGCAGGGTGACCAGGCTCTGAAGTCTGTTGCTGACGCCATGTTTGATCAGTTACAGCGGAATACCGATTTTCTGGCTCGTTATGGTGGCGAGGAGTTCGTTGCGGTTATTTCGGCTACCGATGAAGAAAAAACGAAAGAAAGTATGAACCAGCTGTTAGAAGCTGTACGGAAGTTGAAGATAAAACATAAGCCCTCGGAAGTTGAAGATTATCTAACCATAAGCATTGGGGGCTACATTCTTAAGCCCGGGGCCGATGAAAGCACCGAGGACTTAATTGCCTGCATGATATCTAAAGCAGACTCAGCGCTGTATCGCGCTAAGTCTGATGGTCGCAACCGGGGTTACTTAGACGCTTAGTTCCAGCCGGACAGCTGTTTCTGAAGCTCTTTATCGTCAACCTTTTTCAGGTTGGCAATAACCTGCTGAGACTGCTCGTCATTGCCTTTCAGGGCAAGCAGTTGAGCTAACCGAAAGTTTGCCCAGTGGGCTTTTGGCGCGCTGTCCGGTAATTCAGCGTCCAAATATTGTTGCAGTGCCTCAATACCTTTATCCAGGTGTTCTTCCGCCAAAACAGAGGTTTTGCCGAATTGGTATAAAGCCATTACAGGAGCTTCACCTTTTCGCGATTCACCCTCAGCCGCTTGTTCAAAAAAAGAGAACGCATTTTCATAGTTCCCGTCTTTTTGTTCCTGAAAGCCAAGATAAACCAGAACGTCGGCGTTATTCGGATGCTCAGCTAAAATTTCATTCACTAGCGTCCGCGCCTGCTCGCCTTTTTCATGATGTTGCAGGTACTTAACTCGGGCAAATGCCCCTTCCACCGCATCGATTTCTCTCATCGCCTCAATTTGCGCTAATGCTTTTTCGTCATCACCACCGGCTATTGAAGGTGCCATCATATAAAACTGCAGTAACGTCGTGCGATATTCCAGCGAACCAGGCTCAAGCTCTACGGCTTTTTCGAAAGAGTCTACAGACTTGCCAGCATAACTGAGCGCACTGAAAAAAGAGTCCTGTGCCTGTTGGGCCATAACAATGCCCCGTATATGCCAGGCTTCAGCATTTTCAGGTTCATTTTTGACCCAGTCTTCCACGGTATCTTCGGCGTCATCCAGCTGCTCAGCACTTAAGTGCTGTTGAATCGTTTCCTTAGTTGACTCCCCGGCATAAGCGCCGGGGAGAAAAAAGGTCACGATTAGCATCAATACAAGCCATTTCACAATAACTCTCCTTAGTTAGGCTTTTTTCTGCTCTTTAACCCATTGATCAACACGGCGCTCCAGAATATGCAGCGGTAGTGCACCACCACCCAGAACGGTGTCATGGAAGCCGCGAATATCGAACTTGTCACCCAGAGCATCTCTGGCTTCTTCACGCAGTTCCAAAATGCGGATCATGCCAATTTTATAAGCTGTTGCCTGACCCGGCATAACCAGATAGCGACGAACTTCTGAACGCACAGCACCTTCAGCAATCGGCGTATGTTCCTGAAAGTACTTAACCGCTTCCTCTTCGGTCCAGCCCTTAGCGTGCATACCGGTATCCACAACCAGACGTACCGCACGCCACATTTCCGTGGTTAAGCGACCAAAATCAGAATAAGGGTCTTCATAGGCACCCATTTCCTTGGCTAATTGCTCTGAATATAACCCCCAGCCTTCGCTGTAAACAGTAAAGCCAGCCTGAGTACGGAATTCCGGTACGGACTCCAGCTCCTGCGCAATGGAAATTTGCATATGGTGACCCGGGTTACCTTCGTGATAGGCAATGGCTTCCATTTCATTTTTCGGCATAGAGCTCATGTCCGACAAATGCGCATAGTAAATACCCGGGCGATCACCGTCAGGCGAACCTGGATAATAGTGCTGGGCTGCGCCGTCTTGTTCACGGAAGGCTTCAACGCGTTTCACTACCAAGTCGGCTTTTGGCAAAATACCGAAATATTCCGGTAGCTTTTCATTAATGTAAGCTAGGTATTCGCGCGAATCTTCCAGGTACATCTCTGCGCCTTCGTCATTGTTCGGGTAGAAGAAGCGCTCATCGGTACGGATATAATCAAAGAAGTCCTGCAAATCGCCGTCAAATTCGACTTTCTCTTTAATGGCTATCATGTCATTGGTCAGACGCTCGACTTCATCAAGGCCTATTTGATGAATTTCCTCAGCCGTTAAATCTGTGGTGGTGTAGTTCTTCAGCAAAGCATTGTAATAAGCTTCGCCGTTTTCCAAGCGATGCACACCGGTTGCGACTTCGTCGGTGTTTTTAATATCGCTTTCCAGGAAGCTAATAAGTGCTTCGTAACTTGGCTGGAAACGCTCTAGTAGCACTTTGCGCACTTCTTTCTCGTATTTGTCGGCTTGTTCGGAGGAGATAACATCATTTTCCTGAAGCGAGCTAAGCTTGTTCTTAGCATCTTCAAGCAAGCTTGAGTCGCCTTCCTCGTCAAACGGCGCGCCGGAGGTCAGCCCTTTAGCTTCTTTAATAATTTGCTCATACGCAAAACGCGGCGCGCGAACTCCATTTTTTACTTGCTGCTCAGCGCGTTGCAATAGCTGCTCAATGGCCGTTGCACCGCCTTCCAACCGGGGAATATAAGCTTCCATGTCTTCGGCATTATCAACCCGGTGGAAGTTGATTAAAAACTGCGGTAGGAAGGTGTGCGCGCCGCGCATTTGGTCAAATACGTAGTCCATGCCGCGGAATTCGGCATTACGCTTGGCTTGTTCGTACTGGTAAACCCAAACGTCGTAAGACGTCTGAGCTTCCAGGTTTAGCTTGTCGTAGTCAAAGTTAGCTTTCAGCTCTTCAACGGTTCCTTCTAACCACTCTAACTGCTTTTTCTCTGCGGCTACGGTCATATCGTCAATGTCGCCGTAGCGATCTTTGCGGCCCAGGAAGGTCATTTGAATAGGGCTTTGCTGAAGTTGTTCTTCGTACTTTTCCTCAAACCACTGATTCAGACGTTCGGTTTCAGATTGCGAGCTTTGCTCAGTCTGTTTAGGTTGCTCAGCAGCCGTTTGAGAATTTTGGCCAGAATTGTTCTCTTGCGGTTGCCCACAAGCCGTTAATAAGCCCAAAACAGCCAGGGCGACAATGGAATAACGCATAGCAGTGTCCTTTATTCTTCTTTTGATACAGGAAGAAAAACTATAGCGTGCTTGTTACACTAATGGAAATGCTTAAATTATAACCGAAGAGTTTATGGCGAAACCGAACAAGAAAGGGCCGGTACGCACCGTGCAGATTTCTTGTCTGCAGTGCAAAACGCCCATATTTAAATATCGCAAAGGTGGCAAAGGCGCTTTAGTAAAATGCTTTATTGAGCGGATTGTTGAAGACCACACGACCACACCATGTCACTGCCCGGGATGTGGGCAGGAGTTTGCGCGCGAAACCATGATACGCGGCACCCCTGCTTACAAAATTATTGGCGGTAAAGTCCATTCAAAATAGGTGCAGCATGTCAGTCTCAATTAGTGAAAAAACCAAACAGGCTTACCAACACGCCGTTGAACAGGCCAGCGCGTCGCTTTTGCGGCAACCGCAAAACTCAATGGCCGACGAGCTGAAGCTGCTTGCGGAGCAACTGCAACCGAATGAGAAAAGAGACGTTTATGGCAGCGGCTCGCTTATTAATAATTTTGAAGAAGAAGTGGCAGAATTACTGGGCAAACCCGCAGCGCTGTTTTTACCAACCGGTACTCTGGCACAGCCTTTGGCTTTGCGCGTGCATGCCGATGAGCGCCAGCGCAACGGCATAGCGTTGCACCCAACCTCGCATTTAATGCTGCACGAACACATGGGGTTTGAAGCTTTATGGAAGCTCAACGGCACTACCACGGGTTTTGCCGATAAACCCATAACGCTTAACGACCTCAAGTCGGTGCAAACGGATGATTTAGCAAGCGTACTACTGGAGTTGCCCATGCGCGAAATTGGCGGGCAACTGCCGAATTGGGATGACTTAGTCATGCAGTCAGAGTGGGCCAGACAACACAATATTGCTATGCATCTGGACGGTGCGCGCTTATGGCAAGTGCCAGCAGCGTATGGTTGCTCACTGCCTGAAGTCTGTGAGTTATTTGACTCGGTTTATGTCAGTTTTTATAAAGACTTAGGCGGTATTTCAGGAGCGATACTTGCGGGCTCAGAGGGCTTTATTGAGCAAGCGAAAATCTGGGCTCGCCGCGCTGGGGGTAATATTATTACGCAATATCCGCAAGTACTGTCTGCCCGCCACGGCCTGAAGGAAAACCTGCCAATTATGCCGGAAGCCGTAAATTACGCCCGCGCACTTGGAGAGGCACTTAGCGCACTGAATGGCGTACGAGTTAACCCAGAAACACCGCAAGTAGCCATGTTCCATCTGCATTTTGCTTTAAAAGCCAATGAACTCAGTGAAAAAATAACGGATTATGCCAGCAATACCGGGGTCGTATTATTACCACTGCCAAGAGCTGAAATGAACAACGAAGCTATTTGCGAAGTTTCAATTGGCAGAAACGCCATGTCGCAACCACAGAGTTTTTGGCTACGACACTTTAAGGCGTTTTTGGAAACACTCTAAGTTATTAATGCTGCTTTTTGCGGTCGCCCTTGTGGTGTTTGCGATGCTCGGCCAACACATGGTTCAGTGTGTCCAAGTAGCTTTTACCAAAGCCTTTAACGCGCTGTTTATTCATTTGTTCAGAACCCAGATGAATTTCTTCCAGCGAATTCGCTGCAATATCCAGTTCTTTGCTTAAACGCGCCAGCGCCACTTCCAGTGTGTAGGTCAGTTCATGAACTTTAGCCATGTCCTGTGCAGTTAAATCGCCATTCACGATTTCCTGCAGTTTCGCGTTATACTCGTTCAGGTTCATAATAGCCTGTTCCAGATTCTCGGCGGGCTCTGGTTTAAAATGTTGGTATTGCTGATCATCGTCGTCGGCCATTGCCGCTACGTTAAAAAGCAGTGCTGCGCCTGCGACCGTCATGGACAAAAGTTTCATAAAAACCTCATTTATTGTTAATAGTTATCATTATTGTTCATGTGTCCGTTTTTTACAAGATGAACGGCGGTGAACCTGATATGCTTTAGCTTGATGTATCTCAAGGAGTGAAGCAATGTTTTCCTGGTTTGAGCGCCGATTAAACCCTTTTCCTACGGAGGAACCGACTCAGGCTCCTACCGGATTTTTTGCATTCTGCTGGCATTTTACCAAAGGGGCGACCCCTTTTATTGCAGTAACCGCGCTGCTTATGGCCGCTATTGCCATTGCCGAAGTCTGGTTATTTGGCTTTTTAGGTCAAATTGTTGACTGGCTGTCAGCGCAGGACAAAGAAACCTTATTAAACGATCAGTTCTGGCCATTGCTTGGAATGAGCGCGATGGTTTTAATCGGTCTTCCCTTACTGGTCTGGTTTCATTCTATGCTAACCCACCAGACGTTGTTGGGTAACTTCCCCATGCGCATTCGCTGGCTGGGGCACCGCTACCTGATGAAACAGTCCATGAGTTACTATCAGGATGAGTTTGCCGGCCGGATTGCCACCAAATTAATGCAAACCTCGCTCGCGCTGCGGCAGTGCATCATGACCTTTATTGAGGTTGTGAACTACGTCGCGGTCTACTTCCTGGGGATGTTTGTCATTATTGGTAGTGCCGACTGGCGAATGATGCTGCCACTAGCTTGCTGGCTTATTCTGTACGCCCTGTTGTTACGCTTCTTTGTGCCTAAACTGGGTAAAATATCAGCTGAACAGGCCGATGCCCGCTCTAATATGACCGGACGCATTGTCGACTCCTATACCAACATTCAAACCGTTAAGTTGTTTTCACACTCGCTGCGCGAGGCTGAGTTTGCGCACGAGGGTATGGACACCTTTTTGGGGACAGTGCATAAGCAAATGCGCCTGGTTACCCAGCTTTACGGCTTTCTCTACTTTATAAACTGCGCACTGTTGTTCGGCTCTGCCGCCACCGCCATTGTGCTGTGGATGGATAATGCTGTGACTTTAGGCGCTGTTGCTGTCGTTATTGGTCTGGTTCTGCGCTTGTTTGGTATGTCGCAAATGGTCATGTGGCAAATGTCGACCCTGTTTGAAAGCATTGGTACCGTTCAGGACGGTATTGGCTCTATTGCGGTGCCACAGCGCATTGTCGATGAACCCAATGCGCCCGCTTTGAATGTGACTTCCGGCGACATTAATTTTGACCATGTTCGCTTCCATTATGGCAAAGGTCATAGCGTTATGGATGACTTTAATCTGCACATTAAACCGGGTGAAAAAGTCGGTATTGTCGGACGCTCAGGTGCAGGTAAATCCACGCTGGTGAATTTGTTGTTACGTTTCTACGACGTTGAGGACGGCGAAGTTCGTATTGATGATAAGCCCATTCATAAAGTGCAGCAGGACAGTTTGCGCGCGAACATTGGCATGGTGACTCAGGACACCTCTTTACTGCATCGCTCAGTACGCGACAATATTTTGTACGGGCGCCCCGATGCCAGTGAAGAGGACTTAATGAAGGCAATACAACAGGCGCATTGCGAGGAGTTTATTGCGGACTTAAGCGACAGCAAAGGTCGTACCGGTCTGGATGCCCATGTCGGCGAGCGCGGCGTGAAACTCTCAGGTGGTCAACGCCAGCGAATTGCTATTGCCCGTGTCATGCTAAAAGACGCGCCCATTCTGATTCTGGACGAAGCAACCTCAGCGCTGGATTCGGAAGTAGAAAACGCCATTCAGGAAAACCTGTATAAACTCATGCAGGGTAAAACGGTTATTGCTATTGCCCACCGCTTATCCACTATTGCAGCTATGGACAAGCTGGTAGTAATGGATCAGGGGGAAATTATTGAGCAGGGCAGCCACGAACAGCTGCTTGCTCAGGATGGACTCTACGCCAAATTATGGCGCCACCAGTCCGGTGGCTTTTTAGCGGAAGAAGCTTAATGAGTGAGCTCGTACGCTTCGTCCGACTCAACCTTGGCGAAGCGTACGCCCAGTTCCATTAGCCGTTTTTTGCCCCGGGCTGTCATGTCAGTAATAAACTGAAACTGCTGTCGGGGGTCTATCGGGTAGGCTTTTAAGCGATACTTTGTGCCCCAGGGTTGTTCTGCTGCAGTAACCGCTATTGGCTTACCCAGTTGCAGATAAGGGCTGGTCAACGCTACTTCTTCCAGCGCGTCGCGAATTTGATAGGCGTCGGCTTCCGGCTGAGTATAAAACTCAGCAATGCACATTAAGCTGGGACCACCGTTATTGGCATTATGGATGAGGTTATCCCAAAGCTTTAAGTGCGGTACCCAGATGACCGTGTCGTCGCTGGTCACTAATTCAACGGTTCGCATACCAATGTGTGTCACTTCACCATAGGTTCCGTCTACCTCTATCCAGTCGCCGGGACGGTAAGGCATCTCATGAACGGCAACCACCCCGGCAATTAAGCTACTTACATAATCTTTTAACGCAAAGCCTATCGCCAAACCGGCGGCGCCCAGGGTCGCCACCATGTTTTGCATTGTTGGCTCAATAATACGCGGAATGATCATCACCAGGGCAATAACCAGAACCAGTATGCGGATCATTGGCACCATGGCCAGAATGTATAATCGCCTTTTTCCGTGCAAATGCGCGGCTACCCAGGGTAAAACGCGCTGGGTAAGCCAAACGACGGCCAGTGCCAGGGCAAAAATCACAGCAATTTCAAAAATGGCGAAGCCGTCCAGCGACTTGAATAGCCCGGCAACGTCTTTTACTGAACCTGTTTCCATTACTTTCTCCTAAGCCCGCACCGTTAAAACCGGTCTAACCAAAAACCGCGGGACATGAGCAAATCCCTGACAACAGGATAGCCGCGTGCAGTGACATACCAAAGCTCTTGCTCAAGCTCAATCAAGCCGCGTTGTTTAAGTACCTGTAACTGAATTTCAAGCTGGCTACCGGAAACTATCGGCAACGCCTGCACTAACTGTGTTTTAGTCATCCCCCGATGCAGCAGCAGGGCATAACAAACAAAAGCAGTGGCATCGTTTATCTCTGAGGGCAGCGCCGGTGTGTCAAAGGCCTTTTCGCTGCCACGTTGATAACGGTCAGAATAGGCCGCAGCGACACCAGCATTACCCCGGCTTAACGCGGCTAAAGCGCGTAAACGACCATCTCCGCGAGCCAGCCCCAGTTGCTCAAGGGCGTTTTGATCCAGCCCCTGCAATGTCCATAACTGATTTACCGGCACCGGCCAGACTTTTTCCAGAAAAGCCCAGGCCCAGCTGTCACAGACAATAACGCCTTTACCCGCTTCACCGGACAGTACCTGAGAGAAGAATTCCCGGACCCAGCGCAAACCGTTCGTCTGGCGCAGAAAGCTGTGTGCTAACTGCGGCATTATCCAGGGGTTATTATCATCGGACTTAGGCGAAAACTCCGGCATAGGAGAATCATCAGGGTCGCAAAGTGACTCTCTGTCGGGCAGGCTCACTTCCGCTAGACTATGCTTCTCAGCCCACTTTTGCACCGCTTCCTCAACACCAGAGTGAGGTGGCGCAATAATCCAGCGTAAGCTGCTATCGTCATCGTCATTTAACCAGTCAGAAAAGCAATCATCCAGGGTCTCTGCAGCGGTATCAAAACTCAGTTCTAGTACTTGCGATTGCTCTTCCTCACCTTCATGCTCTTGCTCAGGCGTGACCCAGCGAACAAATTTTTTCCACCACTTTTTTATCTTTATCGTGGTGGGCACGGCAGGTTTTTCATAGTCATCGACTGTTACCCATTGCCATGTTTTTTCTGGCTCTTCGGCCATCCTGAGAATCCTTTTCACAAATAAATAAAGTATTGCTTAGCCCCGATAATAGAGTGCCTTGAAGCAGAGTCCAATGAAAATTTTGCAACCCGACTCTTGAAACCAAATTGAGCAGTACACATATAGAAGTTAAGGCAGGTGTCTCTGAGAGAGCCGCCTTAACCGACACATGGTGTGTCACTTAATTAAACATTTTAAAGTTATTGCTTCAAAGGAGAATGACTATGGCAACTATCGACTTAAGCCCTCTATATCGTAGCAGTGTAGGTTTTGACCGCATGGCATCTTTGCTGGATTCGGCACTACGCTCAGATACTGGTGCAACCGGATATCCTCCCTACAACATTGAACTGGTAGCAGAAAACCAGTACGCCGTTACACTGGCGGTTGCAGGTTTTGAAGAGGATGATCTGGAAATTGAAGTAGAGAACGGCGTACTTCGTGTGACCGGCAAAAAAGCCGAAGAAAACGAAAAACGCGAATATCTGCACCGCGGCATTGCAAACCGTGCCTTCGAACGTAAGTTCAGCCTGGCTGAGCACATTGAAGTCACCGGCGCAGCCTTAAAGAACGGTCTGTTAACGGTCGGCCTGGTGAAGAATATTCCTGAAGCCAAGAAACCGAAACGTATCGACATTAGCAGTTCAACTAAAGACCTGCTGCAAGATCGTTCCAAAAGTAAGGAAAGTGCTGCTTAAACTTAAGCACTGGATGAGGGGCGGCAATTAGCCGCCCTGTTTTTCCTGACGTTGCCACTCTACTGGGTGCCCACAGACGAACCCCTGGATATAGTCTACGCCCAGCTGAGTGAGCTTAATACGTGCTTCATCACTTTCCACACCTACTGCACATACCTCAATATCAAGAACCTTAGCAATGCGCACACAGCTGGCGACCAGCTCCGCATCAACCGCATCTACCAGCATGTCCTGCACCCAAAACCTGTTAACCTTAATTTGCGTTAACGGTAATTGCCGCATAAGCCGGAACGAATTAAAGCCGGTACCAAACTGATCTAAAGCAGTACCAATACCTAAGTCCTTAAGCTCTCTGAACAGACGGTAAGTTTCATCAAAATACTCATTGGCATCAGGTTCTGCCACCTCAAAGACCAACTGCTCCGGCTGTAATATAGAATGCTTCAGGATTTGCTCTATAAAGCGAATAAAGTCGACATCTTCCAGACTTTGCGCGGACAAATTAATATGACAGCGCCAGGTGCGATTAGCTTCAAAGGGTTGTTCATTAAAATGCTCAATAACTTCCCTGACCAGCCAGCGGTCAGCTTTACCCATAACGCCTGCATTAAGAGCGGCTCGTAAAAACTGCTGCGGAGCAATAGCCTCGTCACTCTCGTTACCCGGCAGTCGCAATAACAACTCGAAGCAATGCTTATCTTCGCTTTTTGCGGCACTGACCAGTGGCTGCGCAAACAACTGCCAGTTTTCTTCCCGCAGTGCTTTTTTCAGCCGCGCTTCCCACTCTTCCTCAGCTTGCCCAATTAAACGTATCTGATCAGCTTCGCTGTGCGTGTGTACTCTGTAGTCACCCTGCTGCATTGCCAGCTGCACGGCTTCCCGGGCTTGCCTCATGATAGTGCTGGCGGCCAGACTTTCGTCATGACTGTAAGCAATACCGGCGTGACCTGTCAGCTGAAAAATACGTTTTTCACTACTAAAACGAAACTCTCTGCAAACTTGCAGTAAACGATGCGCCTGAGCGAACGCCGCTTGTTCATCTTCGTTCGTCAGCAGCGCAATTTCTGCTTCACTTATGCGTGCGACACGTGCGCTTTTAGGTGCTTTTTGCTGTAAGGATAATGTCAGCTGTAGTATGGCCTGATCACGACCATCAGCGCCGGCTTGATCCGCAATAACCTGCAAACCATTAAGACGAATAATGGTAACGCTGGTTGTCTTTTTTCTATCCAGACGGGATTGCAGCAGGCGCCGAAACTCGCGCACATTTAATAAGCCCGTTACGGCGTCGTGATGTGCCAAAAAGTTAAGATGAACTTCTGCTTCCATACGTTTTGTTACATCGGCCATACGCCCGGTATTGTCAGGAAACAATTCAATATCGAGCCACACTTTACGACCATCAAGCCGCTCAATAGAAATCAGTTGCCGTTGGCCTTCAATGCTAAAACCTTTTGGCCAATGCATCTGAATTTGCTTCAGCGAATGAGCGGCCAGAATTTTTATCATTTGCCGGTTAACCTGTTTAATACTGCCGTCAGGGTTAACTCTGAACCAACCTTCTCCGGTTCGTTTTAAAATACGCCATAAACGCCGTCTTAAAATTTTGCGGTTACGTTTTAAATTGCTAATACGCTGTACCAGGCGACTAAATCGGTAGCGCTCAAGCGCCAGCAAAAACATAGTTGTGACTAAAGTCAGGCCGCTGTACAACAATAACCCGGAAAGCCCTTCCCATATTGGGTTATAGCGCGGTGAAACCAGCAGCCAGGCGGATATAATGGTCAGAACCATCAATACCGTTTGCCATTTATGACCCGCCACAGGTTGCTTCTGCAGGCTACGGCCAATAACCACTCCGCCCCAGAGCAATAACGCATTAATTTGCCAGGATACAGAAGCCAGCCGCCAGGGCTCCGACAGCCACGGCAACAAAATGGTCAACGCAATTGCCACCATCATTACTGCATAACCAATACGGTTGAAACGGGAGAACTTGAAGCGAAAACGCGACCATTCCCATATAAACCAACTAAGAGCCAGGATCAGGAGCTGGCTGATATACACCTTCAACTCCGCAGCAATGTCCGGTGAGTATGGTGTAAAATAGGTAATCCAGATGCCACTGTGTGATAGCAGCGAAAGAGTAAAGGTTAATGTCAGACCGCCAAAGGAAATTAACAGGAGGCTACCGAACAACCGCGCTGAAACAGCCGCTGCTAAAGCCAGCAGAATAAGAATACCGGCGTTAACCCCCAAAGCTGTTTGTTGCTGCTGAAGGCGTAACTGTAAGTCGCCCGGCTGCCACAGACCTATAGACGGCATTTGTTCCGGCCATTGCTGCACCGACACAGCCAACCAGACAATTTTGTTAGCGGGTAAGGTTACCGGAAGAATTTGCTCATGAGACAAATAATTTCGCTGTAATAGCGGGGTGGAAAACCGGCTGATGCTGCTGCTTTCTATTTGCCCATTTTTATCCAGTAAATAAACCCCAACTTGTTCCAGGTAAGGGTCGCCGAAATGCAGGTGAAGAGTAAGCGGCGCGTTACTGCGATTAAACAAAGAAACCACGCCCCAGACATTGGGTCGTTCACCTGCGTAGTTATGATCCTGTAACTCCTCAGGGCTTAACCATCGCTGCGGTTCATCAATAGCAATGCTCTCAACTTGCAGGTTGGCATTGACCACCCGGTAATTGAAGTGTTCATTCAGCATTAAGCGCGAGCTTTGCGGGGAAACGGTTAGAGGATCCTGAGCAAAAGCCGGTGGTATCAGAGTCAACGCTAACAGTAGTCCGGCAAACAAGTAGTTAAACATAACCATGCTCCACCAGGAGTGCTTTTACTGTAGCTTCGGGTTCTTCCAGAGCTTGTAACCAGACGGCATCACAAATTTCCGAGTAGAACAGCAGCCAGTGCCGCTGGTTAATACTCAAACGCCAGCAAAACTGGTCCGCAGCCCATTCTTTTTCACGGATGGTAGCACCAATACGCTCACAAAGTTCGTTCACCCAAAGCTCATGGTCAGCTTCCGGTGGCGTACTTTTTAGCGTAATGACGTTGTCTTCCATTGTTACTCTTTACCCGTTAAATAATTGCCGCTCGCTGGCTCCGGACAAGAAAGCTTCCACGGCCTGCATAAACTCATTGCCATAACGTGCCAGTTTAACTTCTCCAACACCATTGATTTCTAACATATCTTTGGCTGTTGTGGGATAGTGTACGCACATTTCCACCAGTGCCGCATCACTGAACACCACAAAAGGCGGCACCTGATCACGGTCAGCAATGTCTTTACGCAACTTACGCAAACGCCGGAACAAAATTTTATTATAGTCACCCCGGTCGGTAATTCGGGTTTTGGTTGCAGTTAATTCTATTCGCGGCTTAGCCAGTTCCAGCGGAACTTCGCCTTTTAACACAGGGCGGGCTGCATCAGTGAGCTGAAGTGCTGCAAAACGCCGAATGTCCTGCAGAATAAGCCCCCGGTGAATCAGCTGCCGTAACACCGAAAACCAGTGCTCCTGAGTTTCCGACTTGCCTAAGCCGTACGTGCTCAACTGGTCGTGTCCCAGCTCGAGAACACGTTGGGCTTTTGAACCACGCAAAACCTCAACTACATGGTTAATACCAAACTGCTGACCGACTCGGTATACACAGCTCAGTGCTTTTTGAGCGTCTTCCAGACCGTCGTAGCGCTGGGGCGGATCCAGACACAAATCGCAGTTTCCGCATTCCTTATCCGAGTATTCATTAAAATAATTCAACACCACCAGCCGCCGGCAGGTCTGCGCTTCTGCCATAGCCTGCATAGCTGAAAACTTTTGCGCCTCGACCAAGCGCCGCTGCTCATTCTCCTGATCTTCTATCATGCGTCGTATCCACTGCGCGTCACGTGGGTCATAAAGCATGACAGCCTCGGCTGGCAGACCATCTCGGCCAGCACGCCCGGTTTCCTGATAGTAAGATTCAACGCTGCGGGGAATATCAAAATGAATGACAAAACGAATGTTGGGCTTATTAATACCCATACCAAAGGCCACCGTCGCAACAACAACATCTATGTCGTCACGCAGAAACTGGCGCAGGGTGCTTTCCTTTATCTGGTGCTCAATACCGGCATGGTAGGGTGCAGCGCGCACCCCGGCTTGCTGCAGACTTTCCGACAGCTCTTCGGTTTTTTTGCGGCTGCCGCAGTAAATAATTCCGGCGGCGCCTTTTTGCTTTTTAACGTAGTCACGAACCTGCTTCAGCGGCTTGTACTTTTCCTGCACCACGTAACGAATATTGGGGCGGTCGAACGAGCTGCGATGCACCAGAGGTTCGCGCAGACACAGCCGTTCAATAATATCGTGCTGGGTGGCAGAGTCTGCGGTTGCCGTTAATGCCATAAAAGGCACATTGGGCAGGTAATTACGCAGCACTCCAAGTTTGCCGTATTCAGGCCGGAAGTCATGTCCCCATTGGCTGATACAATGGGCTTCATCCACCGCAATAAAATTCAGCTTTAAGGTTTGCAGGCGTTCAATAAAGGTTGGTTGTAAAACCCGCTCTGGACTTACATAAAGCAGCTTAATGTCACCGCTCTGAAGCCCTTGCATGGTTGCCATAGATTCTTGCGATGACACCCCGGAATGCAGCGTCGCTGCGGAAATATCCAGAGCTTTAAGTGCCTCGACCTGATCCTGCATTAACGACAGTAACGGTGAAATAACCAGGGTAAGGCCGTCACCACAAATAGCCGGCAACTGGTAGCACAGCGACTTACCGCCGCCGGTTGGCATCAGCACCAGAGAGTCACGCCCTTGCATAGCGGCCTGCATAATATCCTGTTGGCCATCACGAAACTGATGATAGCCAAAGGTAGATTCAAGCTGCTGCTTAAGCGGATCAAATTGTGCTTTTTCGGCGGTACTGCTGTGCATGGTTATATTGACTTCCCGAGTAACATGCTCTTATTGTAAGCGTCCTGTCCGCTAATCACCATGCCGAAAATGAATACACAAACAATACTGACAAAAGTTTCCGAGTTTATGAACACTCAGGTTCCGTTCCAGGCACTGCTTGGCCTGGAAATTACGGAGTTTAACCCTGCGCGTGGTGAAATTCGATTTAAATGGCAGGAACAACTTATGGGTAATGTGCCACAGCGTATGCTGCACGGCGGGGTTACCGCAACAGCCCTGGACACCGCCGGAGGACTGGTCGCTATTGCCGGCATGGTCGACAGACTGGAGTCTCCTACTGAAGCTTATTTAATGGAGCGTCTGAGCCGTTGTGGTACTATTGACCTTCGGGTTGATTATCTTCGTCCGGGACGCGGTACCGAGTTCATAGCCAGCGCAACCATTATCCGCTCAGGTAATAAAGTAGCGGTGGCACGGATGGAGTTGCACAACGAAGAAGGCACGCACATAGCGTTCGGAACCGGGACTTATCTGGTCGGCTAACGCTGATAAAAAAGGATTCTATCGACATGTCCGATGACGCTGTTCGGGCGCGGCAAGGCGTTTTTTTCGCACTTGCAGCCTATACTTTTTGGGGCATAGCACCGGTTTATTTCAAGCTGGTGAAACAAGTACCTGCACTAGAAATACTCTCCCATAGAATTATCTGGGCATTTTTGATGGTGTTTGTACTAATAGTTGCCATGAAGCGACTGGACCGCATTCGCCCTATTCTGAAAAGCCGCAAATTAGTACTACGCTTAACCCTGGCAACCTGCCTGCTGGGTGGTAACTGGTTTTTATTTATTTGGGCCGTCAACAGTAACCACATGTTAGATGCCAGCCTCGGCTACTACATTAACCCATTATTGAATGTGGCTATCGGAATGGTGTTTTTTGCCGAACGTATGCGCCGCTTGCAGTTAGTTGCCATTGGTATGGCCGTGGTGGGCGTTACCATCCAAATTGTTACCTTTGGCTCGGTACCCTGGGTGGCTCTGGCTTTAGCCTCTAGTTTTGCCATTTACGGCGCCATTCGCAAACGCCTGCCGGTCGATTCTATTAGCGGACTTTGGCTGGAAACCGCGATTCTATTCCCGGTAATGCTTATTTATCTGTTTGTGTTTGCCGAATCAGCCAGTAGTGATTTAACCGCTAACCCGTGGACGTTAAACCTGTTGCTCGTTGCCGCCGGGCTGGTCACAACCATTCCACTACTGTGTTTTACCGCAGCAGCACAGCGCCTGCGTTATGCCACACTGGGTTTTTTCCAGTATATAGCTCCAACATTAATGTTTGCTTTGGCGGTAGTGGTTTACGGTGAGCCTTTAGAAGAAAGTAAGCTGGTCACTTTCATTATTATCTGGAGTGCGCTGGCACTGTACAGTTTCGATTCTATTATACAGCGCCAGCGTGATCGTAAAGCGAAGAAGAAGTTAGCTTCAGCTGAGGCTGGCATCCATTGAGATTTCAGCCTTCAGCACTTTGCTGACAGGACAGCCTTCTTTCGCTTTTTCAGCCAGTTTCTGGAATTTGTCTTCGTCAATATCCGGAATACTGGCTTTCACCTTCAGATGAATTTTAGCGATACTGAAGCCGTCACCATCTTCTTCTAACGACACTTCGGCTTTAGCATCAATACTGTCCGGCTCATAGCCAGATTCACCCAGCATTAACGAAAACGCCATGGCATAACAGCCTGCGTGCGCCGCACCCAGAAGTTCTTCCGGGTTGGTGCCTTTGCCTTCTTCAAAGCGGCTCTTAAATGAGTATTGGGTACTGTCTAAAACACCACTTTGCGTTGAAACAACGCCTGAACCTTCTTTTATACTACCTTTCCACTGTGCATTTGCAGAGCGTTTCATAAAATGCCTCCGACATTGTATGTATGTACCTTAAAGGTAGTCGAAGAATGCGGTTTTTGATCACCTCTTTACACTTTAGAAAACCGGATCCAGTCGTGCATAAGCAACAACCAGCCACTTGCTGCCGACATTGTCGAAGTTAATCTGAATTCTGGATTGCGGACCGGTACCTTCATAATTCAGCACCGTACCCTCGCCAAACTTAGGATGACGTACCCGCTGGCCTAATGAATACCCCGTTTGCTCAAAGCTTTCGTGGCTGGCTGCGTTATTGAATCGGCCATAACTGGCAGGCTTTTCTACCCGGGTTTGCAGCCGCACTTCATGCAGAGTATCCGCCGGTATTTCACTGATAAAGCGACTGACTTTATGGAACAACTCCTGACCGTAAATACGGCGCTGCTCAGCATAAGTAAGCACTAACTTTTCCATTGCCCGGGTCATACCGACGTAGCAAAGACGGCGTTCTTCTTCCAGCCTTCCGGGTTCATCCATGGACTGCTGAGACGGGAACAGGCCTTCTTCTACGCCCGTCATAAACACCAACGGAAATTCCAGACCTTTGGCGCTGTGTAGTGTCATGAGCTGTACGGCGTCCTGATATTCATCGGCCTGTTCTTCACCAGCTTCAAGTGAGGCGTGTGCCAGAAAAGCATTTAACGGTGTCATGTCCTCTTCGGCGTCATCCAGAGTGAAGTTTTCGCAGGCAGTCACCAGTTCTTTTAAGTTTTCGACCCGGGTTTCCGCTTTTTCGCCTTTTTCGGCCTCGTACATGGCCATCAAGCCGCTTTTCTTAATGACTTCGTCACTCAGGCGGCCTAATGAAAACTCTTCGGTTTCGTCGTCTAAGTTCCCGATAAAATCCAGAAACGAACCCACCGCGTTACGCGCCCGCCCGGCCAGTTGCTTTTCATTGACCATATATTTTGCCGCCTGCCATAAAGACTCTTCACGTTCTCGGGCAGCCTGGCGGATCATATCCATAGTCCGGTTACCAATGCCCCGCGTTGGTGTATTGATCACCCGCTCGATAGCGGCGTCATCATCGCGATTACCCAAAATTCGCAGGTAGGCCAGAGCGTCTTTTATTTCCTGACGGTCGAAGAAACGCAAGCCGCCATAAATACGATACGGAACGCGCGCATGCAATAAGGCTTCCTCTAAAATGCGCGATTGTGCGTTACTTCGGTATAAAATGGCGGAATCCTGCAGCGAACCACCCTGATCACGCCATTCTTCAATTCGCGCCACAATATAACGGGCTTCGTCCATTTCATTGAAGCCGGCATACAGACTTATCGGCTCGCCGTCGTTACCGTCGGTCCATAAGTCTTTACCCAGACGCCCCGAGTTATTGGAAATAACCGAGTTTGCGGCGCGCAAAATGGTGCTTGTAGAGCGATAGTTTTGCTCCAACCGGATAGTCTCAGAGCCTTCAAAATCCGATAGAAACTGATGAATATTCTCGACTTTGGCACCGCGCCAGCCATAAATGGACTGGTCATCGTCACCAACAATGGTCGCGCTGTTCTGACTGCCCGCTAATAAACGGATCCAGGCGTACTGAATGGAATTGGTGTCCTGAAACTCGTCGACCAGAATATGGCGGAAACGGTTTTGATAGTGCTCGCGGACAATACGATTATTGCGCAGTAACTCATGCGCGCGCAGCAGCAGTTCGGCGAAATCGACCAGACCGGCCCGGTCACAGCTCTCCTGATACAAGGTATAGATTTCTTTTAAGGTTTGCTCTGTAGGGTCGTAGGTTTCAATGTGCTGCGGGCGCAGACCTTCGTCTTTTTTACCATTGATGTACCACTGCGCCTGCTTTGCCGGCCAGCGTTTATCATCCAGGTTTAAGCTTTTAATTAAACGTTTAATTAACCGTTGCTGGTCATCACTGTCAATTATCTGAAAGTTTTGCGGCAGCCCAACGTCCATATAATGCGCGCGCAACAAGCGATGCGCCAGACCATGGAAGGTACCAATCCACATACCGCGCACCGAGCTTCCTACCAGCTGCTCAACCCGTCCGCGCATTTCGGCTGCCGCCTTATTGGTAAAGGTAACGGCCAGAATGCTAAACGGCGAATACTGCCGCTCCTGAATAAGCCAGGCAATGCGATGCACCAACACACGGGTTTTACCACTACCGGCACCGGCCAGAACCAGCATGTGACCGTCGGTTGCAGATACGGCCTGCTGCTGTCGTTCGTTTAAATCTGCCAGAAGCGGGTGTGTACTCATTAGCGGTCACCTAAATCATTATTAAGAACTGTATTACGTTATGCCGTCAGTGTAATAGTGCATCACTGTATAAGCAACCAGTAGTTGTCCGCCGGCTTTAATCCAATAAAAGCCGTTGTAGCTGATTCAGGTTATGCAAAGTAACGGTTGGCAACACCGATAAGTGCGCAGTGGTTCCCAGCCCCGAGGTTAGCCAGGCCGACTGCCAACCATGACGCTGCGCGCCGAGAATATCGGAATACGGATGATCTCCCACATGTAAGAACTCATGCGGTTGCAACTCAGGTAACTTTCGTTCAGCGGCGGCGAACATATCGGGCAGGGGTTTGCCGCGAATGCCGTCTCCGGGCTGAATCACCAGCTCGAAGTACTTAGCCAGACCAATTTTATCGGCATTAACATTGCCATTACTCAGCGCAATTAATTTGTAACGCTGCGACAGAGCCTCCAGTAATTTTATACTGTCTTGTGGCACTTCAAAGTTACTGCGCTCGGACAGAAACACATCCATAATGGTATTCGCGGCCCGCGCCGAATCATCAACACCGAACTTCTCTAACCCCAGCTCCAGGGTCTTCAGGCGCAGTTTGGTCATATCGCTGGCAAGAGTTTCATCAGTACGGCTAACCTCATCACGGAAACGGCGCCAGTGGTGCATGTCCCACTCAGCAGTTTGCGGGTATTGTTCCGCAATATAGCTGTGAGCGACTTCTTCCGTACGCTGCATAACCGGCACATTGTCATAAAGCGTGTCGTCTAAATCAAAACTGATAACTTTGGGTAAATGCCAACGGCGGTGGAACTGCATAACGCGTTACTCTTATTTGATAAAAGTTAAGTCGATTTTTTCCGGGCGCGCGGGTGGGCGCTGTCATAAACACTGGCTAAACGTTTAAAGTCCAGATGAGTATACACCTGAGTTGTGGATAAGTTGGCATGTCCAAGCATTTCCTGCACAGCGCGCAAATCACCACTGGATTCCAGCATATGAGAGGCAAACGAATGCCGTAACTTATGCGGGTGCAAGTCACCGACCACGCCTTGTTGTTTACCCCAGTAATTCAGCCGCTGCTGCACAGTACGAGGGCTAATACGTTGTAGCCTTTTGCTCACAAAAAGCGCCAGCTCAGGCTTTTGATTTAACCAGGCCTGACGCACTGACAACCATTTTTTTAAGGCTTTTTCAGCACAACGGCCAAAGGGCACAATGCGCGTTTTGCTGCCTTTACCGGTCACCCGTAATTGCATCATACGGTGATCAATGTGGTCCAGATCAAGACTCACCAGCTCTGCCAGACGAATACCGCTGGCATAGAGCAGCTCCATCATGGCGGCGTCGCGAATCGCCAGGTCATCATCTGTGGGTAAGTCCAGTAAATGCGAAATACTGTCCACATCGAGATTTTTGGGTAAACGTTTGGGGATTTTTGGTGCCGATACCGACATAGCAGGGTTGTCGTCCATAGCATTAGATTCCACCATGAACTGACAAAAGGTGCGCCATGCCGATAGCTTTAAAGCAATACTGCGTTCACCCAGCCCGTTGCGGCGCCAGCCTACCAGCAGCCTTTCAATAACAGGGACACGCAGCGCTTTAGGTTCCGTTATTTTTTGCAGTTCAAGAGCCGCGATATCAGCCGCAATAAGGCGCTGATAGTTCTTTAGCGTTAGCTCAGCTAGCCCCCGCTCTCCCTGCAGTTGTTGCATCCATTTTTGCTGCCAGTCATGCAGCTTCATGGTTTTGCAGTAGCCCCGGTAACAATGCGCTGAGCAAGGCCTGTAGCTGATTGATCAGTAACTTGTCCATTGCCGGCTCGAAGTGACTGGCGTTAGTATTACCGACCGCCAGCATCCCCAGCTCACCGTTATCGCCCAACAACAGCAGCGCCACGGAAGCAATCTTTTCGTCCTGGAATAACAGCTTATGCTCTTGCTCCGTTAAGCGACCGAGATAAATAGAACTTTCATTGAAACGTTTGCTTAGTAGCTTTTTGTGAGTGTCGGAAGCAAAGCTGTATTGCTCGCCTAAATCGACCGGGCTGTCGAAAAACTTCAAGGACAAGGCCGGCATTTCCAGCTCATTCTCAAAGGTGTTTTGCAGTTCATCCAGAACCTGACTCAGGCTCTGACAGCGCAACAGACTGACGTATAAGTTGCTGTAAGCCGAGAAAATCGCTTCATTGCGGCGCGCGTTTATCATCAGCTCGGTAATTTCTTCTTCCAGCTGCTGTACGCGCAAACGCAGCTTTTGCTGCTGCCGTTCAATTAACGAGACGGCGCCTTTTTCACTGTGTTGAAACTGTAACTGAGCCAGTAAGTCATCATTTCTCGTGAAAAAATCAGGGTTCTCTTGTAAGTATTCTCTTATAAGGCTGTCGTCTAAACGTTCATTTGCAATCATTTTCGATTCGCTACTCATAACACCATTTGTCCATCGTAAACTAATTCTGCGGGGCCGGTCATTTTTACAGGCTGCCCCTGCTGCCAACGGATAATTAAGTCCCCGCCGGGCAAGCTGACTTTTACTCGCTCATTTAATAAGCCTTGCTGAATGCCGGCTACAGCTGCCGCACACGCACCACTACCACAGGCCATGGTTTCACCTACGCCACGCTCAAACACGCGCAGTTTAATTTCGTCAGCCGATACTTTCTGCATAAAACCTACATTCACGCTTTCCGGAAAACGCTCATGCGCTGCCAGAGCCGCTCCCAGAGTTTCCACGGGCGCCGTGTCGACGTTATCCACGGCAATAACACAATGTGGATTGCCTAACCCCAGAACACCACAAAGAACCGTTTCTTCTTTTACTCTTAAAACATAGGTCTGCTCTGCTTTTTGCGCTTTAAAAGGCACCGCCGCCGGTTCGAATAAGGGTTCGCCCATATCCACCGTCACCTGACCGTCTTTCTCTAAGTGCAGAACCATTTTTCCGGCCTTGGTACTGACTTTAAGATGATTCTTATTGCTTAAGTTTTTAGCTTTTACAAACTTCGCAAAGCAGCGGGCCCCGTTGCCACATTGAGCAACTTCGCTACCATCGGCATTAAAAATGCGGTAGTGAAAATCCAGGTCAGGGTCATAAGGCGGCTCAACTAACAGCATCTGATCAAAACCAATGCCCGTGTGCCGGTCTGCCCAGCGGCGTATTTGATCCGGATTCACATATAAATTCTGAGTGACGTTATCCACCACCATAAAGTCGTTGCCGAGCCCGTGCATTTTTGAAAAATGTAATAACATTTTTATTTGCCTTCCTGGTGTAACAAGTGCTCGCCCCGGACGAGATCGTTAAAACTTTCACGTTCGCGGATCAGTGTAGCATTATCACCTGAGACCAAAACCTCGGGCGGGCGGCCACGACTGTTATAGTTAGACGCCATAGTAAAACCATAGGCACCGGCATGTTTAATGGCCAGTACGTCGCCCTGTTGCACATTTAAATGCCGTGCGTGTCCGAAAAAGTCGCCGGTTTCACACACAGGGCCGACAATATCATTCAACTGGTCGCCGCCGCGCTTATTTTCGTGCGCCGGTAAAATATCGTGCCAGGCCTGGTACAAAGACGGACGTATTAAGTCGTTCATACCGGCATCAACCAACACAAAGTTCTTATCTTCTGAGGGCTTAATATATTCCACTGTGGTCAGCAAAACACCGGCGTCGGCGGTAATCGCGCGACCGGGTTCCAATACCAAAGTAATTTGCGGGTAATTCTCGGCTAACTTAACCAGTTCCTTTAAATAAAAGGACTTATCCAACGGTTCTTCCGGCTGATACGCCACACCAAAACCGCCTCCTAAATCCAGATGTGTCAGCTGGATACCGTCTTTTTGCAGTTCCGAAACCAGATTAAACATGCGCTGCGCAGCATCGAGGAAAGGCTCAGCAGTCATTATTTGTGAGCCAATATGGCAGTCCGCACCAATTAAATTAATATTAGGCAGACTATGCGCTTTTAGAAAAACCGGCTTGGCCAGTGACATGCTGATGCCAAACTTGTTGGCTTTCATGCCTGTGGCAATGTACGGATGCGTTTTGGCATCGACGTCAGGATTTACCCGTATGGAAACCGACGCCTGTTTGTCCATGGCGGCAGCAATGTCCTGAATGCGCTCAAGCTCCGCCTCAGACTCTACATTAAAGCAGCCGATGCCCGCTTCCAGCGCCATAATAATTTCGTCTTTGGATTTAGCCACACCGGAAAAGACCACATCTTCGGCTTTGCCGCCGGCCATTAATACACGCTGAAGCTCGCCACCGGAAACAATATCGAAACCCGCGCCATGCTCGGCCAGTAACTGCAGAATAGCTAAGTTACTATTGGCTTTTACCGCATAACACAGCTTATGAGGTGCGGGCCAGTATTGCTGAAACTCACGCCAGTTTTTTAGAATCTGACCTTTGGAATAAACATACAAAGGCGAACTAAAACGCTCAATAAGACTCTCGACGTCGCAGTTTTCAATATGAAACTGACCATTTTTATAGTCAATTAATTCGCTCATTTGGTGTCTTCCGCTGGCGGCTCTGCAGGTGTATTTTGCTCTGGCATAGGCTCAGGCGTCAGTGGTCCTTTCTGACCACAACCGACTAAAGTCATTAAAATGGCTGATAGCACCAGCGTCTTGATTACAATTCGACTAAACATCGCTAAACTATAGGTATTCCGTTTGGGTTTCTATGATGCCTATCATCGCACCAGATACCTAAAAAGTCATTAATCGTCGTAAAGGAAAACGAATGACCCAACGCGTTAGAATTGCAACACGCAAAAGCAAGCTGGCTTTATGGCAGGCTGAACACATTCAACAACGCCTTGAAGAGCTGCATCCGGGCCTGTCGGTAGAGCTGGTTCCTATGTCTACCAAGGGCGATGTCATTCTGGATACCCCGCTGGCAAAAATTGGCGGTAAAGGCTTGTTCGTAAAAGAACTGGAAGTGGCGATGCTGGAAGGCCGTGCTGATATTGCCGTACACAGCATGAAAGACTTACCGGTTGAGTTCCCGCCGGGGCTGGAGCTTCACACCATTTGCGAACGCGAAGATCCGCGCGATGCTTTTGTATCCAACAACTACAAAAACCTTAATGAGCTGCCGGAAGGCGCAGTAGTCGGAACCTGTAGTTTACGTCGCCGCTGCCAGGTAAAAGAGCAGTTTCCACATTTAGTCATAAAAGATTTACGCGGCAACGTTCAAACACGTTTACGCAAACTGGATGAGGGTGAATTTGATGCCATTATCCTGGCGGCATCGGGTCTCATTCGACTGGAGCTGGGAGACCGCATTACCTCCTTTATTCCGGTGGAGCAGTCATTACCGGCTAATGGACAAGGCGCACTGGGTATTGAGTGCCGCAGCGATGACGACGAAATGAAAGCCTTACTTGCACCGCTGCAATGTCAGGAAACCCGTACCCGGGTGTTAGCTGAACGGGCAATGAACCGCGGGCTGGATGGCGGCTGTCAGGTGCCTATTGGTGCTTATGCAGAGCTGGAAGGTGATGAAGTCTATTTACGCGGCCTGGTTGGTGAACCTGATGGCGGAAAAGTGCTTCGTGATGAAGTGCGCGGCCCGGCGTCTAAAGCCGAAGAGTTAGGTTCAGAGCTTGCTGAGCGGTTACTTAAACAAGGTGCAGCTGAAATTCTGAGCGCAGTCTATGACAGTGAATCCAGTCACTCATAAAGCGGTTTTACTGCTGCGTCCGGGCAAGAGTCCGGACGACTTTACCCAACAGCTGCGCAAAACTGGCAGAGAATGCTTTGTTCACAGTTTTATTGAGATAGAGCCTTTACCTGTGAATAAAGAGCAGCTGACCCAGATTAAACAAAAGCATTGGGACGGCATTGTTATTGTCAGTAAAAATGCAGCTCATTATGCCTCCCGGGCTGGTTTTAGCGGGGTTCCTTCTAAATATTATGCAGTCGGTCCGGGAACCGCTTCTTTTGCGTGCAAACATTTAAACACTGCCGTGAGCTGTCCGGCCTTCATACATCAGTCGGAAGGGTTGCTGGAGTTGTCTGAATTACAAAAACTGCAGCAACAGAACTGGTTGATCATTCGCGGAGAAGGCGGTCGTGAATTATTGGCGGATGCCATACGAGCTCGCGGAGCTTCTGTCGATTACTGGGAAGTGTATCGCCGAAAACAACTCACATTGAACGACCCTGAACTGATTCAGCAGTGGATAAGCTCAGTTGGTACTATTGTTGTTACCAGCGCTGAACAACTGGGATACTTTTTGTCGTCTATGCCAAACTCTGCCCAAAGCTGGCTGGATAGCTGTCAGTGGATAGTTCCAAGTCATCGCCTGAAAGGTTTGATTCCTTTCGGACAATCAGACAATATCAAAGTGACAGGCAGTGCAGCGGACGCCATATTAATGAATGCGCTAATAGCGGATGGAAAAACTCATGACTGAAGAGAATAAAATTGAGAACGAAGAAGTTCAGAATAATGAACAAAGTAGCGAGAAGAGCACAGAAGAAGAAACCATAACCGCCGAGAAAAGTAGCGGGCGTTTCTTCAAACGCTTAGTCTGGCTTATTGTTTTAATCGCTATTGTCGCCGCCGCATACTGGGGCTATACGCGTTTCCCTGATTTATTTAACACAGACTCTGAACAGGTTAGTGAGCAACCGCAGGAAGATCCGGTTGAAACGCGCTTTAAACAACTGGAACGTTCCGTTGGAAATCTGGAACAACAACTACAGAACACCGTGCAGTCCCGCGAACTGGATAGGTTGAGTAACACCGACCAACAACTGCAGCGGGAACTGACGAGTTTGCGTCAGAGCCTCGAAGATCTTCGTGACGACATGCGCAAAACGCCTGCCGAAAAAGCGGCTTACTGGCGTCTACTGGAGATAAAACAAACCTTATCAGCGGCTGCACGAATGATGTGGAGTCAGGACGACTACAAAGCGGCGCTGCAACTTTTGAAGTTAGCCGACCAGCAGCTGTCGGGTATCGACAGTCGTAACGCAATTCGTACCCGCGAGAAGCTGGCGGGTGATATTGAACGAGTGAATGCCGCAGTTAAAGCAGACAATACTGACCTGGCGCTGCAACTCGTGGGTCTGCAACAACGCGTGTCAGACCTGCCCGACGAAGTAAACAGTAATCAACAGCGCTTAAGTTCTGACACCCAGAATGTCAGTGGTGATGTTAATGACTGGCAAACGAACCTGAGTGCTAACTGGCAGTCCTTCCTTGATAACTTTATCCGCATTCAACCCGTAGACAGCGATCCTAAACCTCTGCTGAGTGCGACCCAGCGCACAGCAATAAACGAACGCATTCAACTACTCTTTACTCTGGCTCAACAGGCGGCTGTAAAGAATAATGATGAATTGTGGCAGAGCTACCTGGACCAATTATCTAAGCTAATTGCGCAGGTAAAAGGCGATGGTGCAGCTTCACAGGATATTATTTCGCGTATTCAGTCACTAGGCCAGGAAGACTTTGAACAGCAGAGTATAGAGCAGCTTGAATCGCTGGACTTCATCGCTCAGGCTATTGAGCAGGGAGATGCCTCATGAAATGGATCATCGCTCTGGTTGTCATCATTATATTGGGGGCCATTATTGGACCACTCGCGTCGGGTAACGCGGGCTATGTTTTAGTTCAGTTTGCCGGAGTAGCGATTGAGACAACCGTAGTCGGCCTGTTTGTCGTTACTATTGTGGCAATTGCCGTACTCAGTGTTGTGGTGTCATTACTGCGCCGGCTGCTTAGCAAAACCCGCCAGGGTCGGAAGTGGTTGGCAAATCGAAGCGAACGTAAAGCTCAGAACATTTTTCAGCAGGGCATACGCGAGCTGCTCGATGACAATCCCGAAAAAGCAACTGAGAGCCTGTCTAAGGCTTACAAAAAATCTCCTGATAACAACATTGCCGCGTTAACTGCAATTGCCGCCTGCCTCAATAAAGACGCCGGAAAGGCAACTTACTGGCACGATGAAGCAGGGGCATTTTATGATAATGCAGATACACTGCTTCAGCTTGTTTCCATTGAACAGTCAGTAAAAAAAGACCCGACAGAAGCGGATAAAGAGATGCGAAGCTTATTAGAAGCTAAGCCACACTCTGCCAATGTACTTAAGTTAGCTTATCGGGTCTTTAAAGCGTCCGGAAACTGGCAGCAACTGAAAGAGCTATTACCTGAGTTGCGCCGTGTAACCGACCTTGCTCCAGCCGAATTTGACCGTCTTGAATATCAAGTCTATTTTGAACGCTTTGTTGCTGAGGGTCGCAAAAGTAACGAGATGCTGTACAACGAATGGCGCAGTCTACCCAGTAAACAACGTAGCAACGCAACTATTAGGTTAAGTTATGCCGCCGCGTTAAAACATTTAGGTGATTACGAAGTCTCTGCCAGAGTGATTTTAAAAGGATTAAAAAGAGGAGAGTTGCAACCAGCTGCCGTTAACTCTTTGCATTTATTTAATGCGAAATCGGAGAAGTTGCTGGAGTTTGTTCAAGCTCAGTTGAAACAAGATCCGGAAAATAGAGATTACCTCTATGCTCTTGCACAAATCGCTATGGATAATCAGGACTTTTCGTTAGCCCAACGTGCTTTGAAAAAGTTAGCAGAGATTGAACCCAGCAGTCACGTATATCGCTTATTGGGCAATGCTTATCATGCTCTTGGTGATAGTCAGCTAGCTGCTAACGCCTATAAAGAGGCGTTAGCTCACTAGTTAAACGTTGGCGCTGTAATTATTGACGTATACCTTCAATTGACAGCGTCAGCTCAACTTCTTTAGCCGTTGGGCCTAAGTTATAGTCAATTCCGTAATCAGCCAAGGTTAGGTCTACTTCACCTTCGAAGCCACGACGGAATCCGCCCCATGGATCTTTACCTGCACCAACATGCTCAACTTCGATTGCTATCTCTTTGGTTACACCATTAAGAGTGAATTCACCATACATAGTGCCTTCACCTTTATCGTCATCGTCCGGAACATATTTAGTACTTTTGAACGTAGCAGTAGGGTGATCAGAAACACTCAAAAAGTCATCGCCACGTAAGTGTTTGTCACGCTCAGCGTGGTTAGTATCAACGCTGGAGGTATCGATTGTGACGTTAACAGAGGCATTCTCCGGTGCATTCTCGTCATAGCTAAAGGAGCCTTCGAAGTCGTTAAAACGGCCGTATAACCAACTGTAGCCCAAGTGACTAATTTTAAACTCAATAAAGGCGTGTTGACCTTCAGTATCAATTTTATAGTCTTCAGCTATAGCTGCCGACGTAAATAACGCACTACCCGCTACAGCGGCTGCAATTAATGTCTTTTTCATTATGATTTCCTCTTAGTTTTTCCAAACATTCGAATAAGTGTGCTGTCTCTATTAATAAAATGATGTTTCAGCGCTGCTAACCCATGCCCACCAGCCAGGATCACTAAAGACAACGCTGAATACCAATGTATGTCACCAGCAATATCTTCTTGCTTTGGTAAATCGGTTATTACTGCTGGTACCGAGAACCAGTCAAATACGCTGATAGAACTACCATCTGCTGTTGAAATCAAAAAACCGCTAATCATTACTGTGAATAGCAGTAAATAAAGTAAAAAGTGGCCTGCTTTTGCTCCTAACCGCTCGAACTTGCTACCTAAAGGTTTAGGCTTAGTATTGGTTAAAGTCCAGAACACTCGTAAAACCGTTACAATAAGTAAGGTAATGCCAAACGATTTATGCCACCAGGGGCCAAGACGATACCACTCGTCGTAGTAGGTCAGAGTTAGCATCCACCAGCCTAAAGCAAATAAACCAAATATTATTAAGGCCGACAGCCAGTGAATTAATACTGCTGTCAAACCGTATTTATCTGATGTGTTTTTCCACATAAAGTTTTCCTGATTTGTCTAAGTTTTATGTTAGTTCATATTTATAGAATGAAAATACGTATTATTAGTAGATTAACATCTAATTAATAGAATGTAGTAGCCTGATGCTCTCGCATCAGGTGGGGTGGTTGGGGGTTAAACCCGGGGTA
>NZ_DEXU01000004.1:0-817 GCF_002364295.1 Idiomarina sp. UBA3176
CGCTGGGGGCTTTTTTTATGTCTGAATTCTCCTTTCAATCAGCTACGACCAAAGTCCTATTCCCCTTGTTAACAATTGCATTTACATTTGTTATCGACCTAAAACAATAATGTTGAACAACTGGAGGGGACGTTATGGCATTCGAAAGCGAATCCCATGCCAAAGCGTATTGGAAAGAAAACCTCAGCTTGATGCTCAAGCTGCTAATTGTATGGTTTGTCGTTTCCTATGGCTTTGGAATTATATTGGTGGACGTGCTTAACGAAATCACTTTCTTCGGCTTCAAGCTGGGATTCTGGTTCGCACAGCAAGGTTCCATTCTGACTTTCATCGTGCTTATCTTCATTTATGTGAGAGGCATGGCCGCGTTAGATAACAAATACAATGTACACGAGGACTAAGGCGCTATGGATATTCAAACGCTCACCTTTATAATCGTCGGCCTGACTTTCGCCCTATACATAGGTATTGCGATTTGGTCACGTGCCGGCTCAACTAATGACTTTTATGTAGCAAGCGGCGGGGTTAACCCTATTGCCAATGGTATGGCAACGGCCGCAGACTGGATGTCAGCTGCTTCTTTTATTTCAATGGCGGGTATCGTCGCCTTTGCCGGTTATGATGGTTCTGTTTACCTAATGGGTTGGACTGGTGGCTATGTACTGCTGGCTATGTGTCTTGCTCCTTACTTACGTAAGTTCGGTAAATTCACTGTGCCTGACTTCATCGGCGACCGCTACTATTCTCAAACGGCACGTACTATTGCAGTTATTTGTGCCATCTTGATCTGCTTTACTTACATTGCAGGGCAAATGCG
>NZ_DEXU01000004.1:916-1332 GCF_002364295.1 Idiomarina sp. UBA3176
ACTTACATTGCAGGGCAAATGCGAGGTGTTGGTGTCGTATTCTCCCGCTTCCTGGAAGTTGACATCGCAACAGGTGTTATCATTGGTGCGATAATTGTATTCTTTTATACCGTATTGGGTGGTATGAAAGGCATAACCTACACTCAGGTAGCACAATATATTGTATTGATGTTCGCTTACATTGTGCCTGCGGTATTCTTGTCATTAATGATGACCGGTCATGTACTGCCTCAAACGGGTTTTGGTGCCACCATAGCCGATGGCGTTCCCGGCTCCGGACAGTTCTTACTTGAACGACTGGATGGGCTCTCGACAGAACTCGGTTTTGCCGAATACACTGAAGGTGTGCGTAGTAAAGTTGATGTGTTCTTCATTACTGCGGCATTGATGGTAGGTACCGCTGGTCTGCCTCACGT
>NZ_DEXU01000004.1:1436-3674 GCF_002364295.1 Idiomarina sp. UBA3176
GGTACCGCTGGTCTGCCTCACGTTATCGTGCGTTTCTTTACAGTACCGAAAGTACGTGATGCACGCCGTTCAGCTTTCTGGGCTCTGACATTTATTTCAGTGGTTTACTTAACAGCTCCGACTATTGCTTCGTTTGCTAAAGTAAATATTTTCAACACCATTAATGGTCCAGACCTACAAGGTGTTGAATACGATAACGCACCAAGCTGGATTAAAAACTGGGAAAAAACCGGCCTAATCACGTGGGAAGACAACAACAACGACGGCAAAATGTTTTACTCAGGTGATGAACGCAATGAAATGACCATTGACCGTGACATCATGGTATTGGCGAATCCTGAAATTGGTGAATTGCCGGCCTGGGTTGTCGCTTTGGTTGCAGCAGGTGGTGTTGCCGCAGCACTTTCTACGTCAGCAGGCCTTCTACTGGTTATATCAACCTCCGTTTCGCACGACTTACTGAAACGAAATTTGGCGCCGAATATAACAGATAAACAAGAGTTGTTATACGCCAGGGTTGCAGCTGCGACGGCAATTGTCATCTCAGTCTACTTTGGTATATACCCGCCCGGCTTCGTGGCGCAGGTGGTCGCCTTTGCCTTCGGCTTAGCCGCAGCAAGCTTCTTCCCTGCGATAATCATGGGTGTATTCCATAAACGTATGAACAGCACAGGTGCGATAGCTGGTATGGTTGTGGGTATACTATTTACCTTCAGTTATATCGTGTACTTCAAGTTCGTCGCTCCCGAACTGAATACTCAAGAAAACTGGTTATTCGGAATTTCCCCTGAGGGTATTGGTACCTTAGGCATGATCATCAACTTTGTTGTAGCAGTTGTCGTGCATAAGTTTACTGGTGACGCCCCGGAAGAAATTCAGGAACTGGTTGAGTCTATACGGTATCCAAAAGGGTCCGGTGAAGCTAAGTCTCACTAACGAGATATATCCTAATTGAAGCCCAGCCTAGTGCTGGGCTTTTTATTGACTAACTCAAGTTAATACACAAAACTGAAATTTGCTTCTCTATAAATTAGGATTAGCCATGGAAGTTAATTCATTTCTACAAGACTGCCCTCCTTTTGATACGTTAGCGGAAGAGCAAAGAAGCTGGGCTGTATCGCAGTTGCAGTCGGTTTATATGAATGATCAGAACTGCAACGATATATTAAAAGATATGAAGCCGGCTCTGTTCATCGTGCGCTCAGGTGTTTTTGATTTAAGAGGGGCCGACGGGCGACTGATTGAGCGTTTGGAAAGCGGCGATTTATTTGGCTATCCATCTTTGCTATCAGGCCGTGAAGTGGTTAATAAATTACAGGCGATAGAAGACGGTATTGTTTATGTTTTGCCACAGTCGGCGTTTGATCGGCTTCGCAATGTGTCAAAATCTTTCGAGCAGTACTTTATAAGGGCTCATGGTCAACGTTTATTAACGGAACAAAAAAGTGATGACGGCACTGATAGTGACTGGAGTGAGCAGACGGTAGGCAGTGTTGTGTCCATGCCTCCGGTTAGTTTATCCAGCAGCACGTCAGTGCAAGAAGCGGCTAAGCTAATGGCTAGCCATGGTATATCGTCTGTTTTGGTCGTTGATGACACCCAATTGGTCGGTATTTTAACGGACAGAGACTTAAGAAACCGAGTAGTGGCTGAGGGCTTACCGCTGGATGTGCGCGTTTCTGCGGTAATGACACAACTGCCGGAATCGGTTTACGAAAATCGCTCGTTAATGGATGCGTTAACCACCATGACCTCCAGCAATATTCACCATTTGCCGGTGGTTAACGATCAAAATCAACCTGTCGGCATGGTGACCGCTACGGATTTAATCCGTCAGCAGCGTAGCGATCCTGTATTCCTTATCAGCGCAATTCGTAAGGCTAGCAGTAAATCACAACTGATAGAAGAAGCGCAAAAACTTCCTGAATATTTGCAGACTTTTGCCAGCCGTGTAAAACAAACATCTGTTTTAGGTCGGCTTATGGCATCGGTTACTGACGGCATGACACGCCAGCTTATACAGCTTTATGAGCAGGAAAACGGCGCCGCACCAGCCGCTTATAGCTGGTTAGCATTTGGCTCGCAGGGCAGGGAAGATCAAACTTTAAGTTCAGATCAGGATAACGGCCTTTTACTCAGTAATGATTTGTCCGATAAGCAAAAAGACTGGTTTGCCGGTTTAGGAGATTACGTCTGCGAAGGGCTAAATGAATGTGGTATCCCATCTTGCCCTGGAAC
>NZ_DEXU01000004.1:3749-4513 GCF_002364295.1 Idiomarina sp. UBA3176
GGTATCCCATCTTGCCCTGGAACTATTATGGCATCCAACCCCGAGTGTCGGGGGACTATAGACCAATGGAAAGAGCGCTTCAGAGGCTGGGTTGAAAGCCCGACACCAAAGGCACTCATGTATTGTCAGATATTTTTTGACAGCAGGCCGGTTGTTGGCCCTGGTAAATTTTATCAAGAATACCGCGAGCAGATTGCGAGCTTAGCGAAGAACGAGATGTTCCTGGGAAATTTAGCTATTCTGGTTAATCGGATAGCCGTACCTTTGGGCTTGTTTAACCGCTTACGCACAGAGGACACAGATGACGGGGATACCATAGATATTAAACGTTACGGCATTGCTTTAATTAATGACATAGCACGTATTTACTCATTGCAGGCCGGAATTACGTCACCAGGCACAGCTGCGCGTTTAAACGCACTAAAAGGCAGCCGCTTTTTAAATCGCCGCGATAACCAGTCACTAATGGAAGCCTGGGAGTTTTTGACACAGCTCAGGTTGAACCATCAGTTAAAAGTATGGGGCAGCGACAAACCAAAGAATGCCATAGATCCTGATGAACTGAGCACGCTTTCAAGACGTCAGTTAAAAACGGCTTTTAAAATCATAAAAGAGGCGCAACAAGGCGTTGGTCTGAAGTTTAGCCGACAGGGGTACTAATTATGTCTCAATGGCTGCAGAAGCTTGCTCACTGGTACGACAGACGACAAAAACTTAAACAACCATGGCAAAGTTTACGGTATGTCGCGTTGGATATTGAAAGT
>NZ_DEXU01000004.1:4652-7594 GCF_002364295.1 Idiomarina sp. UBA3176
CCGGGCTGGATCCTAAAAAACACCAAATTTTGTCTATTGCCTGGATGAGGATTCATCCCCCTGTGATGCACGTTGGCAATGCCCAGTATCATGTTTTCGCTCACGGACAGGAGCTTGAACTTGGCCAGAGCCCAACCATTCATGGTTTAACCAAGCCGGATTTCTTGCACAGTTCGGAACCCAGGCAAACTTTCGCCATGCTAAGCCGTGCTTTGAATGATGCCGTGTTAGTTTGTCACCACAAAGGTATGGACTGGCGTTTCTTGAAACATATCGAAGCGCAGCACGGTATCCCCTTTAATCCCCTGGCTATATTCGACACTTTAGCGTTCGAAAAACATAAGCTTGGACGCAACCCCCATCAACCTATTCAAGTTGGGCAGCTTACCCTTAGTGCTTGCCGAAAACGCTATAACTTACCCAATTATCATTCCCACCATGCACTGACGGATACCGTTGCCTGTGCGGAGCTTTTTTTGGCGCAGTGCTATGCTTTTGAGTCGTCAAATGGACCTTTAAGATCGTTCCTGAAAAACTCTCACTAAAATACTTGAATTAGGCAGTTACAACTGGAAAACATATGTTTAAAGGTCGGATACATAAGTTGTTTTCGTTAATAAAATAGATTTTTAAATAACCGGTTAGCTTGTTTTTTGTTCGGTCGGTTCTTGCTGTATAAGAAAAGGCTCAAACACCTATTGAAATGAACTCCTCACAGCGTTAAAAGGTTGTTACCGAAAACGGGTAGTCGAATAATAAGTAGTCGGACCGTCATCGGTTTCAGGTTGCTTTCGCCAATCAAGCAACTCAAAAATAATGTTCCAGGGAGTAATATCAATGAATAATAAACTGTTTCGCCGCAGCATTACTGCGGTTGCAGTTGCGTCCACGCTGTCATTTCCAGCATTAGCTCAGGACAATACTGCAGATCAAAATAATATCGAGAAAATTGAAGTAACCGGTTCTCGTTTGAGCCGTGCCAGCATGGAAACCCCCGTACCGGTAACCACCATCGGCCGTGAAGATATTGTTCAAACAGGGGCTATTAACGTTGCTCAAGTATTGAATATGTCGCCTGTCGCTATCGCCGGTTCAGATCAATCGAACTCTGCGTTTGATACGGTATCTGTTGGTTTGAACACAACCGAATTACGCAACATGGGTGCTGAACGCACGTTGGTACTAGTTAACGGCCAGCGATTTGTATCTGGTATTGCACCTTCTTCAGGCTATGCCGTTGACTTAAACGCTATCCCAGCCTCAATGGTGGAGCGCATTGAAATTCTGAAGAGTGCTTCTTCAGCTGTTTATGGTTCTGATGCCGTAGCTGGTGTAGTTAACATTATTACCCGTAAAGATTTCGAAGGTATCGAAATTAGCACCCAGGCTGGCATTTCAGGTGAACATGATCGCCAAACTCAGACCTTTAACTTAACCACAGGTAAGAATTGGGACGGCGGTAACGCTTGGTTCTCTTTCGGTATTGATAACGACGAAGGTCTTAAATCAAGCGCTCGCTCATTCTCTGCTGTCGACAGTGCAGTTTACTCTGATGAGAACGGCAATGAGTATGTAGGAGATTTACTGTCATCTTTCCCTAAACAGGGTCGTGTATCAGTTAAAGATGCTGACGGAAACACTCTAGAGAGTTTTGACGCTGACGGAACAGAGTATTCAGGCGGATTCAATCGTGCTTCTGTACGTCAGTTAGTAACACCATTAGAGCGTCGTTATGTATCTGCTGAAATTCGTCAAGACTTGTCAAGTGACTTGAACGTATTTGGTTCTGTTCACTGGAACTCGGCTGAAACGAAAGGTTCAACTATTGAACCAACACCATTTAATGTCGGTGAAGACTTATGGATGAATAACCGTGTTGAAGATCCTGTAGCAGGGTTAAGCGTATACTCTCCATTGGTGCCTCAGGAGCTACGCGACAACTTATTATCTTATGGTATTGATGACCTTGGTTCTCAGCGTGTAGACTTTGTGCGTCGTATGGCTGAATTCGGAAACCGTTCTACTGACGTTACTCGTGATACTTTGCGTATTGCATCAGGTTTTAGTTATGCAATTGATTATAACTGGACCTGGGACAACTACTTCACTTGGGGTCGTACAAACCAGGAACAGCTAAATGGTGGCCAAATCAATACAGACCGCGCACGTCTTGCTTTGGATGTTACTGAAGACGCTAATGGTAACTTGGTGTGCGCGAGCGATATCGCAGCTATGCAAGGTTGTGTTCCGTTAAACCTATTTGGCGAAGGTACTGTTTCACAAGCTGCTGTTGATTATGTTTCGACTCCAGCGAAAGCAACCGGCACAGCTGAACAGTTTGTAGTGCAGAGTGTTATTTCAGGTGATTTACCATTAGAGTTGGCAGGTGGTTTTGTCGGTTTAGCTGGTGGTCTTGAGTATCGCGAAGAAAAAGGTACTTATAGCCCGGGTGATTTAGCTCAAACTGGTGCTTCAAGCACAAACAAGGCCCAACCGACAGATGGCAGCTTTAACACCAGTGACGTGTTTGTAGAAACGCGTTTGCCGGTATTAATGAACTGGTCTATTGATCTTGCGGCACGTTACTCTGAGCATTCCGCCACTGGCGGCGCTGTTACCTGGAACGTAGGTACAGAATATGAGCCAATAGAAAGTGTCAAGCTGCGTGCGTCAGCTGCAACTGCTATTCGTACTCCAAATATTTCCGACTTATATTCAGGTAATGGTGAAACATTTGCTCGTGTAAACGATCCTTGTGTAGGTGTAACTGCAACAAGTGAAGGAAATATAGCTGAAAACTGTCGTTCAATTGACTCAGTTAATGGACGTATCCAGTCTGCCGGTGAATTTGAGCTGACCTCTGCAGAAACTCAAGGAACAGGCGGTTTAGTTGGCGGTAACCCTGATGTTCAGGAAGAAACCGCTGATACTTATAGTGTCGG
>NZ_DEXU01000004.1:7685-9656 GCF_002364295.1 Idiomarina sp. UBA3176
ACCGCTGATACTTATAGTGTCGGTGCTATCTGGCAAATTAATGAAGAGTTGTCTGCAACTATGGATTACTACAAAATCAAAGTTGAAGACGCAATCTCTGTCACTTCACGTAACTTAGTACTTGAGCGTTGCTACGATGTATCTCCTGGTAGCTTTGATCCGACTTGTAGTGATCAGGTTCTTCGCAGTTCTAATGGTGTGTTAGTTGATGTTAACAGCAGTTCTTCTAACGAAAACATCATTCGTACATCTGGTGTTGATTTTGAGATGAACTACCGCACTCAAATTGCAGACGGTATGTTCTCTGCTGATTTCATTTGGAACTACACTGACGAGTATTCAATTGAGTCTATTTACGATGGCAGCACGACTTACTACGCAGGCGAAATAACTACGCCTGAGCATCGTGCAAACCTCAACTTAGCTTACTCTTTGGATGATGTTAGTGTTTCGTGGAGAATTCGCCACTGGGATAGTTCTGTAGATTCACTTAACGGTGAAAATTATAACTATACAACAGGTGCTGCGTATGGCGATTATAACAACGTAGGTTCGGTAACTTACCATGATATTTCAGCACGTTATTATCTGAACGATAATTTCGAGTTTAATGTTGGTATTCGCAATGCGTTCGATAAGCAGCCTCCAATTCTTCCGCAAGGAAGTAATACAGGCGCGACAGGTATTAATACTGCGTCACAAGCTTATGATGTTACAGGCCGTTATTACTTCGCGGGCGTAACAATGAGCTTCTAAAACCTTTTGTCGAAGGTTGGTAGCTAGCAAAGCCAGTCGGGATTTCCCGGCTGGCTTTTTTATTGTCCGCGGTTGGTTACATCTAAGCTGACATTGTATTTAGAGCATAGTATGCTCAGCTACAGTTTTATGCTGATAATTTATTGGAGTATCCATGAAAACAACAAAAAATCCGTGGAGTGACTATTGGCAAAAAGGCGCAAAAGCCAGCTTCTTAGATGATAAAGCACGCTTACAGGCCTACCAAATGCGCAAGTTCTGGTTTGAGCGTATGGACGAAAATGAGCTGAAGCAACCAATTGTCGATGTTGGTACCGGAAATGGTATTGTCGTTCAGTGGTTAACAGAATACTCACAAGAAAAAGGCAAAAAGCTCGATGTGCTGGGAATAGACTCAGCTGAGCTCAAGCCCTTTAATGACACACTGAAGCTACACGCCGAAACGCCTTACGAAACCTTTAAGTTACCTTCGAATAAAAAGGTAGGAACTTTCGTTTCTCACTTTGGCCTTGAATATGGTGATATGGAGGCAGGGCTTAAAAACCTGCACTTGCAACTTAAGCGTGGCGGCAGTGTTATTGCTTTGGTGCACTCAACCGACTCTAATATTTATAAAAACAGTAAAGCCTTGTTTGAGTTTATCCCTTCTGTGCTTAAACAACTTAAGAAATCGGTAACGCCGCTTCAGGAAGCCTTGTTAAAACATGGCTCCAGTAATTTGCCAAAACCCGCGCTACAGGAACAACACAATCTAAATCAATTCGCCAGAAAGTATGAGCAATATGGCGCTTTCCAGGCCATGAACTTTGTTCCGGCAACAAAGCATGCATTGCAGGCCGCGGCTCACGGAAACTCTGATGAGTCACACCGAGTACTTTCGGGCTACATCAATGCGATAACTGAGCACAAAGCCCGGTTGGTTAGCTTACTAAAAGCAACAGAACAGTTAGGTGATGAAAATGAGACTAAAGCGCTATTTGAAGACGCTGGTTTCAAAAATTTAACGATTCAGACCGTCGCTTTTCCTGAAACAGGTGTTGTTGGGAGTTGCGTTCAGTGTGGTAAATAAAAAACGATGTATCAAGACCGATTACATCATACGATTGATGGGTGTTAACAAAAAAAGCTCTAAAAGTTTACAATGTTGCAACTTCCTGTTAAGTTTTAATCAGCTTCTGTATAAGGAAGCGATATAATAAAAACGTTCCAGGGAGT
>NZ_DEXU01000004.1:9818-12935 GCF_002364295.1 Idiomarina sp. UBA3176
ACAGCTGCGGCAGTTGCTGCAGCTATGGGCGTTTCCGGTCTTGCTGTTGCACAAGACACATCTGGTTCGGTCCGTGGCCAAGTAACTGTAGAGTCGGGAGCTGCGCAGTCAGCAAGCGTAACAATCCGAAATATTGAAACCGGTTATACACGTACAATTCAAGCCAATAGTGAAGGTACATATCGTTTCCCTTCGCTTCCTATTGGTCGTTACGTAGTTACTGCAAATGCGGATGGTTATGAGCCAGTTGAATCCGATATCGTTACCGTAAGCCCGGGCACCTCACGTAACGTAGCAATTCCACTTAGTAGCGGAATTGAGCGTATTGATGTTTCAGGCGCGTCAATATCAATGGTTGATACACGTTCATCGGGCACTTCTTTAAATATTGGAGAAGCAGCCATTGATCGTATTCCGGTTCCGAGGGACGCAACGTCTGTCGCTCTTTTGGCTCCAGGTACAGTCGCTGGTTCTCCGGGCTTTGGTAATCTAGCATCTTTCGGCGGGTCATCAGTCGCGGAAAACCAAACTTATATTAACGGGTTGAACGTCACAAACTTCCGTAATGGTCTAGGGTTCTCAGACGTTCCATTCGAATTTTATTCTGATTTCCAGGTCTTGACCGGGGGCTATAGCGCCGAATTTGGTCGCTCAACAGGCGGCGTTATTAATGCTGTCACCAAAAGTGGTACGAATGAATTTAAAGCCGGCGCCAATATATATTATAAACCCAGTGGTTTAAGAGAAGAGTCTCCAAATAGCTTCCGTCCAGACGGACGAGCATTACGCTTTAATGGAGCAGATAGTTTTTCTGAAGTCGAGGCTAATATATATGCGTCAGGCCCAATTATTGAAGACACTCTATTTTACTATGCAATATACAGCCCGCGCGATTTAGATGAAGATTTTACCAACACTAGTGGTACAACTTTCTTCAATGATTCAGCTGACGATGCTTTTTGGGGTGGTAAAATTGACTGGCAAATTAACAGCGATCATTTAGTTGAATTGTTGGCCTTCTCTGATAGCCAGGATACAACTCGTTTGGCATACCCTTATAGTCAGGAAAGTGGAATTGCAGAAGGCGCAGCACCAGGAACCACAATATTTGAACGTGGTGGCGACAACTACTCGATCAAATACACTGGTTATTTGACTCAGGATTTGACTGTTTCTGCATTATATGGCGAGAATAAATTCGCATTAACGACATCATCCCCACAAGGTGCGGTATGTAATATTATTACCGACCAACGAGCTGATGCTCCACTTGGCACTACAGCGGGTTGTGCTACAAGTACTCTGGAATTTGGTGAAGATACACGAGAAGCAGCTCGTATTGATTTTGAGTATGTTTTAGGTTTCGATCACTTGATTCGTTTCGGGTATGACCAAGAGACAAATACTTCGACAAGTATCCAGTCATCTCCAGGTCCAAATGGCGCCACCTATGTATTGAAAGATGTTAACCCAGGTGGTGAGCTTCCAAATAGTAGCGCTGTTCCAGCAGGAGTTGATCAAATCGCGGAAGAACGTGTTAGAACCGTAGGTGGAGATTTCGAGACGGTTGCTAGCGCATACTATATTGAAGATATTTGGTCAATAACACCGGATCTAACCGCAACAATTGGTTTACGTAATGAGAGTTTTGAAAATAAAAACTCTTTAGGTCAAACCTTTGTTGAAATTAAAGACATGTGGGCACCACGTTTAGGTCTTTCTTGGGACATAAATGGAGATGGTCAGTCGAAAGCATTTGTTAACATTGGCCGATATCATCTTCCGGTAGCTAATAATACCAACGTTCGCTTGTCTGGTGATGAAAACGATCGTACACGTTTTTACGCGTTAGAAGGTGCGACGGTTGGTAATATTGACAGCTTCGAAAGTTTGATTTTAGACTTAGGCGAGCAAATTGGAAATGAAGTTGTAAATGCCGATGGTGAAGTACCAGATGTTCAAGGGATAGTTGATCAAGATATTGACGCAATGTACCAAGACGAGCTTATTGTCGGTTATGAGGCAGCATTTGCAGACAACTGGAGTTGGGGTGTTCGCGGGATTCGTCGTGAGCTAAATGGTGCTATCGATGATATGTCGATTGAGAATGCTATTGAAAACAAGTTTGGCTGTGAAGGCTATTTTGAAGAAGCATGGTTCGGTTCAGGTGCCCCAACTTATGTGTTGGGTAACCCAGGCGAACCAATGACAGTCAAAACTGATACAAATTGCGATTTCGTAGCCGATGAAGTGGTAACCTTTAGCCCAGAAGAACTTGGATATCCTTCTGCAGTTCGTAACTATAATGCGGTTGAGTTAACGCTAGGTCGGGCATGGGACGGCAAGTGGTCTTTCAATGCATCGTATACTTGGTCTAAATCCTATGGTAATACCGAAGGTCTGGTTAAATCAGATATCGAGCAAGATGATGCTGGTATTACGCAAGACTTTGACTTCCCAGAACTAATGGATGGAGCGTTTGGTGATACACCAAATGATCGCCGCCATTCTTTCAAAGCGTATGGTACCTATGCGTTAATGGATAACTTTTTAGTTGGTGCTAATGCGAGACTGACTTCAGGTCGTCCTCTAAACGCTTTTGGTATCGGTCATCCAAATGGCGTGCCAGTATATGGTGATACATTCTACCTTTGTTCGGCAAATTGTGACGATGCCGATTTGGCGAATGAATACCTTAAATTCCCACGCGGTACATACAGTCGTACTGACTGGACATTCCAGTTGGACTTGAATGCGACTTATACGACTCAGTTGGCTAATACGGAAGTAGAGTTACGCTTTGACGTGTATAACTTGTTGGACAGTCAAGCTGTAACTAATCGTTACGAGTTTGCAGAAACAGGTACACCGGGTAATGCTGACAATGCATTTATGTTACCTACTACCTATCAAACTCCGCGTTATGTTCAGTTGAGTGCAGGTATTAAATTCTAAGTAATTTATATCTTCCAGTATAGTTAATTCAAGCCGACCAAAATGGTCGGCTTTTTATTTTTCTAACAAAGTAATCACTAAAAGTTTACAATCTTTTAACTTCCTGATAAATTTCTTAACACTTCATATAAGAAGTAAAATAATAAAAACGTTCCAGGGAGT
>NZ_DEXU01000004.1:13041-19853 GCF_002364295.1 Idiomarina sp. UBA3176
ATAAAAACGTTCCAGGGAGTTTTTACTCATGAAAAATATGACATTCCGAAAAAGCTTAACGGCTGCGGCAGTTGCTGCGTCTTTAGGCTTTCCTGCGTTAGCAGTAGCGCAAGATGCTCAACAGAGCACAGAAACAGAACAAGCCGAAGAGCAAATGGAGCGAATCGTTACCACAGGTTCTCGCATTGCTCGCCCTGAGCTGTCTCAAGCCGCACCAATTTTGTCTCTTGGTGAAGAGGATATCGAGAAATTCGGTTCTCCAGATTTAGGCCAAATTTTAGCTGAATTACCTGCTGTAGGTGCTACTAATACTCTAATAGGCAACCGTGAGAGTAATGCGAGTGCTGGTGTTAGTTCCGCTGATTTACGTCGTTTAGGTGCAAACCGTACTTTGGTGCTGGTTGATGGCAAGCGTCACGTTGCCGGCTCTCCTGGCTCTGCGTCAGTTGATTTATCAACTATTCCTTCAGGCATGATCGAGCGTATTGAAATCATGACTGGTGGCGCGTCAGCTATTTATGGTTCAGATGCTGTTTCAGGTGTTATTAACGTTATTCTGAAGAAGAACTACGAAGGTTTTGAGATTAGCGGACAGGCAGCTGGATCAACTGAAGGCGTTGGTGCTCGCACACACGAATTCACTTTCTTAGGTGGCGGTGATTTTATGAACGGTCGTGGTAACGCGACGTTCTATGCCGGTATGAACCGTATTCAGGAAACGATGGCAAGTGATGTTCGCCAGTTTAATAGTTGGGGAACAATATTGAACCCTGAAGATACTGGGCGTTTGGATGGGATCCCTGATCGTATCTATGCCGAAGGTATAGCTTCTGAATATATTTCAGGTGGCGGTGTTCTATTAGCTGATGATTTTTACGGTTTTTTCCCAGACGGTTCATGGCAAAGACAGCCTGCTCGTGAGGGTACAAACTCAGCATTGTTTGGCCAATACTCAGAGCGCTGTGAAACATGTTTGTATACTGAAGACTATGTAAACCTTCAGCCTAACGTCAATCGCGTAAACGTTGGCTCTTCGTTAAGTTTTGAAATGAGTGACTCAGCGCGTTTTTATTCTGATTTCAAATATACTCAGGCTGATATCGAACAACAGTTCCAACCTTCTTTTACTCAAGCCATTCAAATTAATGTAGCAGATAATCCTTATTTAGATGAAGAACTAAGAACCAATCTTCTTGATGCGGGCATTCAACAAGCTGATTTCTGGAAGTTCTTTGAAGACTGGGGTAATCGTACTGCCGACAACCGTCGGGAATTATTCCGCTTTAACGGTGGTGTTGATGGCGCCTTAGAGCTTGGTGGAAGCTATTTACAGTACGACTTTTATTATGGTTATGGTGAGACTCGTAACCGTCGCCAAACTTTACGTTCACAAATTCCAGGAAACGTTTTAGCGGCAGTCGATACTATTGAAGATGCAGATGGGAACATAGTTTGTCGAGATCCTGATGCTGGTCAAGTCAACAACGGTGGAGAATGTGTTCCGTATAATCCGTTTGGTGACCAAGCTTCTCAAGCTGCAATTGACTTTATGAGTGCTGATGTTACTCGTGATGATAAAATCACGCAGGAATATGCGGGTGCTTCATTCGTTACGGATACAGCTAACTTTTTCTCATTACAAGGCGGTCCAGTTGACATCGCAGTTGGTTTTGAGTGGCGTGAAGAAACATCAGAGACTATCACCGACGAATTCACTCGTCGTGGATTAACTCGCAACGCGGCAACTCCTAATGAATACGGTGAATATGATGTAACTGAAGGCTTTGTAGAATTAAATCTTCCAATTCTTGCGGGTTTAGACTTTGCTGAAGAATTAACTCTTGATATGGCTTATCGAAGCGCCGACTATTCTCATGCTGGCTCTGCTGATGCATGGAAGTTAGGCTTTATGTATGCTCCTATTAAAGATGTTCGTTTCCGTGGTACTGTCGGTGTGGCTGTTCGTGCACCTAACATTACAGAGGCATTCAGCCCTCGATCTCCTGGGTTTGCTAATGTAACCGACCCTTGTGATCAAACTCGGATAGATAATGATCCGAACCGTGCTGCAAATTGTGCTGCGTTAGGTGTTCCTGAGAACTTCGAATCGGTTACCAATGCAAGTATTGACCTTATTTCTGGCGGTAACCCAAACCTAGAAGCTGAAGAGTCAGACTCTACAACGTTCGGTGTTGTTTGGACCCCGAGTTTTATTGAGAACTTCTCTGTTACTTTAGATTACTATGATATTGAGATTGAAGATGCTATCACATTTATAGATCCTCAAGACGTAATCAATAACTGTGTGGACTCGTCAAGCGGTATTGGTAACACATTCTGTAGCCAAGTTACTCGTGATGGTGATAGTCAGTTGACAGCCGTTGAGTCCGGTTACTTAAATGCTGCCGCAATTCAAACTTCTGGTTATGAAATGGAAGTTAATTATCAAACTGAATTAGGTCAGTTTGATTTACCTGGCTCTCTTTCAACTTCATTGTTTATCAACCATTTAAAAGAGTTTGTTGAATACCCATTCCAGGATCAACCAACTCAAGATCAGGTTTCAACTGGGGAAGTTGGAGATCCAGAATGGCAGTTCCGCTTTTCTGCAAATTATCGTCTGGACGACTTGAATGTCTCGTGGACAACTCGTTTCCTGGACCGTTCAGCACTGTTTGACGTAACTCCTCGAGTTGAGGCATACGAAAACGTTGGACCTGCGTATGTTGGGTCAATTATGACGCACGACATCGCTGTCGGTTATCATTTTACGGAAGAATTGCGAGTAACTGGCGGTATACGTAATATGTTCGATAAAGTTCCTCCAGGTTATGTAGAAAACGCATTGTATGACCTAACGGGTCGCCGTGCTTATGTAAACTTTACTTATAGCTTCTAATCGTTAGCTTACGAGCAATATAAGTACTGAAGCCCTCTTTTTAAGAGGGCTTTTTTATTCCCTAAACCTTCCCCAAAACCTGCCGATAACAACGCATAAGCTCTATAATTAAAGGTCAGGCTATGTTTTATCGGGTGCTCATTCTTTGTTTCTCACTGCCATTCTTTTTGGTTTCAGGCTCAGCAACAGCGCATGCTAACAACCCCCACGAAGCTATCGGGGACGACTTAGCGGAGCAGCTCGCGAGTCAGCTCTCTCACGACAATCATTCTCACTATGGGTCTAACATTGGCGTAACTCGCTGGGTATTAGCGGAAACGCTTGAGCAGCCGCAAGCGGGTGACTCGTTAAACGAATTAAGCCATCAGTTGAGCGAAAGCATTTATGCGCATCTTAAGGAGCGCAATTTAAGCCTGGTTGAGTTTCGTGCCCAATCTTACATCTCTGTCGCGGAAGAGGGCGCTACGCTGCTTTCCCGTGACGTAGATGAGCTTGAACAACACCCTGAAATTGATTGGATTCTGGTGGGAACTCTGTCTCGTAAGGACGCGGGAACCATGGTTAATTTGCGTATTGTCGACCGTCGTAATCAAGAAGTTTTGGCCGCGGCTAATCGTTATGTTCCTAAGCATTTGTATTGGTCAAATAAACAAACTGAGCTAGTTAACGGTCGTTTACAGCGTAACTAGAAAGAGGCACTGCCATGAAGTTATCCATTTTTGTAAGTTTTACTGCGTTGTTTCTGGGAGCCTGCACTGTGTTGCCGGCTAAGCAGGAGGTCTCGCAAGCTAAAGTAAACGCCGAAGAGAAGGCAGAAGAGATTTATACTCAGCCGTACAGTGCCAGGTATAGCGCCGAACTTGCCAAGCAATTGGTCGAGAATGCCAGCATTCGGTTAAATAGTGCAAAGGTGGGTATAACCAATTTAGTTGGGGTAACTGGTCAATATGATCAAAGCTCGCCGTTAAGTATGGTGCTGTCAGAGCAATTGGTGCAGGAACTGCACAGTCGTGAACTAAGCGTTCTCGACTTTAAAGCGACTGACTTTATCCGGGTGACTCCAAAAGGTGACTTTGCGTTAACTCGTGACTATCTGGAACTCGATGAGATTATGCCAATTACTCATGTATTGGTCGGTACTTTGTCTCATCACCGGGATGGCGTTATGGCTAACGCCCGACTAGTGAATATCAATACCAAAGAAGTAGCCAGTGTGGCTCAGGTATTTATTCCGGAGTCGGCGGTTAGACAGCTGGACGAAAACTATGGGCAACCGGTACTTCGCAAGGCTCCATAAATAGAAAGGGCCTGACGCTTTGTGTCAGGCCCAATACTTTCCAATGTAATACTTTCTAACGTAACTTTTACTAACGTAATTCGGGTTTCAATAAAGACATAAACTCACGAATGCGCTCAGCATTTTTGCCCACATCGCTGCGGCCCACACGTGACTTACTGCGAATATCTAACCGGCTACCATCTACTGTACTGCGAACTCTTATCACTACGTCGTCTTTAAAACCAAACCAGGTAGTGGTTGCCGTAGCTTCAATTCTGCCTTCTGTTTCTGAGCTTTCCACTAATTCCCAGCCCATTTTATCTACGGCTAATAAAGCAGCCGAGAAAAGTTCATTCGGTGATTCCAGTGACTCGTAAGTTCTTAACTCAGGATAAGCCTGACGCTGTTGTTTCGCTGTTTCTTCTCCAGCATATTCAACCGGATTGGGGGCATCTGCACGCAGCGGCGCAATAGCCACAAACTCAGGCGGGTTTTGTGTGTCAGTCGTTATGTCGTGAATGGCAGGAACGTTTTGCGCTTTCAGGTACTGGCTGAAGGGCATGTAAAAGGCAAACCCACCAGCAATAATAGCTAAACCACTAAGGCCGGCAACCAGCCCTTGCGGGCGGCGAATGAAATACCAGATAATGTTAAGCACGAAGGTTGCCGCACCAATATAAGCGGCCCAGCGTAGCAATAAGAATGCTGTGCCTAACTCAGCCGTTCCGCTTTTGTATAAAGGCCCTGATATAGCAAGCAGCACGACAGATAATAAACCCAGAAGAATAAATAAACCGTGTAACGCTTTCATAAAGACACCCTTAAAGTAATGTTGCCTGCTATTACGTCACTACATTGGGTTTGGGTCAACGATAATTTTATTATCAACTCTTACATTGTAGAACAATAACGTAGAAGCTTGACAATAGCCTAAATGCTATATATCTTTAAGGCTATAAACATGGAGGTTTAAGTGAGAGGTAATTGAAATGGCGAGAACATTAGAGCAAATACTTGAAACAGAAAATGAGGATATTGTAGTCAATGCAGAAGCTAAAGCAGAGGCTATGCTGCTTGATATCCATTTAGCTGAAGTTCGTATGCTTATGAAAAAAACGCAAAATGATATGGCTAAAGCGCTGGGCGTTAAACAGCCCACTATAGCTAAAATGGAAAAGTCGGGCCGTGACGTAAAGCTCTCAAGTCTAAAGCGTTATATTGAAGCTGGCGGCGGTAAAGTGCGTTTGGATATTGAGCTACCAGACGGCCAGCATCATGGATTTGAAATTTAAAGCGTCAGGTTTGTAGTGTCGTTATATTTCCGGCAATTCATAATATTAGCTGTGAAGTTTGAATGCTTTAACCGTGTTTTATGAGGACTATTTGGTCAAACGGCGCCATGACATATAACCGCTTTTACGGTATAATTTGGCTTATATAGGAGGCATTATGACTAATACAGTTTCTTCTACGGCTACGGCAGAAAAAAAGAAAGCAAAGTTTATCCCCAAAATGGAAAACTTTAGAACCAGCCTAATGTACGAAGGGCTAACGTTGAAAAATATAGGCGAAAATCAGTCTATTGCGGCACTAAAACGCAAGTATGCGCGATAAATACGGGGTAGCACAAGATAAGTACTGCTACCCTGAAACGGATGTTCTCACTAATCTCCTGGATATCCGGAATGCGGATAAACTGGCCGAAGCCGAAATTGAGTTTACTGCAGAGCGTTACCGGCTCTATCAATCTCCTCGAGCCACTATTCAGCAGTTCACGTTTGAACACTTAAAAAAGCTCCACCACCATTTATTTCAGGATGTATACGAATGGGCGGGTGAAGTTAGAGATGTTGATATATCCAAAGGTGAAACACGATTTTGCACTTGTACGCGCATAGAACCTGAGGCTAAAAAGCTATTCAAAAATATTTCTCAATTAGAAAATGCCCAAAGCCACGAATTATTTATCGAGCAAATTGCGGATTTATTTTGTGAGATAAATCTATTGCACCCCTTTAGAGAAGGAAATGGTCGCGTACAGAGATTCTTTTTTGAAGAAATGTTGTTTGCATTGGGATATGACGTGACTTGGCCCCTTATCTCTCGACAGGAATGGGTTGAGGCTAATATAGCGGGGGTTAATCTGGATCTTACTCTTCTAAAAAACATTTTTAATCAGGCCATTACAGAATTATAAAAGCTTTGTAAAATACAAAGGCAAAACAAAGTGTTTGTTCTCAGTCACCGGTGAACTTTGAGCTCCTGTCAGCTTTAGCGGTTTTCTAAGTTATTTAATTTCCAGTTATAGTCAACAAAACGAATATCTAAAGACTGGAAGTTCATATTATCGCTACTACCAGAATCACCGGAAAGAGGCCTTGAATAGGTTCTCAGGTAATCTCGAAGCCCGTCAAAATCCTCACGATACCAGTCAAAAATTTTCGACAGATAAATGTCTTTATCATCAATACCATTTTTATCGCGGTCGCTTAAAAAAGTGATCATCTGATCTTCTAGCTGAGTCTCCAGACTTTCACCGGTAAAGGCTTCCGCGCGCAGCTTAGGGCAGCTTGCTGCTGCGCAGACTAAAGCGGCATGTATGCGGGGCTCGTCAAAGTCGACACGAATTTTTTC
>NZ_DEXU01000004.1:19967-20177 GCF_002364295.1 Idiomarina sp. UBA3176
TCAAAGTCGACACGAATTTTTTCGTGCTCAACCCAATCCAAAGTACGTTTTTCACCTAGTAGCGTAAAAAACGACTTCTCCCATGGGCTGGAAAATAGCCCGCCTAAATCGCGAATAGAATCAGCATCGCCGGATTCAAATTTATCGATATTGTCGATAATAAGCTGCAGGGTGAAAGCGTTGTAAGCATTAATTAAAAAGGCCAGTTGC
>NZ_DEXU01000004.1:20290-21070 GCF_002364295.1 Idiomarina sp. UBA3176
ATTAATTAAAAAGGCCAGTTGCTGCTCATGCGTCCAGCTTTCATACTGTCCGGGCTCAACTGCAGACAGCGATGCGAGATACTTGTCCAGTGACCGACGGTTTTTAGCCAAATCGCGATAACTAACCGCTGACTTTAAACCGTCATCATAGACCTCAACATGATCATTCAGAACATCAGTAAAAGCGGTATGAGATTGCTCAAATGACTGCGCGGATGCAGCCATTTGCCAGCTCATAGCCAGAACAAAAAATATGACTCGCATAGTCGCTCCATCTTAAAGGCTCAGCTTGGTATCATACTCGCGTAGCATAAAGAGTGCGATGCAAGCGGCTAACATTGGCCATGCCGCAAAAAACAGAAGGTTGTTAAAGGCGTCCAGATATTGTGGAAATGACGAAAAAGTCGACACGGCATGCATAATTAATATTAAACCGTAGGTTATCGTTTTCCATAGTCCAGCAACAAAAGCCAGACAAAGAGCCACTTGAAGCCCGCCCAGTACAGCAGCTAAAGTCGAAGACAAACCACTTATTCCATAAAAGCCTTCGAACACTGCGGCGGTATGTCCCGGGTTCACAAACTTATCCAGCGCCCATACAAACATAACAATGAAAATACCGACCCGTAGCGCTAACAACGCCCACGGAAGTTTTTGTTCTAGTGACTGACTCATAGTTGTTTCCGTTGTTGGTTTTAGTGTTTCACCCGGTGCCATCGCATTCGGCTAGGCGAACTTTTTAAATGGTTCATCTATAGGTGTATTTGCAATATGGTTTGT
>NZ_DEXU01000004.1:21138-21961 GCF_002364295.1 Idiomarina sp. UBA3176
GGTGTATTTGCAATATGGTTTGTAAAGTTGCTCATCGTTTTCTGAGCAATTCCCAAAATAACCTCTAGTGCCTGACGCTGTCCGTAACCGGCTTTATAAAAAGACTCAAGCTCACTTTCGTCGGCGTTACCGCGCTTCTCAAGCATGACCAGAGTAAACTGGCGCAGTGCTTCCAATTTCTCATCACCTAAGGGCTTACCGGCTTTAATGTTGTCAGTAATAGAATCATCGGCGCCCATATTTTTTGCAATAGCAGTATGAGCAGGAACGCAGTAATGGCATTCGTTGAAAACATTGATGGTTTGCCAGACAACAGTTAACTCGTCTTTGTCAAAGCTACTATTAACGAAAAGCTCGTGCACCTGTTGGTAAGCGTCTAGAATGCCGGGTGCTTCAGCCATGACAGCGTGCAAATTGGGGATCATACCGAAAGCTTTTTCAGAGCCTTCTAGTAACTTCCTGCTTTCCTCGGGAGCCGATTCTTTGTCATGTAGTTTAAAGTCACTCATATTTTACTCCTGCGCTTTTAAGTTGTATTTAATATTGTGAGTATGAATATAGAATAAAAGCTCAAAAATAAAAGCAGGGCGTAGTAATTCCCGCTGTTTTAGTCATGAAGACAGGTGTTTTTGCGTGCTAAGACGAATTAGCTACGAGTGAGTTTGGTGGCGGTACTCTGCTGGGGAGAGGCCCGCATACTTTTTGAAAAAGCGGCTGAAGGCTGTTGCCGATTGATAGCCAAGTTGCTCTGCAATCAAGTCCAACGATAGCTGCGAGCTACTTAGCATTATGCGTGCCCGTTGCGGAGCGTGTCAACCTTATT
>NZ_DEXU01000008.1:0-49920 GCF_002364295.1 Idiomarina sp. UBA3176
TCCGTAAAAACGGGGTAGAACCCAACTAACCCAGCTTCCAACATAAGTGGTGTTGTGATACTAGGAACGTAGGCAACTCCAATACCTGATGCCACCGAATGAATAATGCTTTCATTGGTATTCAATTCAATAACGTTCGCTGGCTTAATGCCAAGCTTAGCCCAAAGTTTTTCAGTAAGCCGGCGAGTGGCAGAGCCTTTTTCCCGAATAAGCCAAGGCTGTACTTCCAACGCTTTACCATTGTCATCGGGCGGCGCAACTAGCGTCATGCTGTCTTCCTTAAACGGCTTAGTGAGTAAGTCGTCGCGTGAACTTGGACCTTCAACCAGCCCTATCTCGTCCTGAAACGACTCAACTCGGCTGAGTATTTCATCGGTATTACCAATATAAACATTAATTTTGAGCTCGGAACGTTGTTGTTTTAGCACATTGATATAAGCCGGCAACCAATAATTACCGACAGTCTGACTGGCACCTATGTTTAACGTTTCCCGTCGATTACTGTGTAACTGTTCAAAGTATCGTTCGGTGCTGTCACTAAGCGATAGCATTTTTTGGGCTCGCTCGTACAGCCACATACCAGCAACAGTGAGTTCAACCTTGTGTGAACGATGCTTTCGTCCTCTTTCCCGCATCACCAACCGAGTGCCCAGCTGCTGTTCAATATCCTTTAGGTTAATAGATACCGCAGATGTGGTCATATTTAGCTGCACACTGGCCGCAGTGAAACCGCTGGTTTCCGCAATGGTTTTAAACACTTGAAGTTGGCGCAAATTAATCATAAATATATTTTAACTTTATAAAGTTTTATTAAATTTTAATTAATATTGATTGCACTATACTCCAGCCTAAATACAAGAATCAATACAAGGCATAACCATGAACCATCCTATCGTAGGGCTCATTGCAGCGGTTGTATTAGCAATAGGTGTTGTGGAGCTCCATCTATGGCTTCCAGCTATTCAGTCTGTTTCTCCGCTATTAATCAGCATTGGCGTTGGGATTCTGGTCAGCCATATATTACCGGCACGTTGCAAAGAACCGCTCGCTCCTGGATTAAATATCGCTAAAGGATCAATATTACGAGTTGCCATTGTCTTATACGGTTTCAATATTACTTTACAAGCCTTATCTCAGGTTGGTATTTACGGTCTATTCAGCGCGGTTACCATGGTATCAGTTATTCTGTTTGTCGGTATTTGGGCCGGAACCAAGCTGTTTAAGCTTGATAAAGAGCAAGCGATTTTAGTTGCCGTGGGCAGCGCTATTTGCGGTGCAGCAGCCGTTGCTGCGATGGAACCAATCATTAAAGCCAAACCTCACAAAGTAATAACCGCTATCAGCACCGTAGTTGTATTTGGCACGCTTTCTATGCTGCTTATGCCATTAGTGTTTCAATTTTTCGATATCAACGAGGCCCAGTATGGCTTATGGGTGGGCGTTTCCGTCCATGAAGTTGCACAAGTAGTTGTCGCCGGCGACTCAGTTAGCTCAAACGCGGCACACATGGCGGTATTGGAAAAAATGCTTAGAGTGGTTTTATTAGTACCTGTGTTATTAACATTTGCAGTATGGATGAGACAAAAGTCAAAAGGTTCAGACAAAGAAAGTGGTGATAATAAAGTCTCCGTTCCTTGGTTCGCTTTTCTATTCATTGGCGCTATTATCATCAACTCACTGAACTGGATACCGGACGACGTGACGACAGCATTCACAGCAGCTGCCACTTATTTACTGTGTATTGCAATGACCGCTTTAGGCATGCTCACACACATCAGCGTCATCAAACAAGGCGGCGCAAAAGCATTTGCACTCGCCGCCCTGCTTTTTGTGAGTCTGTTCATTACCGGTTACCTGTTAGCTCAGTTCGCCTAGTAATCACGTCTTTTCTCATAGACTTTCTATAGCTAATTAACTATCTCACCTGACGCATTAGCGTCAGGCTACATCAAGTGCGTTCTAATCTCTTTAAGCCGTGCAATGTAATCCTGACTAAAGACATTCTCCGCACGTGCAATGTAAGCCTCTAAATCAACGTACTTAAGCGCATTTTTGAAATAAAACCTATCGGCAAAAAGCTGCATTTTTTGCATTTCAAAAATCGCTTTTATCTGCCCGAAGTACCTTTCAATATCATTAACCATAGACACCATATGCCAGTCGCTACCGTACATTATTTTATCGGCAAGTTTAAAAGGTTTGTCGGCAGTGGCTTCACGCGTTAGCTCTATTTCAAGTCGTTTAGCCAGGCTCTCCTGGGCTTTCTTGCTTTCGACAATTTCGTGCAGGTAGGACAAATCACAATAGACATGCTCGTAGCGCCGACACAGCTCTACAACTTTACGAGCGTAGTTATTCTGATCATTCCATTCGTCTTCCGTATCCGACAGCCAACCCTTAACCCAGCGCCCGTTCATCTTCCGTTTCCCACCACCGGCATGACCAAAGCAGAGTCTCATGGTTTCTCGCTGCTTGTTCTTTTTCAGCGCTTGCTCCCAATAATCCGGGTCTGAATTCAGGCCCGAGCCTTTATAGGCCTGAAAGCCTTCCGGGGTGCAGTGAGTGAAAACTGGAATTGAATACTCCACACAAAAATCCAGAAAATAATCAACAACTCGTTCCACGTTAGCTTCGTTGTCTGCAGGCTTGTAACCCATAGGAGGATAAAACTTGAACCCTGCCTTGCCATGTTCCAATGATCTTTCTATAGCATCACGAAGCACGCGGTCAGAGGAAGATTGAGAAACAAAACGTAAAGGGTCAAAAGCGGAGAAGCCAAGAACTATCCCTTCCGAAAAATTCTCCAACGCCGTCATACGCTCCAACTGCTGATCATAAAAATCGTATTTGGGGTTGTCGTCAAATGGGTAAGCCATATCCATCATGTAATGAAAAAACACATAACGTTCTGAGAAGTTGTCGTAATAGCCTTCTAACCGCTTAAATATCCCGACTTCGCTGCGTAGCATATTCAAGACAAAGTCTATTTTGTCCGCAGCGTCTTCCAGAAACTCCAGTGACTTACGCAGCATTCGTTCAATCATTTTGTGAATGCCAGAGAACCAACCTGATATTTTATCCTGAACCTGAGTCTCTGCTTTGAAAGTCCATTTCGTTTTTATGTAATCTAACTCAAGTTCCTGAGCCGATTCACTGTCACCGTAATACTGGTGTATTTCCTTCAGAACCGAATAAAGCTCGCTGTTAATGAATTGCTCCTGATAGGCTTCGGCTAACTCCGGGTCGCTATTGCCTTCTTCCAGTAAATAGTGCTCTATCTCAATACAAACCAGATGGGCAAACTCATTGCAGATTTTTTCAGTCGCGCCTTTTTTCGATGTCACTGAAAACGACTCTAGCCGCTCTTTTAGCGTAGAACTGGCGGTTAGGGAATAGGCCAGTTTGCTAATCAACTTTGCCGGTATTTTCCAAATTCCCCAACTCTCAAGAATCCCCTGCAAAGGCACATAACGAGCGTTAAAAAGGTGGGTATGGGCATCAACAACGAAAGGTAGTTTACTCATGGCCGTATCCGTTTGAAGTAACCTGATTTTTCTAGGTTTTAGTTAAGTTAATAACTCGTAGAAGATCAACCGAACTCCCGATAATTGGTAACTTTTCCTAATTTTTGGTCAGACACACAAAATCGAATAAAAACAAAAATGTTAACCAATTGATTTTATTATGATTTATTTATGGCCTAACAATTGCCTTGTTGTCCATAATAAGAGCATAAGAACAACAAGGAACCACAATGAGTGTAAAATTTGAAGACCGCCCACTGGAAAAAGTCCGCGAAGAGACGATTGATCAGTTGGTAATGAACTATGGCCACGGTGAGTTATCAGAAGAAGCCTTTGAACGTCGGCTTGATCACGCCATGGATGCGACTGAACATAGCCAGCTTGCCGAATTGGTAGAAGACCTGGAGCTGAAGCCAGACACATCATACGACAGCATGAAAGAACAGCAGTTCTCGCCACATTACGGCGAAGGACGCATTCAACCAACGGAAAAGGTGATATCCATACTGTCTTCTAATGAACGCTGTGGCGTGTGGACAGTGCCGCGTGAGATCACCATCTACTCTCTGCTAGGCTCTGTAGAACTGGACTTTACCGATGCCGTTTTTCAACACCCGGACGTCACTATCAAAATTATTGGAGGGCTTTCAAGTCTTGAAGTTTTTGTCCCTGAAGAAATTACCATTAGCACCAACGTCTTTAGTGTTCTTGGCTCCACCGAAAATAAAGCGCCCTCAATGGGCAACCTGAAACAAGCTCCGCATATACGAATTGAAGGCTTCCAGTTGCTTGGCTCAGTTGAAGTGAAAGTCAAACGAACCATAAAAGAGAAGTTTGTAGCCTTTGCTAATAGCTTAAAGGGCACCTTTCAATCTCGCTAAAGTCGGGATAGGTGAATTCAGTTGCGAGTCGATGACCGCTGGCCTAATCTAAAAGCCTGGTACGAGCGTATGAAACAGCGCGACTCATCAAAGGTTTAAGGAATAAACATGATTGAACTCTACACCTCAGCAACCCCCAATGGTTATAAAGCCACGGTAACCTTAGAAGAAATGGGGCTGGACTATAACCTGCACCATGTGCAGTTGCAGGAAAATGAGCAAAAACGCCCGGAGTTTCTGAAAATGAACCCTAACGGTCGTATTCCGGTGATTGTCGATAAAAATAACGATGATTTCGCGGTGTTTGAGTCCGGTGCCATTATGCTGTATCTGGCTGAGACCTACGACAAGCTTAATCCTAAAGACCCGAAAGAACGTTCACGTATGATCCAGTGGCTGATGTTTCAGATGGGTGGCATTGGTCCTATGATGGGACAAGCTAATGTCTTCTATCGGTATTTCCCGGAGAAGCTGCCCTCAGCCATTGAACGCTATCAGAATGAAAGCCGTCGGTTGTTTGAAGTGCTGAACACGCGCTTGGGCGAGTCTGAATACTTAGCGGGTGATAACTTCTCGTTAGCGGATATTGCCAACTGGTGTTGGGTGCGTACCCATGACTGGTCCGGTGTGAGCCTGGATGGTCTGGAGAACTTAAAGCGCTGGATGAACACCATTAGTGAGCGCCCAGCCTGCCAACGCGGTGTCACAAAGCCGGAGCGAATGGGCGACCCTGACGAACTGGTCAAGAGCGCCCAGAAAATGGTGCAGCGTTAAGCCGCAGCCAACTGCGCCAGATATTCATCGTAACTGCCGGCAAAGTCACGTAAGCCTTTGTCGGTAATTTCGATAATACGAGTAGCCAGAGTCGAGACGAACTCGCGGTCATGGCTGACAAACAACAAAGTGCCTTCAAACTGCTCCAGTGCCAGGTTCAGCGACTCTATCGATTCCATATCCAAATGGTTAGTCGGTTCGTCCATCACCAGAATATTCGGGCGCTGCAAAATCAGTTTACCGAAAATCATCCGGCCTTTTTCACCACCAGACAAAATCGATACCGGCTTTTGAATGTCATCAGAAGAGAACAGCATACGGCCCAACACACCCCGAATAGCCTGCTCGTCGTCACCCGGTTTTTTCCACTGATACATCCACTCGTAAACGGTCATATCCTGTTTAAACCAGTGGGCGTGATCCTGCGCGTAGTAACCTATCGCCGCATTTTCAGACCATTTGATGCTGCCTGAGTCCGGCGTGTACTCGCCCATCAAACATTTCAGCAAGGTCGTTTTACCAATACCGTTGGCACCAATAATAGCGACTTTTTCACCCACTTCTATCGAGGTACTCAAGCCTTTTAAGACCGCTTCGTCTTCGAAGCTCTTACGCACGTTCTCGGTTTCAAGCGCTAACCGGTAGAGTTTCTTTTCCTGAGTAAAACGAATGTACGGATTAACACGACTGGAGGCTTTAACCTCGTCCAGCTGAATTTTCTCCATTTGTTTCTGACGCGACGTTGCCTGTTTAGCTTTTGACGCGTTCGCTGAGAAGCGGCTAACAAAGCTCTGCAGCTCGGCAATTTTCTCTTTTTTCTTGGCGTTATCGCTCATTAACTGCTCGCGCGCCTGAGTGGCGGCAAACATGTATTCGTCATAGTTACCCGGGTAGACGCGCAGCTCGCCATAGTCAATATCGGCCATATGCGTACAAACCGTGTTCAGAAAGTGACGGTCGTGCGAAATAATAATCATGGTGCTTTGCTTTTCGGCCAACACGCCTTCCAGCCAGCGAATGGTGTTAATGTCCAGGTTGTTGGTCGGCTCGTCCAGCAACATAATATCCGGCTCGGAGAACAGTACCTGCGCCAGTAACACCCGAATTTTTACACCCGGCGCCAGCGCCGACATCAGTCCAAAGTGCTGCTCTACCGGTATGCCCAGCCCCAGCAATAACTCACCGGCGCGTGACTCCGCAGTATAGCCATCCATTTCAGCAAACTCGGTCTCCAGGTCGGCCACACGCATGCCGTCTTCTTCGCTCATTTCGCCGCTGCTGTAAATGCGGTCCCGTTCTTCTTTTACCGCCCACAGCTCTTCGTGGCCCATAATAACGGCATCAACGACACTGTAGTCTTCGTAAGCAAATTGATCCTGACGCAACTTACCGATGCGAATATTGGGTTCCAGCGACACATTGCCAGCCGAAGGCTCCTGCTCACCACTTAATATACGCATAAAGGTCGACTTACCGCAGCCATTAGCGCCTATCAGGCCATAACGGTTACCATTGCCGAATTTAACAGAAATATTTTCAAAAAGAGGCTTTGCACCAAATTGCATGGTGATATTTGCAGCAGAAATCACGTAGTCAACATCCAGGATCATAGGGTAAAAATTGAGCGCGCAATGTACGTGTTTTTCGCGTAAATTACAAAGAAAGATTCACTATAATAGGTAAATAGATTATGCAAATGTCCTGGACAGACATCTCTTCTGGTTTAAATAGAATCTGGAATGTCGAGTTATGGAAAACCGGAGACGCGCAGATATACCTAAGCCAGGTCATTATTGCTATTACGCTGATTATTGTTGGCGTAATCGTCATACGCTGGATAGGCTCTAGTCTGGTTAAGCGTGCCTTAAAATCCGGCCACGCCTCTCAGAACACCATTTATGCTTTTCGTAAGTTATTCTCTTTTCTGGCTTATGTACTTATTGTGCTCATTGCCCTACCGGTCGCTGGCATCCCTATTACCATATTCGCGGTTCTGGGTGGTGCATTAGCCATTGGTGTCGGTTTTGGTGCCCAGAACCTGCTAAACAACCTTATTTCCGGCATGATATTAATTGCCGAGCGCCCTATCCGCATTGGCGACATTGTAGAGCTGGAGAACGAACGCGGTCGTATTGAAGAAATTGGTAACCGCTGCGTTCGCATCAAACGTTTCGACGGTGTGCATGTGCTGGTACCAAACAGCTACTTTCTGGAACAGCGCGTAGTGAACTGGACGCTGGTATCCACTGAAATACGCAGCACAGTCACCGTGGGCGTTGCTTATGGCTCGCCGATAGACAGAGTCCGCGAATTGATGATGGAAGCGGCCAGCCAACACGAGAAAATCGTTCAGCGCTTACCTTTTGAAGTGTTTTTCGATGACTTTGGTGACAACAGCCTGACGTTTAATTTGCTGTTCTGGACGGAAGTAGAAGCCCCTATGGATATTCGCCGGGTGCAGTCAGACATTCGCTTTAAGCTGGATAAGCTTTTCGCCGAGAACGATATTGTTATCGCCTTCCCTCAACGCGACGTGCATTTAGATACGTTAAAGCCGCTAGAGATAAAGATGACGTAGCCTGAGGTTCACCTCAGGTGAGGTGAATGTAGCGGGCGCTGGGGCCGCAGGGACTATTGAGGAGGACGCCCGTAAATACATCCCTGTAGGGCTTGGGCAGCGCCATCCATGGCGCTGCACACCTCCTCAATAGTCCACTGCAACCGTCAGGCGCGCCCTCTACCACTATTCCTCTCCGTAGCCGAATGCTCAACATCAGATAATGACTTCAAGCATCTCACCTGATGTAAACATCGGGCTACTTAGAACTCGTAGCTATAACTCAAGCTAACGACGGTTCCAACTTCTTTACTACGAACCAGAATATCCGACTGAGTCACTTCCTGATCTTCGCCCAGCAGGTTCTTAACTTTTAAGCCGATTTTAGAATTAAAGCTCGGATAATAACTGTAAACCAAATCCAGTGAATGGAAGGGTTGCTCGTAAGCGTCCTCACGTCCACCGATACCAGCCGCTAAGATACGCTCACCAAACACGTTATACACCAGTGAAGTAGCATGTTCACCGTTAGCTGAGTCGTAGTTCAACTGGAAGTTGGCAACGTACTCAGAGTGTCCCGTCATACGCTTAGTCCGGTTGGTTAAGTTACCCGCCAATGCCGGATCAATCGACGCTTCAGAGTCACTCAAGGTTAAGTTACCAGAGGTAAAGAACCCGTTCGCCAGGTAACCTAAATCGTGCAGCCACTCAAACTCAACACCATAGACTTCAGCTGATTCACCATTAACGTAACTTAAGGTGTAATCTTCATCGCCCACCTGAAGCACTGACTCAATGGGGTTCTCTATGTCCTTATAGAAAGCCGCAATGGTGTAATTGTCACCATTATCGGCATAGTACTCAAAGCGTGCATCGTAGTTACGTAAATCACTGCTCTCTAAGCCAGCTCTTCCGAACGTACGAATGTCCGTAATTGGATCGTAGTAAGCCACCGGCACTGTTTCACGTAAATCCGGACGCACAACGGTTTCGCCGTAACCAAAACGCAACTGGTAATTATCACTGGCCATATAAGTCAGCGATAAAGCCGTGTAGAGGTCGTCTTCAGCAATGGTACTTTCAAGCACACGCTCAGGATTGAAATAATTATTTAAATCCTGCTCACTAAAAATTAAGCTCGATGTTGCCAGAGAAACCTGTTTAAAGTCTTCATAACGAACACCACCACTTACACGCCAGGTGTTATCGAATATTGCGTCGAATTCACCGTAATAGGCATCAATTTTCTGGGCTGCCAGATAGTCATCCGCATTTGGCGCACTGGGTTCGCGGAAAGAAATACGGAAATCGTTGTCATCAATAACATCATCCGTCAAATAACCCGTGACACCTAACACGTCATCTAAGTCGTCCAGCACTGACAAACGCGAACCCGATGCATTGTCCAGACTAAAGCGACTGGTACTGTAATAACGCGCTTTATCAACAAAGTCATAGCCTGCTTTTAGCTCAAGCTCTATTCCAGAAAACGCAAGTGGTAATGACAGGTTACCGCCGTAAGACTTAACGTTATCTTCCATATCAACAAACTGGAAAATAGCACGGTTGTCATCGCCCGTTACGCGAGTTTCAGAGAAGTTACCCTCGGTGTCATAAATATCGTCAAAACGATACGAAACTTCGGTAGGGATATCCGTTTCCGCTTTTGATTCCGTATACTGCCAGTCGAAACCAATGCCCCAGTAATCCATAAAGGTGTGTTGGCCGCGGAACTGATCGACGTTTAAGACACGCTCTTCGTATTTGAATTCGTGCTCGCGGTTAGCAATACCGGTTCCAACTATAGTTTTCAGGTTACTGCCGTTCGGGCTTTGCTTGATACCAAACTCCGATTCATCTTCCGAGTCTTCTAGATAAATTTTGGTATAACTGACACTGTGTGTATCTAATTCATAACCCGCAGTGAAAAAGCCGTTCAGACGCTCAGTTTCTGTCGTTACTGTGGTTTCTTCAAAGGTGTTGTAACAAGACTTAGAGATGTCTTCGACCGTCGCCAGAGAAGTTGAGCAATCAGCTGTTGCGTTGTTACTGATAACCGCATTTTTGCGTTCAGAAACATCCCAGTCATTATCGTAGGAAGCCGCGGCTAACACGCCTATAGTTCCACCGAAAAATGACTCGTCAAAGCTATTACCTAAGGTGGCTTTAAAGTCCATGTTAGGGTCTAAAGATTCTTTCTTCAGCACCATGTCTCGTGGTAACTGTTTAGCCAGCGACGCATTTATTGCCCGAGCCTGATTACCCGCACTATTTCCAGAACCGGTCAGACCGTCGGTATTAACAATATTACGTAGACTAAAGTCACCCTGGTAGCGGCCAATTGCGTCTTTTATGCCTGCCGGAATACCGCTGTCGTCCCGGTTATAGGTATAACCTTCGTCTGCGTTGCTATTCATGCCAACACCCGCTTCAAGACTAAAGACAAAGTCGTCGGGCAAAGAACGCGTACGAATATCAATATTGCCGCCACCAAAAGCCGCCGGCATAGAAGGTGAAAACACCTTTTGCACTGCCATACTCTCAATAATGGTCGATGGGATAATATCCAAAGGAATGACGTTACGGGTTAAATCCGGGCTGGGAATGCTGGCACCATTAATACGGGCACTTGAATAACGCTCACCGAGGCCACGTACATAAATAAATTTACCGTCAACCAGTGTTAAACCGGTCACCCGACGTAAAGCCGAGGCCGCATCACTGTCGCCAGAGCGGGACAACTGCTCGGCACCCAGAATATCAGCCACAAAAGCCTGATTTTTACGTTCCTGAACAACAGCCGCGGCACTACCCTGCAAACGACTGCCGGTGGTAACCACTTCTTCAATGGTCGATTCGCGTTCAACGTCTGCTTCATCGGCTTGCTGAGCCAAAGCTGCTGGCGCAGAGACAAACAACCCTAATCCAACCGCTAAAGCAACAGGCTTGAGTTTGTATTGATTTTTCATAACCAACTCCTGCAATAAAATCGGAAAATAGGCGCAACACCGTTGCGCCTATTCATTCGCATTCCAACTCAAATTAGTCTGCGTCAGCAGCAGCTACAGCAGTTTCAACCCACTGGTACCACTCAGAGCTTGTATCGTCGTCAGACAATGCGCCGATGAAATCAACCGGAGTAAAGAAGTCATCGTTTAGTGACGTTAAGTCATTCGCCGAGATAGTGATAGAAGAAGTCATATCTGTAGAGATACCGTCGTCATTCAGAACAGTAGCGGAGCCATCAAGAATTTCGTTTACGCCGCCGTTCGGATACCAGGCTGAGTAAGTTTCGCCATCTGCAAAGGTGTTATCACCGGTATTTACGAAGTTGTTAGTACAGGCTAAAACTGAGCTGTAGAAGTCCAGCTCGCCGTTATCTACGCCTGCTTCACCGTCTGAAGTAAAGAAGATACAACCGTCGTCAGCAGTACCATTCTCTTTAACTTTCAGGACGTTATACATTTGACCCTGGAAGTTATCATCAAACTTAGTGGCAATAGATGGATCGTTATCACGTACAGATTTACCATCAGTGGTGATAATAGTTACGTTAGCAATGGTCGGTGCTGACGTTGGTGCCTGGCTGTAGTCTGGACCGTTATTTTTCTCACCGTCGGCTTCAAATCCGCCGTTACCCATGTAGTTAGTATTGCCATCTACCGTCACTGTACCGTGTTTAATAAACAGGAACTGTGCACGGCCTTGCCAACCAGCATCGATGTCCATTGAGTCATCCTGAGTATCGGTGAAAACCACGTTTTTAACATCCGCTTTCCCCCCGAAGAACTCAATACCGTCATCATAGCCTTGATGAATATGGATAAATTCATAAGATGATCCAGAACCAACAGCGTTTAAAGTTAATGAGTTAAGGTCATCGCCATCACCACCATCGCGAGGGCCTGAACCGGCGTACCAAATTTTTGCATATTTCATTGAGCCGCTGCTATCAGTGTTATCATTACCACCGTAATAGCTCACAATACCTTCAGACTCTACGTTACAAGTACCGCCATCGCGCTGTGCATCAGTACACTGGTTGGTAATACCGTTACCGTTAATAATGATGCCGCCCCAGTCTGCATAACGTGGCGCGTCGCCAGAAACATTCAGACGGTCAAATGCGTTAGCTGAGGTAAATGTAATTGGCTTGTCGAAAGTACCAACAGCATTTAACTGCGCGCCACGAGCAATCTGAATAATGGCTTCACCAGAAGTAAAGGCCAGTGTAGCACCTGGTTCAACGGTCATAACCGGGCCATTCTGGTTAATTTCACAGCTTGTCGTCGTGTCGCAATCGACACCAACTTGCAGCGCGCCTTCAAATACGTGCACACCACCGTCAGGCAACTCTTCAAAAGTAATATCTTCATCAATTTCGATGGTCGCACTGGCGAAATTTTCATCATAGGTACAGTCTTGACCGTCGTAGGTACCTTCCACATCGCCGTAACTAGCGCACTCTACGCTGGTACCGCCATCGCCACCATTACCACCGTCAGCGCCGCCGCCATTATTAACCGTTGGTGTAACATTAATGTCGCCGCCGCAACCGGCCAAAAATAAAGCTGTCGTTACTGCAGAGATTTTGAATAAGGTATTAAATTTCATTGGGTTCTCCCGACTTGGATTTTATCCAGTTATGATTTAAGTCGGGGTGAAGAGTAAAACGCTTGCATGACAATATTGTGACAACATAAGAATGTAACAATATATTCACATTTAAGTCACTTGAGGTCATGCTGTTGATCTTTGCGCTTGTTGAATAAGTAACCTATATCAATAATGAAAAACCAAAAAGGAAACCCCATGCGTAAATTATTACTCAGTTGTGTACTGACGACTCTGTCTGTACTTGCTTTACCAGCAGCGGCCTATCAATCCGAAGAGGTTATCGTCGAGCACAACGAAGTCGCCGATAATATTTATATGCTCACAGGCGCTGGCGGCAACATGCTGATGTCATCCGGCGATGACGGCGTATTCCTGGTTGATGATCAATACACTCAGGTAGCAGAAAAAATTGCCGCCAAAATTAAGGAGCTGAGTGGTGAAGAGGTTCGTTATATTCTGAACACTCACTTCCACGGCGACCATGTAGGTTCTAATAGTTGGTTTGCCAATAATCAGAACTCAACTATTTATGCTCATGACCATGTGCGAGAACGCTTGAGTCAGGATAGCGATTTCAACGCAGCCGGCCTTCCAGCCATTACCTTTGATTCAACCCTTACCTTCCACTTAAACAATGACACCGTTCGTGTGTTTTATTTGCCTGCAGGCCACACCGACGGTGACAGCGCAGTATGGTTTGAAGACGCTAATGTGCTGCACCCCGGTGACTTATTTTTTAATGAACGCTTCCCTTTTATTGACCTGAAGAGCGGTGGTGACGTTGACGGCTACATTGCCAACGTTGAAGAATTATTAAATCGCATTAATGACGACACGGTGATCATTCCGGGCCACGGTCCGTTAGCTAACAAACAAGATTACCAAGGCTTTCTAACCATGCTTAAAGAGACCAAAGCCGAAGTTGATACCATGAAACAACAGGGAATGACCCTTGATGAAGCAAAAACCAAGGGTCTTAGCGATAAATGGGACGGCTGGAGCTGGTCCTTTATTAACGAAGAACGCTGGATCACAACGCTGTACTAAAGATTAGCCGTTCGTCCGGTGGTTGAAGGTGAAAGTCCATGGCCAGCTCATCGCAGTTGGCCAGCCTTGGGCATAATTCGCAGTCCTTCATGACTTTTTCCGGCAAGCTGTCTTTAGAACAATGACTAAAACCTTGCTGCTCAAAAAAGTCCGGTACCCGGGTCAGCACAATGACCCGGTTCAATTGCAGTAACCGCGCCTTTTTCAATAAATAAGACACCAGCATGCGACCCTGCCCGCGAACTTCCGTATGCGGATGGACACCCAGCGAGCGGATTTCGGCAAGGCCAGTGGTATAGATGTAAAGCGACGCACAACCCATCACTTTGCCGTCCACTTCGGTCACCGCAAACTCATTAATTGAATGTACGATGTCGTCCTTGGCCCGCGGTAAGTTTTCCCCTGCTCCGGCCCAGTGCTGAACTAAATCCAGAATTGCTCCAATGTCACCGAGGTTAGCATCCCTAATGCGAATTTTCTGCTGCTGTTGAGCGCTCTTTAATGCTTCGTTTACGCGCTGCGGTGAGGTACCGCCCAGTGCACAGCGCTTTTCCAGTAAGGCATCCAGCGTCAGCCACTCATAAACATCCTGCTCAATAACCGGAACAACCGCCTGAAACGCCCCCAGCGGCATATCTTCCAGCGGTTTTTGAGCCTGAATAGCCTGCTGCACTAACTCGCCCACATTATGGTGTGCCTGACGGAAAGGAACGCCTTTGGACACCAGATAGTCCGCAAGCTCGGTAGCATTCGCATAACCGCCCTGCGCTGCTTTACGGCAAACATCATGGTTCACGGTTAACCCATGCAGACTGGAAGTCACCATAGCCAGCGAGGCCTGCCAGGTGGTAAAGGCGTCAAATAAACCTTCTTTGTCTTCCTGCATGTCTTTGTTGTAAGCCAGCGGCAGAGACTTTAAGGTCATCATCAACCCAGTTAGCGAGCCCACCACGCGGCCGCTTTTGCCACGTACCAGTTCCAGCGCATCGGGGTTTTTCTTTTGCGGCATTAACGAAGAACCCGAGGTCACGTTGTCTGCCAGCTCAATAAAGCCAGCCTCGCCGGAATTATAGAAGATGAGATCTTCCGCCAGACGCGACAAATGCAGCATAGATAACGATGCCGAGCTCAAAAGTTCCACCACAAAGTCACGGTCGGAAACGGAATCTAGACTGTTGCGCGTCGCCTGGCTAAAGCCCAGCTCGCTGGCAATGGCTTCACGGTCCACCGGATACGCCGTTCCCGCCAAAGCCCCGCAACCCAGCGGACTTTTATTCAGCCGCGTTACGGCATCCTCTAAACGTTCGCTGTCGCGCTGCAGCATTTCTACATAAGCTAAACACCAATGCGCCAGCAATACCGGCTGGGCTCGTTGCAAGTGGGTATAGCCGGGTATAACCGTGCCCTGTTCGCGCTCAGCTAAACCCAGCAATGCCTGCTGGGTTTGCTGCAACGCCTGTTGCAAAACTTCTGACTGCTGACGACACCATAACCGCAAGTCGGTCGCGACCTGATCGTTACGGCTACGCCCGGTATGCAGTTTTTTGGCTAAGTCACCGACCTTGGCTATCAGTGCCGCCTCAACAAACGAGTGAATGTCTTCATCACCGCCGACAGCAACAGCCGCAGGATCAGAACGCACTTCACCTAATAGTTCCTCCAGTGCCTGTTGTAACTGTTCGCACTCTTCAGCACTGAGCACCCCAACTTTTTGCAGGGCGTTGGCCCAGGCTTTAGAGCCGGTAATATCCTGCTCCGCCAGCACATAGTCAAAGGGTAACGAGTCATTAAACTGCTGAAACGCGGCATCGGGTCCTGCCGCAAAACGTCCGCCCCATAACGCCATAACCTATCCCTTTTGTTGTTTTTGCAGCGCCGCAATCCGGCTCGGAAGAGAAAACAGCCGGATAAAGCCTTCGGCGTGTGCCTGGTTGTAAACCTCATCGGCACCAAAGGTAGCAAAATCCTCGCTGTACAAGCTGTGCGGCGAACGTTTCTGTACCGCGGTTACCGAGCCTTTATAAAGCTTCAGAACCACCTCACCACTGGCCGTCGCGCATAACGACTGTGCCGCAGCCATAACCGATTGCTGCAAAGGGGTAAACCAGCGACCATCGTACAATAATTGCGCAAACTGCTCGCTCAACTGAGTTTTCCAGCTACGACTGACTTTGTCCAGCACCAGTTCATCAATAGCCTGCAACGCTGCCATCATCACGGTACCGCCCGGGGTTTCATAACAACCGCGGCTTTTCATTCCCACCAGACGGTTCTCCACAATATCCACGCGGCCAACACCGTGCTTAGCAGCAACGTCATTTAAAACACTCAGACATTCAAAAGGCGACAGCGCCTGGTTATTCACCGCCACGATTTCACCGTTTTCCACCGTAACAGAAAGGTATTCGGGTTTGTCCGGTGCCTGCTCCGGCGATGCCGTCATAGTCCAGACCTTCTCGGTAGGCTCGCACCAGGGGTCTTCAAGTTCGCCACCTTCGTGCGAAATATGCCAGGCGTTAGCGTCGCGGCTGTAGATTTTGGTCGCTGAAGCTGAACAGGGAATATTACGTTCCGCCAGATAATCCAGCAAAGACTCCCGGCTGCTTAACTCCCATTCCCGCCAGGGCGCAATCACTTGTAAGTCTGGTGCTAAGGCCGCATAACAAGACTCAAACCGCACCTGATCGTTACCTTTACCAGTACAACCGTGAGACAGTGCGTCAGCACCGACTTTACGCGCCACTTCAACCTGAGCTTTGGCAATTATCGGCCGCGCCATAGCGGTGCCCAATAAGTAAGTGCCTTCATAAATTGCGCCGGTTTTCAGGGTCGGATACACATAGTTTTTAACGAATTCGTCTTTTAAGTCCACCACATGGCATTCAGAAGCACCTGAAGCTTTGGCCTTTTCCTCAACGCCTTCCAGCTCTTCTGCTCCCTGCCCAACGTCAGCCACAAAGGCCACCACTTCACAGCCATAGTTTTCTTTTAACCAGGGCACAATCGCCGAGGTATCCAGGCCACCAGAATAGGCCAGTACCACTTTTTTTAAATTGCTCATGAGGCTTTCTCCATAAATTCTGGCAGTGCGGCTGCCGTGGGGTTTAATAATAAAGTTAATAAGGCATTTTGCGCATACAGGCGGTTCTCAGCCTGCTGAAAACAGCGCGACAGCGGGCCGTCCATTACATCGGAGGTAATTTCGTAGCCCCGATGCGCTGGCTGACAGTGCAACACCGAAGTGGCGCCGCTGTGCTCGACCAGCTGCGAATTGATTTGGTAGGGCTGGAAGGTGTCGCGCACTTCACTCAGCGGTTTATCATCGCCCATCGACACCCAAGTGTCGGTATAGAGCGCATCAGCACCTGCCACAGCGGCAATATCGTGGGTAACCACAATGTCAGCACCACTTTCTTCAGCTTGTTTTTTCGCTTTTTTGACAAGTTCTGCATCAGGTTCATATCCCCGGGGGCAAATAATGGTGCAATCCGTGCCCAGCGCGGCCGCAGTCAACATCAAAGAATGCGAAACATTATTACCGTCGCCCAGATACACCAGCTTCAGACCTTTCACCTTGCCGTAGTGCTCCTGCAGGGTTAAAAAATCGGCCAACGCCTGACAGGGGTGAAACCGGTCACACAAGCTGTTCACTACCGGCACTGAGGCGTGCTGAGCCAGTTCTTGTAAGGTGTTATGCGACATAACCCGTGCAACAATGGCATCGGCCCAGCACGATAAATTGCGGGCATAATCAGCAACACTTTCGCGCACGCCCATGCCCTTTCCTTGCTCATTCAAATAAACTGCATGACCACCCAGTTTTTGCAGGCCAATATCAAAAGACAAACGCGTACGCAGACTCGGCTTTTCAAACAGAGTCACAACGCTACGACCTGCCAGAGTCTGGCGGTATTTTTCGGGGTGTGCTTTTTGCTCTTGCGCTAAAGCCAATAATTGCAATGTGTTAGCCGGAGTTAACTCCAGCCCGGATAGACAATGTTTCATCATACTTACTCACTAATCTGTGTGCCTGAATGGGTTTTACTTATCAAATTCCAACTGCCTATTCGCACACATCGTCGTAAGCGTTTTGCTGCGTTAAGTGCGCCGCGAACTTTAACCAGCATGCCATCTCTAATCACACCGCTTTTTGTCAGTTCGTCGATGCTCCGGCTGTCCAACTGCTCTATCAATCGGCCTTCGCTGTCGAGCACGCCATCGACATCGGTTAGAAACAGTAAATCGGCGTCGAGGTTTGCGGCAACCGCAACCGCGGCGTCATCGGCGTTAACATTGAACCATTCGCCCTGTTTACCGAAGCCAATAGAGCTTATTAATGGCAGGTAACCGCATTTGAGCAAATTAGTAATTAACCCGGACTCAAACAGCTCGCAAGTACCTACCTGCCCCAGCTCGGCAGACTTCCGCCGACAAGAAATACCCGCCTCATGCAGCGTTAAGCCAATAGGCCATGCTCCTGCAGCAATCGCCCAGGACATCAATTGCTTATTCGCACACCCCGCCAAAGCACCCACTATGTAAGGCATATGTTGCTCGGGGCTGACTCGCAGCCCTTCATGCTTTTCACTTTTTAGGCCAGCGGTGGACAGCCATTGCTGAGCCAGAGCGCCGCCGCCATGCACAATAACGGTATTGTTTTCAGTGTCTGACAGGGACGCGAACAGAGCTCTCATCTCATCGGGCTGCTCAAGCAGGCTACCGCCCAACTTTATCACTTTCATACCAGCCCCTCCTCTGCCGCTAAACCAAGCTGCAGGTTTACACACTGAATAGCCTGGCTGGCGGCACCTTTTAGCAGGTTATCAATGGCCGAAAAGGCGATAAGCTGGGTGCCCTGCCGGTGCCAGCCAATATCGACAAAGGGTTGTTCCACCACATTCTTAATAGCTGGCCGCGCTTGTTTTTCAAAACGAACCAAAGGCTTGTCTGCATAGCATTGGTAAGCTTTATCTAAATCGGTATCGCTAACATTATCGTTAAGCTCGGCATATACAGTCGCCAGAATGCCGCGCGGAAACTGCGCTAAATGTGGAGTGAACAACACCTCGTGCTGTAACTGTTGAGCAATTTCCGGAGTATGCCGATGCTCAAACAGCCCATACGCTTGCAAAGAAAGTTCCGCACCATGACTCGTCAGCGCGGCCTTCCGCCCGGCACCGGTCACACCGGATACCGCATTAATAATAATTTTGTTGCAGCTGAGTAAGCCTGCCTGTTTTACCGGAAGCAATGCCATTAACGCCGCTGTAGGGTAACAACCGGGCACAGCAACTAACTGTGCGGCAACTATTTCTTGCGGGTACCATTCCGCCAACCCATAAACCGCTTGTTGTAGCCACGAGTCCTGCTGATGCTCAAAGCCGTAAAATGAGGGATAATCTTCAGTTGCGTTTAACCGAAAGCCACCGGACAGGTCTATGACTTTCAAGCCAGCAGCCAGAAACTCGGGCGCAAGCTCCACACTCACGCCATGATCCGTGCAGAGGAACACTGTGTCAGCCGAGCTTTTAATGAGCTCTTTTTTTTGGCTGGATAAGCCCTGCAACGAGAGTTTCACTAAATGTGCATATTGTGGGTGTAAATCACTCAACAACGAGCCTGCATCACTGCTATGCTCAGAGACATAACAACCCAAAAGACTAAGTGCCGGATGTTGTTGCACCAAGCGGGTTAGTTCGACGCCGACGTAACCGCTGGCTCCGATTATTGCGACTGACTGAGACTGCGCGGCTGTATACTGCATGCGACAAAAACCTGTTGCTGTTTCTGAGTAAAAATGCAGAATAACCGAATAAATATACTTATGCAATAATAGTGAATAATTATATTAAGGATTACTATCATGAGCACCCCAGCCTTACCATCATTCTTCTCAATGTATCAGCAACTCATTGCACAGCCTTCCATCAGCTCTATCGACCCGAAGTGGGATCACAGCAATCAGAAAGTTGTGAATTTACTGGCTGAATGGCTGGAGATATTAGGGTTTGAGTGCGAAACCAATGAACTGCAAAGTCAGCCGGGAAAATTCAATTTACTGGCTCGCCGGGGAGCAGGAAGTGGAGGCTTACTGCTGTCCGGACATACTGACACCGTTCCTTACGACGCCAGCCGCTGGAACTTCGATCCTTTTAAACTCACTGAACAGGACAACCGCTGGTACGGCCTTGGCAGCATTGATATGAAAGGCTTTTTTGCTTTTGTTATTCAGGCTCTGAGCGAGCTGGACGCAGCTCAGCAAAACAAGCCTGTGATGATACTGGCCACCGCCGACGAAGAAACCACTATGGATGGTGCCCGTGAGGTCAGTCGTTTTGCGAACCTCAAACCCGACTACTGCGTAATAGGCGAACCCACAGATATGCGCCCGGTATACGCGCACAAAGGGCACATGAGCGAAGTAATACGCATTACCGGACGCTCCGGCCACAGCTCAGATCCGGCATTGGGTATTAACGCCATAGAACTGATGCACGAAGTCATTTCAGCACTGATGAAATTAAAAGAAGAGTTCAAGCATAAATATTCAGATTCAAGTTTTTCTGTGCCACACCCCACCATGAACTTTGGTCACATTCACGGCGGCGACAACGCCAACCGCATTTGTGGTTGTTGCGAGCTGCATCTGGACATTCGGCCGCTGCCGGGCTTGTCTGTCGATGAGCTTTACGTTCACCTGCACCAGGCAACAGAAAATATTCAGGCTCGCTATCCGGGGTCAATTGAGCTCATTTCACTGCACCACCCCATACCGGCTTTTCAGCAAAGTACCGACTCCGCATTGGTGCAATTAGCTGAGAAAATTTCGAAAACTCAGGCGCAGGCGGTTAACTACTGCACTGAAGCGCCCTTTCTTCAGGAACTGGGCTGTGAAACACTGGTTATGGGGCCGGGATCGATACGCCAGGCACATCAGCCCGATGAGTATCTATTAGTTGAAACCATAAAACCAACTCAGGAAAAACTAAAAAACTTACTAAAAAGTTATTGTTTTTTAAGGTAGCTGCCGATAGCAAATCAGCGTTCAAATTTTAAATGTATACAAACTTGCTACACTTAGTTATCAGCAACTGCATAACGAGGAAATAAATCATGCTACGTCAAATTTCCATAGGTATTCGCGCCAGTATCGCGTTTGGACTGATAGGGTTACTCACTCTCATTTTGGGTATTTTCGCGTTAAACCGTATTGAAATTATTGATAACGGAATAACCACCGTTAGCGAAAAGCAGTTACCTGAGCTTGAAGAAATTAGCGAGCTGAACCAAGAGTTTCTTCTGGTGCGAATTCATTCTGCCAATGTATCAAGTTACGTAAACGATCCACAGCGTCTTGCTACATACAAACAGAAGTTATCAGACGCAATAACTCAATTGAAGGAAAGTCAGCGCCAATACAAGAGCATGGTTCAAGACCCTCAGGCTCAAAAGCTCTTAAGCGAATATGAGGAACTTGACAAAGAATACTGGAAGCTCAATGAACAGTTTAACAAGCTTGTCGACGCAGGTCTGGTAGACGCTATCGCATCTATTCGTGAAAACAGCATACTTCCGTTAACGGATAAAATCACACAGCAACTGGATAAAATGTATGACGCTGAAAGATCTCTAATTAATCAGGCAGCAGACAACGCTCACAATGTCGCCGAAAACTCGATTCTTGCCGTTATAGTAGTACTAGTCGTTGTCATTGCGTTATTAGTTCTGTTCGCCGTTGTACTGACCCGCAGCATTGTCAAACCAATCGGAGCAGCCGTTGATTTTGCCGAAAGCATTGCTAAGCGCGACTTAACGCAACGTATTGAAATTGTCGGCAAAGATGAGCCAGCACAGCTACTTCGTCAATTGGAACGAACGCAAACAGAACTGCGCAATTCTATTACCACCATATCGGAATCGTCGGAGCAATTAGCGTCAACCTCTGAAGAACTAAGCTCAGTGACTGAAGAGTCTACCCGGACTATTCAGCAGCAGTCGGAAGAATTAGAGCAGGCAGCAACGGCCGTAAACGAGCTGACCACCGCCGTTGAAACCGTTGCACAGGATGCTCAAAACGCTTCGGAAGCTTCTGACGAAGCAAATCAACAAGCGCAACAAGGTAATGACCGCGTACGTAAAACGGTCCGTGCTATTGAAGAGTTGTCTCAGGAAATTGGAGATTCTTCAGGTAACGTGACCGAGCTTGCGGAAAAAGTTAAGAGTATTACTAAGGTGCTTGAAGTTATTAGCGGTATTGCCGAACAAACGAACCTGCTGGCACTAAACGCAGCAATAGAAGCGGCTCGTGCTGGTGAATCAGGTCGCGGGTTTGCAGTGGTTGCCGATGAAGTTCGTTCGTTAGCTCACAAAACACAGCAGTCTACCGTTGAAATTGAAGACATGGTTAAAGCTATCAATGAGTCCAGCGACCGCTCTGTCGCCACCATGGACAAGAGCTTAGAGCGTGCTACTAAGACTCTGGATGTAGCACGTGAAGCCGGTGAAGCATTGCAGTTGATTACCGCTGCTGTCAGTGAAATAAACAATCACAACACATCCATAGCCAGTGCCGCAGAAGAACAGGCAAACGTGTCGCGCGATGTGGACAAAAACCTGGTTAGCATTCGTGACCTGTCTAATTCAACAGCCTCTGGTGCAGAGCAAACCAATGCCTCGAGCCGCGAACTCTCGCGCCTGGCCGTTGACCTTAATGAATTGGTTAAGCGTTTTAGAATTTAAATGCCGTAGGCTTATGTAGCCTGATAATTATGTCAGGTGGGGTATCTCACCTGATGTGAACATCAGGCTACAGGGTGCACGTAGCCTGACATTTATGTCAGGTCCAATGCCAATCCAAACGCCCATGTAGCCTGACGTTTACGTCAGGTTCAGCGCCAATCCAAACGCCCATGTAGCCTGACATTTATGTCAGGTTCAGCGCCGTTCCTGACGTAAACGTCAGGCTACAATAATAACCCTCCTGAATACTGCTAATTAACAGCATAAATTAGACTAATGGTGCGACCAGCATCTACTCTTAATCCGTGTTAACAAACTAATAACAACGGATTCAAAAATGAACAACCTATTCAACTTCAGTCAACCGCTTGATAACGATGCAAAAGCACTGTTCAACGACGAGAATCAGTCTTTTCTCGCTGAGTTAGTCGATACCTTTCAACCACGGTTAGAGTCGCTGTTAAAAAAGCGCCAGCAACGTCAGGCGCAATTTGATCAGGGTCAGTTGCCTGATTTTGACTCTGCAACTCAAGACATCCGGGAGGGAAACTGGCGCATTGCCGAACTGCCGGTCGACTTAAAAAAGCGCCGCCTGGAAATTACCGGACCGGTGGACCGCAAAATGGTCATCAACGCGCTGAATGCCAATGTCGACTGTTACATGGCCGACTTTGAAGATTCACAATCGCCCACCTGGGAGGGCATGGTTAACGGTCAAATTAACCTGCGTGACGCCAACATTGGCGGCATGACCTATACCGACCCGGACAGTGGCAAACACTACCAGGTTGGCACTGATCCCGCATTACTGATTGCCCGGGTTCGCGGCCTGCATTTACCGGAAAAACACGTACACCGGAACGGTAAGCCAATTCCCGGTGCGCTAATGGACTTTGCTTTGTACTTTTTGCTGAATTATCAGCAACGCCTGCAACAAGGCTCAGGTGTGTATTACTACCTGCCCAAGCTGGAGCACAGTGACGAAGCCAAATGGTGGGCTGATGTTTTTCACTTCACCGAGAAAAAATTCAGCTTAAAAACCAGCACCATTCGCGCCACAATTCTCATTGAAACTCTGCCGGCGGTTTTTCAAATGCATGAAATATTACACGCTATGAAAGATCATATTGCCGCACTTAACTGTGGCCGCTGGGACTACATTTTCAGTTACATCAAAACCCTGAAAGAGCATCCGGAGCGGGTTTTACCCGATCGTCAGGTGGTGAGCATGGACAAACCCTTCCTTAATGCTTACTCACGCTTGTTAGTGAAAACTTGTCATCAGCGTGGCGCCTTAGCTATGGGCGGCATGGCGGCCTTTATTCCCAGCAAAGATTCAACCGAGAACAAGAAAATACTCGCTAAAGTTCATGCCGACAAAACCATGGAGCGTGACAACGGCCACGACGGCACCTGGATTGCTCACCCGGGTTTAGCTGATACCGTACGCGAAATTTTTGTCGACGGTATTGAAGGCGACAACCAGCTGCACGTACTGCGTGAAAACGACAGCCCGATTGAGCAAGCCTTGCTGCTGCAACCCTGTGACGGCGAGCGAACAGAAGCCGGCATGCGCACCAATATTCGGGTATCACTGCAATACATTGCCTCCTGGCTGAACGGCAAAGGCTGTGTTCCTATCTACGGCCTGATGGAAGACGCCGCCACCGCTGAAATTTCGCGTACCTCTATCTGGCAGTGGATCCGCCACGGCAAAACACTTTCCGATAACACGCCAGTTACCAAAGAGCTGTTCCGACAGTACCTGCAAGAAGAAGCCGACGTAGTGAAAAATGAAGTCGGTGAACAACGCTGGAACAACGAAGCTTTTGAGCAGGCATTAAAGCTTTTAGAAGAAATTACCACAGCCGACGAACTGGTCGACTTTCTGACCCTGCCCGGCTACCAACAACTCAAGTAATGACAATTAAAGAACAACAAGGAATTATTTATGACAACCCAGAATCTTTCATTTGCACAACAAGTTAAAGAGTTACAAAAGCAATGGGACACCGACCAGCGCTGGAAAGGTGTTGAACGCCCTTACAGCGCAGAAGATGTGGTACGTTTGCGTGGTAGTGTCCAACCGGAATACACCTATGCACGCAATGGTGCCGATAAGCTATGGCAGCTTATTCACGGCAAAGCACAGGAAAAATTTGGCAAAGACTATGTGAACGCGCTGGGCGCTTTAACCGGTGGTCAGGCGGTGCAGCAAGTTAAAGCAGGTCTGCAGGCCATTTACCTTTCCGGCTGGCAGGTGGCGGCTGACAACAACTCGGCCTGCAGCATGTATCCGGATCAGTCGTTATATCCGGTCGACTCAGTACCGACGGTGGTAGAGCGCATTAACAACTCGTTCGCCCGTGCCGACCAAATTCAATGGTCAAAAGGTGTTACGCCAGAAGACGATAGCTATATTGATTACTTCGCTCCAATTGTCGCCGACGCGGAAGCCGGTTTTGGCGGCGTGCTCAATGCGTACGAACTGATGAAGCGCATGATCCAGTCCGGTGCTGCCGGCGTGCATTTTGAAGACCAGCTGGCATCAGTGAAAAAATGCGGCCATATGGGCGGAAAAGTACTGGTGCCAACACAAGAAGCGGTGCAGAAGCTTTCCGCTGCGCGCTTAGCTGCCGATGTTGCGGGTACACCAACACTGATTGTGGCCCGTACCGACGCCAACGCCGCCGATCTACTGACTTCTGATTTTGACCCGAACGACAAACCTTTCATTACCGGCGAGCGCACCGCCGAAGGTTTCTATCGCGTGAAGCCAGGCATTGAACAAGCTATTTCACGCGGCTTAGCTTATGCCCCGTTTGCTGACCTCATTTGGTGTGAAACCGCCAAACCAGACTTAGACGAAGCGCGCCAGTTTGCTGAAGCCGTTCATGCCAAGTATCCGGGTAAATTGTTAGCCTATAACTGTTCACCGTCGTTTAACTGGAAACGCAACCTGGACGACGACACCATTGCTAAATTCCAGCGCGAGCTTGCCGCAATGGGTTACAAATTCCAGTTTATTACCTTAGCCGGTGTGCACAACATGTGGTACCACATGTTCGAACTGGCGCATGACTACGCGCGCAACGATATGTCAGCCTACGTTAAACTACAGCAGCAGGAGTTTGACGCAGCAGACAAAGGCTATACCTTTGTGGCGCACCAGCAGGAAGTGGGTACCGGTTACTTTGACGAGCTGACCAATGTAATTCAGGGCGGGCTATCCTCAGTCACTGCACTGAAAGGCTCGACCGAGGAAGACCAGTTTAAAACCTCCGCGTAAAGCGCAAGTCTGCATCATAAGGAAAGACATCCGTAAGCTCACCCTTGCGGATGTTTTTTTGTACCCGGCACCAGTACGCCGGGTCAATCAATTCTGGGTGACGCTTCAATAATTTGTCACGGTACTTCGCCTGCGGCACGGCAAATTGCGCCAGCTGCTGCGGGAACACATCGTCCGGGGCAATAGATACTTCCCAGTCGTTTTCCGGTAAACGTCTGAAACTCATGTCCGTTAAGTAGCGCACTTCGTCGTAGTCATAGAACACCACTCGTTTATGCCTCGTGACACCAAAGTTTTTCAGCAACATGTCACCGGGGAAAATATTCGCCGCCATCATTTCTTTTAAGGCCCGGCCGTAGTCATCCATCGCCGCGTCTATTTCTTCGTCATTGGCGTATTCTAAGTACAAATTCAGTGGCGTCATTCGGCGCTCAACAAACAACTGGTGAATCACCAGAGTGTCATCTTCTATCGAAATAGAATTGCTAATGGTTTGCTTAAATTCCTCCAGTAAGTCCGCAGAAATACGCTTAAGCGGCAATGCCACATCGACAAATTCCAGAGTATCGGCCATACGCCCCACCCGATCGTGCCGCTTAACCATGCGGTAACGGTCAATAACGGTCTGCCGACCAAACTCCTTGGTGCCGCCCAACCGGTCTTTAATGACTTTAAACACATAAGGAAAAGACGGCAGCGTAAACACCGTCATAACCATACCTTTGACACCGGGAGCAGCAGAGAGCTGGTCGTCTGTACGGCGCAAGTGGTGCAAAAACTCGCGATAAAACTCGGTTTTTCCCTGCTTATGAAAACCCACCGACGAATAAAGTTCAGCCAGCGTTTTGTGCGGCATTAAGTCCTTTAAAAACCTGACCAGGGCAGAAGGTGCCTCGGTTTCGACCATAAAGTATGAACGGGCAAAGCCGAAAATGGTCGCCATGCGATCCGACCGGGTAATAAAGGCATCAACATAAAGCTTACCCTGCGAGTTGATCAGCACCGGTACAATAAAAGGATAATGGTTATTTTCAGTCACTACCCGGCCGACAATATACGCCGCTTTGTTGCGGTAGAATGGTGACTTTAGTACGTCTATGCGTAGGTTGTGGGCTTCAATATCCGTTTCTGTTGCGCGCTCAAAGAACTTATCGCGTAGCTGTTCAATATCATTTTCGAAGCTTTCAAATTCACCACCCAGGCCAATATCCTCAAACACCCGGGTCAGTGTTCCCTCCAACCCGTCAACCACCGGAAAGTAAGAGTGGCATTCGTTCTCCACCGGCACCGGAATGTGGTTGGCCAGCACAGTTTCCACAAAAATGTAGTCGTTATTAAAATAGGCTCGGTCAAACACCCGACAAAACACTGAGTTGTAAAAGGTTTCCGCCAGCTCCGCCTGCGGGTGAAACTTCAGCAGTTGCTGGTAACGTTGCCGGGTTGCCCTCCACAGGTTTTCATCAAGTTCATTCCCCACACGGCGCTCGACTTTTGTCGCCGTTGTGCCCACCTGGTGGTCGTAATAATGAATCCGCTCTGAAGCTGCCGACACCACCGCAGTCCAGTCGCGCTTTAAGAAACGTTCACGTGCCCCCTGAGTCAGTGCCTGAAAACGCCGATAGTGGCTATGAAAGCCATCCAGAATACTTTTTGCCAGGGTCTCGGGGCTAATTGTCATGGTCACATCTCCTGAATTCAGGTGTTTAACCTGAAAGTATCCGGAATAACGGCTTTTAATCTCTCAATATCACCTTCCGCGACACCATTCTTCTTGTAGTAAGCAGGCCACTCAACCACCAGCTCCTGAATGTTCTTGAGTAAATTCTTCGCTTTATTAGGGGTAACACCAAACCGTCGGCATTGCGACAACACATTATCAATACTGCCTGCACGTCCATATTCACCAATACCCAAAGCATGTTGCTGACTATTATTAATAGGCAGTACGTCATAGGCGGGCGACAGCTTCCAGCCGCCGAAATTTAAATCCCAGAGTAAGGCATGATTTCTACCGTGGTCGTCTGTGTTACCAATAAACACATTAAATGCCATGCGTTTATAAAGTTCGGTTGCATCCTCAGCACGCTGACTGGTTTTCCTCAGATGCTCCGCCAGTGCACCATAGGAGTATGTTGTCTTTAGCATGGCTTCGCTGACATTTCCTTCGGTCAGCAAAGAGTTCGCACTAATAAAATGATGCGAAACATCCAGACCACGACGGTCAAACCGCTCGCTCATCAGTACGTCTTCTTCACCGGTAAGCAACCGGGTGCTGGCAACATTGACTCCTTCCACTTCATTTAGCATTGCCATTGTTGCGCTTTCTACTCTGGCTACGTTGTAGAGGTCGTCGGCGCGGTTAAATTTTAATAAATAAGCTTGTCCTTTATGCTGAAGCACGGTTTTTGGCCTGGCACCACCCATCGACTCGCCGTACTGAAATGCCTTTTTCACCTCAGCAGAGACATTTTCTGAATTCAGAATTGCGTTTTTCCCGGCCAACAACAAATCGATATCATCCAGTGTATTCCTGGATACCTTAGCTTTTGACTTAGATTGAGAAAGACTAAAACTAATAGCACCGACACCCATGGATGCACCGGCAATTAAAAACTCCAACTCATTTTCGGGTTTGGTTGTGCGCAACTGGGTGATCAGCTTTCGTCCCCAGGCATCAGCTCCGGCATCGGTTAAAACACCAAACAGCCCTTTGTTAGCGCGCGTCTCAAATAGTTCGTCCGTTAACGGCAAATGAACAGGATCCAGCGCAAAAGCATCGTTTCGGGCTAAATAGGACTGACCGTATCGAAAACGGCCAATTCTGTTTTCCGGGTCATACCAAATAACACCACAAATAACAGGCTCACTCTCTAACCCTTCGATAAAAACATACGCCTTAGAAGTCATTAGAAAAATCCTCTGAGGTTTTTCGGCGTTTGCGCTGAGGCGCGTTTGCCACCCTTGCATACTGATCATCCAGAACCGGAATAAAATGCTCCAGCAATCCCAGCAATTCGAGAGCGGTAAATAATGTCAGTGAGTTAACTGAATGGCCGTTTTCCATACGATAAACCGTATTAACGCCGCAGCCCAGCCGCTTGGCGAAATCCTGCTGATCCATTGTTAATGAGCGCTGACGCTTAATGAGATCACCAACCGTTTTTAAAAAGCCATCTGCACCATTCAATTTAACCACCAAATATCATTTATTAACGCTTAATAAATTAATTATGGTGGATTAATAAAAATAAGCAAGTCTCTTTCTTAACCCAGGGTAAGGAAACAAGACTGGCGTTATACATTCACCCTATTTATAATCCCGATAGATTTTTCATATTCCACTTATTCTGGATAGCCATGAATACCATCAAAGACATTGATCTGAATCTGCTGGTTTATCTTGATGTTCTGCTGCGGGAAAAAAACGTGACCCGTGCCGCAGCGCAGCTGAATATCACCCAGCCCGCCATGAGCAACGGCCTGAAGCGTTTGCGTAACCTATTAAACGACCCTATTTTAGTACGTACCAGTGAAGGCATGGTTCCGACTCAACGTGCGCTGGACATGCAGGAAGCACTACGCGGCGTATTATATTCGGTTGAGGAGATGATTCAGCCGGTGCGTGAGTTTGATGCCCCCACCAGCGATCAGGTCTTTCGTATTATGGCATCCGACTATGCCGCCTCGACACTCATGCCGAAACTGCTGGAAAAGCTCGATGAACAGGCGCCCCATGTCTCACTGGACATTATGACTCCCAGCGATATCAGCTTTCACGACGTTGAGAACGGCAAGGTGGATTTAGCCATTAACCGCTTTGAACAGTTACCACAGTCGTTTCATCAAAAGAATTTATGGAGCGACGAGTTTTCCTGCCTTATCCGCAAAGATCACCCATTGCTGGAAGACTACACGCTGGACAATTACTTAAAGGCTCAGCACGTGTGGGTGAGTAAAACCGGCTTTGGTGTGGGCGTGGGGATGGACCCGCATGACGTACAAAAACTCGGCTGGGTAGACGACGCTTTAGATAAACTGGGCAAACGCCGGAAAATTAAAGTGTTTACCCGTAATTATCATGTGGCTATGTATCTGGCTCGTCAGGGGCTGGTTGCTACCTTGCCAACGCGGGCCGCCGAACTGTATTCACAGGATAGTCAATTGGTTATGAAAGCCCCGCCGTTTGAAATACCGGGGTTAACTCTGACCATGATCTGGTCGCCGCTACTACAGCACGATGCAGGCCACCGCTGGTTCCGACAGGTGGTCGCCGAAACCGCGGCAGCATCTTAATTGCTATAAAGGCTTATTCTTCCCAGAAAAAGTCTTTCCGCTTAAGTGGCTCCGGCAGCAAGCGATCCATGTTGGTGGCGTCATAGAGCACGCCATTAACCATGGTATGAGTCACTTTATCGGTATCCCGAATATTCTCCAGCGGGTTACCGTCAATAACAATAATATCCGCCAGTTTCCCTTCTTCCAGAGAACCCAAAGCATGGTCCATACCAAAGACTTTAGCCGGGTCAATGGTCGATGTACGCAACGCTTCCAGCGGTTCCATACCACCTTGCGCCATCATCCAGATTTCCCAGTGCTGCGCTAAACCTTCACGCTGACCATGGGCACCGGCAAGTACTTCAACCCCCAGGTCCTGCAACTCAGTTGCCACTTCCGCATTATTAAAATGGTTGTAATGGTTATGCGGCGCTTTTTCACGACGCATGGACTTACCCACTAAAAAGTCCATAGGGACATACTGAGTCAGCTTGGGGTGCTTCCACACATCGGTTTCCGCATACCAGTAGTTCTCACCCCAAATACCGCCATAAGCCACACCCAGGGTTGGTGTATAAGCTACGTCACTTTGCTGCCATAACTGACGAATATCATCATAGATATTGGCTACCGGCAGTGAGTGCTCAACCGTAGTGTGCCCGTCCATGATCATGCTTAAATTATGCTGCAACAACGAGCCACCTTCAGGCACCACCATCATTTCCAGTTCACGCCCTGCTTCAACCACTTGTTGACGCTGGTTACGACGTGGCTGGTTATAACTTTTCACAGAAAACGCACCCACTTTTTTCAGGCGTTCTAAATGAAACTTAGCATCTTCTAAACTATCCACATGCGAAGTGTAACCCGGGCCATTAGCACCGTATAAAATGGTGCCGGTTGAAAACAGTCTTGGCGCGGCAATTCTTCCCGCTTTTTGCAGTTCTGAGGCCGCAAAGAACTCGGTCGTATCATTAGACGGATCGTGAATTGAGGTCACACCAAATGCCAGGTTCGCATACTGCCCCCAATTCTGTTGCGGAATAATTTCCGCCTGACCCTGGCCACCGTGGGCGTGCGCATCGAATAAGCCCGGCATAACAGTCTTACCGCTGGTATCAATCACGTCAGCACCAGCTGGCACATCAATGTCTGCTTCAGGGCCAACCGCAACAATCTTATTATTACGCACGACCACAGTACCCTGCTCATAAACGGTATCGCCGTTCATGGTAATGACCTGGCCACCGACAAAGGCAACCGTCGTATCCGGTACCATAGCATCCTGTTCAAAACCAATGTTCTGGCCATTTTCTACTTTCAGGGTTTCGCTGTCGGTTTCAGCATTAAAGGCTTCAGCCACCGATGTATGGTAAAGCTCCGGCCCCAATGTCCAGTAAATCTGGTCACTGTTTGCCGTCCAGGATAAGTTTTCACCGGCACGAACGGAGAGTTGATGCACCGGCATTTGTTTATCACCCGGTCCCACGTTGATAACGCTGCCGCGCTCAACTAAAGGTGTTACGAACACTTTAAAACGTTCCGCAAAAGCCAGTTGCTTGCCGTCCGGAGACACGCGGAATTCAGTGGCTAACTCCGACTGATACAACTCGCGCTGCTCCAGTGTGCGTAAGTCGATAACGCTCAAGGTTGGCTTAGCGCCCGGTGTCATCAGATAAACCCGGTCGTTACGTGCGCCGTATTGCGGTAAATGCCCACTTTCGGCAATTTGCTCTGGCTCTGCATTGGCTGACACCGCAACGCGATAAATACCGTTTTCCAGACCAAACTTATCGGAAATTAAGTAACCCCCACGTATTTTTCGGTAAACCACATGCTTACCGTCCGGGGAGAATGTAGGTTCAACAAAATTGCCCTGCCCGGTATTCAGCACCTGCTCATTACCCGAGCTAATATCGCGAACAATAACCTGCGCCTGCGCTTCGTCATTCCAGCGGACAAACACCACGCTTTCTCCGTCGCGCGAGTATTGCGGGTACAGCTCAAAGTCTTCGCTATTAGTTAAACGCTGCGGTTCTCCATTGGGCAACGAACGCTGATACAAGCTACCTAAAGCTTCGTAAATCACCGCGTCACCCTGTGGCGACACTTGCGCCATACGCAGCATTTTCACGTCAAACTGGTCAGCTTCAACGTTTTGCTTAAAGCGCAAGGCGTGCTGTACTTTCTTTTCGGTTTCGACTTTAAACGGAATAATGCGCGCGTTGCCGTCATCGATGTTCAGCTTCTGAATATGGCCACCGGCCCAGAACACTAACTGCTTAGAATCCGGTGTCCAGTCCATAGTCGGGTAAACACCGTGAATGGCCCAGGTTTCTTGCATGTCGCGTTCCATTTTCCCGTAAACCCGCTTGTGTTCGCCGGTCTTCAGGTCCAGCACATACAGCACGCTGTCAAAGTCTTCACGCTTAATGTAGGCCAGGTAACGCCCGTCGGGCGATGGTGTCGGACGAATTGCGCCACCAGCACCACTTATCAGGGTTTCAATTTCACCGCTCTCGCGCTCAAAACGCTTAATGGTGTAAATGCCTTCCAGCGAGTCTTTGCTGTAGTGGAAAGTTTTGCCCGGTGTGTCATCCTGCGAAAAATAGATGTATTTACCGTCCGGTGAAAACGCCGGCTCGCCTAAGTCTTTCTGGTCGTTAGGACGTTCAGTCAGTTGCACGCCCGAGCCGCCGCTGCGGTGATACATCCAGACTTCGCCTGCGCCTAATGAACGGCTGGCGGTATAGTGCTTACGCGCCACCAGAAATTCGCTGTCCGGACTCCATGCCGGACTATTCAACAACCGGAAAGTTTCTTCGGTAACCGCACGCACGTTGCTGCCATCGGCGTCCATCACCCAGATATTATCGCCACCGCCCTGATCCGAGGTGAACGCAATATAACGCCCATTTGGCGAATAAACTGGCTGCATATGCCAGGCTATACCGCCCACAAGCTTTTCAGCGTCTCCGCCGCCAAAGGGCATGCGATAAATGTCACCCAGTAAATCAAATACAATGTATTCACCGTCCGGGCTGACATCCACATTCATCCAGGTACCGGAGTTAACCGATATATCAATGTCTTTAAATTCACCCTGCGGGTTACTGACATCCCAGCCCTGGGTTTGCTCTTCTGCCATGCTTAGCGGCGCGAAGCTTAATAACGATGCAACCGCTAAGGTTAGTGTTGTTTTTTTCATGGTATAGCCTCATTAAAAATGTCTTACCTTTGTAAGGAGTTAAGATCCAAATGTCCAGTCGCTAACGTTAAATGGTGAGGAAAGGTCGATTAATGGACATTAAAAGTCAGTGGGTTATAGTGAGAAAATATTCAGACAACCGGATTGAATATGAACGATGCCTTAGAGAACATCCTCCTCGACGTCTCTAAATCGCCCGAAATTGACGGTGGCGACTTAGAGAAAGCGTCTGAGCTTATATTAGCTTCAGCACTGGAGGGACTGGATATTACCCGGGTTAGTATCTGGTTATTGCAATCGGACAAACAAGCCATGAGAGCGGCTAAACTCATTGACGAGAAATCGCCAAACGCTGAAGTCCCGGTACTTTACAAAAACCAGTTACCTTCTTACTTTCAGGCGTTAGAATCCGAACGCACCATTATTGCCAACGATGCCCGCTGTCATCCTGCAACTATAGAGCTAACTAACGGCTATCTGAAGGAAACCGGCGTTTACGGCCTGCTCGATGTTCCTTTGCGTCATAAAGGCGAAATGATAGGCGTTATGTGCTGCGAAAGCCGCAAAGAAAATCGCATATGGACATCGGCTGAAGTTGCTTTTGTCGGTATGTTGGCGGACATTTACGGTCGTGCTGTTAGTGCCGCTGAACGAGAGCGGTTTGAAGCCCTGCTCATTCAACAAAATGAGCAGTTGGAAAGCATGGTAGAAGAACGTACCCAATCTCTGACCAAAGCACTGGATAATTTCAAACAGGCGCAGGAAAGGTTAATTGAGACGGAAAAAATGGCCGCATTGGGTAAATTAGTTGCTGGTGTTGCTCATGAGGTAAATACTCCGCTGGGCGTTTCAGTAACCGCAGTGACTCATTGTGAGCACCGGCTGAAAAAGCTGAATCAAAGTTTTACTGATGGTTCTATTTCACGAAAACATCTGCATACCTTCATCGACAATACGTTTGAAGCTTATCAGCTACTAAGCAGTAACCTAGAACGCGCAGCAACACTGATTCAGAACTTTAAGAAAACGGCTGTGGACCAGTCCAGTTTTGAGCTGGTGAAATGCCAACTCAAAGATTATTTACACGCCTTAGTCTTAAGCCTGAACCCTATGGTGAAAAAGAAAAAAGTCACCATCAGTATTCACTGTAATGAAGATATTGTTCTCAATACCTATCAGGGGGCGTTGGCACAAATTGTGACTAACCTGGTCAGTAACACTAACGACCACGCCTTTGCCGAGCCCGACGAAAATCATCAAATTGACATTCTGACTGCAGAGGAAGACAACGGCGTACGCTTTTCTTTTCGTGACAACGGCAAAGGCATGGACAGCGAAACCATGAAAAACATTTTTGAGCCCTTTTTTACCACATCTCGCCAGACTGGCGGCTCCGGACTGGGCCTATCTATTGTTTATAATTTGGTAACGCGGAAACTCAAAGGTCAGATTTCTGTCCAATCAACGCCTGGCGAAGGCACAGAATTTTCTTTTTTCTTACCTAATTTACCTAAATAGGATGTTGTATGCTTAAAGCTCTGCAAAACTTTTTTCAAAACAATACTGCCGCTGAACAGGCCAGCCTGGATAAAGCAGATGGTATGACAGACGATGCATTCCTTTCACTGGTATTAATGACAGAAATTAGTCTTGCCGATGGTACCTTGTCGGAAGAAGAACGCCAGCACCTTTTACATGAGCTTGAGCACGAATATGACATTAAGGGTGAACAAGCGGAAAACGCTATTAAAAAGGCCGTAAAAACAGTAAAAGAAGCCGCATCATTGTACGAGTTTACTGCTCAGCTAAAAGCTCTCGCCTACGAAAAACGCGTCGAATTATTGGAAAGTTTATGGGTTGTTGCCTACGCTGATGGTGAGCTTGATCCTTATGAAGAAAGCATGCTGCGTAAGCTGGCAGACCTCCTTTATATTGGTCATGCAGACTATATTCGAACCAAATTAAATGTTATGGACTCCTGAATGCATGTTTCATCAACGTTGTTGGCTTCTGCTCTATTAAGCTTTACTTTTGCTGCGGTAAGTCCCGCAGAGGAAGTGGGGATGGCCACCGGCTACCCGCCCTTTCAGTTCACTCAAGACAGTGACAGTGTTGGCTTTGACGTTGATGTTACGCGTGCTGTGTATGACTACCTGGGGCAAGACTTCAATCTTTATCAGTACGACTGGGATAATGTCGTCAGTTTACTTCGTTATGGTGAACTCGATGTTGCTATAGGCATGGAAAAAACGGCTGCACGGCAGTCGTTTTTTGATTTTAGCCAACCTTATTATCACCGCCTGGCCACTTTGTTTGTATTAGATCAGGACAGTAGCCCTGAATCCGTGCGAGGGCTTGTCGGTAAACGCATTAGCGGTGACCGCCATTCGGTACTTGAAGAGCATCTGGAAAAATTAGGGTTGAATAACGCCATTAGAATTCAGCAGGCCGACTCAAAAAAAGAAGCCATGGAACAGTTAGGCGTGGGCGAAGTAGAAGCCGTTATTATGCCGGAACGGGTGGGCTTATATCTGGCTGAAAAAATGGATCTAAATATACGCATTCTCTGGCAACCGAAAATTAGAGTCCCTGTCAGTTTCGCAGTGAAAAATGGCGACACCGAGCGCCTGACGCAACTCAATAAAGCATTAACTCACCTTGAACAAAGTGGAAAACTTGATGAAATACGCCAGCGCTGGAATGTCCAGCACTGGATTGCACCTCAAGATTAATGACCGCTTTCTCTTGCAGCTTCCATTTCCGTTTCCAGACGAGCAGCTTCATCCGCACGCGGCTTGGTAAAGCGCGCCAGCCACAAGTAAAGCACAGGTGTCAGATAAAGCGTAAACAGGGTTGCCAATCCAAGACCACCGAACACAACCCAACCAATTGAGTTACGCGCTTCAGCTCCCGCACCAGAAGACAGAATAAGCGGTAAACCACCCAGAACCGTGGATACCAGTGTCATCATAATAGGCCGTAAACGTATCAATGAAGCTTCTTCTATTGCTTCACGAACCGCAAGTCCCCGGTCACGCAATTGGTCAGCAAATTCAACCAGCAATACAGAGTTTTTCGCCAGCAGACCAATCAGCATCACCAATCCAATTTGCGAATAAATGTTCATGGAAGTACCGGTAAGGAATAAGGCGTAAATAGCTGCCGCAATACCAAAAGGCACGGTCAGCATAACAACCACCGCACTGTTTAATGACTCAAACTGAGCCGCCAGTACCAGCAGAACAATCAGGAAAGCCAGAATATAAGTCATGGCAATTTCCTGCGAAGTGTCCTCAAATGTTGCGGCTTCGCCTAGAAAGACCAGTCCCATGCTGCCCGGCAAAACTTCCTCTGCAATACCACGCAACTGCTCTACAGCTTCCGACATCGGCAAACCTTCAGGCAACTGCGCGTCAATTTCTATCGCCCGCCGCTGCGCCTGACGTTCCAGTTCCGCAGAGACACCTTCTTCAACAATTTCTGAAACGCTTGAAATAGGTACTAAGTCGCCACTACTGGAGGACACATAAAGGTTCTGCATGTCTTGTGGTGACTGAATTAAATTATTACGGGTGCGCAGCATAACCGGAATTTGCTGGTCTCCCACGTTTAAGTCGGCGACATCGTCACCATTAATGGCAGCACGTAACGTTGAAGATATATCATTTAAGGAAACCCCAAGCTCTGCAGCCCGGCGGCGATCTATCTTCACCCGTAGTTGCGGTTGTGTGGGCTGGTAGGACACATTAGGGTCACCCAAATCCGGCATCCGCTCTTTGATTATGGCAGTGAACTCACGCGCCACTTTAAAAATATCGTCGTAATTTTCACCGGTAATAGCCATTTCCAGGCCACCGCCCTGACCTCTTAAATTCAGGCTGTTATCACCAAAAGCACGCCCCGGTGCGCCCGGAACCCGGCTTAAGGGTTCCCGAATATTATTAATAATTTCCTGCTGGCTAATATCCCGTTCTTCCCAGGGTTTCAGATTAGCCGTAATAAAAACTAGGTTAGGGTCCCACTGCCCAACAACCGTATAAATCGACTCTATATCACCGCTTTCTTTATATTCCAGCAGCACTTCTTCCAGCTTACGAGCCTGGCGATCCATAAACTTAAGGCCAACCCCGTCAGGTCCGCGCGAGAATACCCGAACCGCTCCGCGGTCTTCATTGGGCATAAGTTCGCTGTCAATTTCATTGTAAAGCAGCGCGCCGCCGCCAGCAGACAGCAAAGACAGCAGCACCACAACCCAGCTGAAATCCAGTGCTTTATGCAGCGTTCGTTTATAAAACCGTTTAAAGCTGTTACCAATGCCTGCAAACCGGTTATTTTGCCCGGCTGATTTAGGCAGGCGAGCGGTAAAAGCGGGCACCAGAGACAAAGCAACAAAAGAAGAAATGACCACTGCCGCCGCAAGCACACCACCAAATTCGCGGAATAAACGCCCGGCTGTTGAAGGTAAAAACGCAATAGGAACGAAAACCGCAACTAACACCGCTGTCGTTGCCACTACCGCAAAAAACACCTCGCGTGTCGCTAATACCGCTGCAGCACGGCTGCCAAGCCCCATACTGCGGCGACGTTGAATATTCTCAGTAACAACAATGGCATCATCCACTATCAGACCGGTCGCCAATACCAGCGCCAGCAAGGTCAGAATATTAATGGAAAAGCCCATCAGCCAAATAGCCGCAATAGCGCCGAACAGCGCAACCGGAATGGAGAACGCAGGAATAATAGTCGCGCGAAATGAACCGATAAAGACCCACAGCGTAGCCACAACCAAAACAATAGTAATAGCAAGGGTGGTCACCACTTCAGCTACCGAGGTACGAATAAACTGCGCATCATCATTAGTAATGCGCATTTCCATATCAGGAAAACGCTCACGCAGGCGATCAAGAACAGCAAGTGCCTGATCAGAAATTTCAATAGTATTGGAGCCCGCCTGACGTATTACCCCCAAACCAACAACCGGTTTACCGTCAAGACGAACAAAGCTGCCAGCATCAGCCGGTGCAAAATAAGCCTGTGCGACATCACCAATACGTGTGTCATCGCGGACAATTATGTTCTCAACTTGCTCTTCGGTAATGGCTGTCGCGTCAGCTCGTATAATTAATCGCTGGTCGGTTGAACGCAAACTACCAGCCGGTACGTCAAAAGGCGCCAACCGTAACGCATCTGCAACATCGGTAACAGATAAGCCAAAGCTGACAAGTTTAAGGGGGTCGAGATCCACCCGCAGTACCCGCTCGCGGTCACCGTTCAGCCGCACATCAGCAACACCATTTATAGCCAAAAATGCCGGCGACAAGTCGGTTTCCAGGCGACGCGTGAGCTCCTCCTGCGTCAGAGTATCGCTGCTAACCGCAATATCCAGAACCGAGCGCGCGTCACTGTCTGCTTTTTGCACGTTAATTTGTTCGACATCGTCGGGGAGTTCGCGACGCACCTGGTTGACCGCTTCACGGACTTCTGCCGCAACCACATCTAAATCAACTCCGGGGCGGAATTCGATAGAAATACGTGCGCTGTTTTCTTCACTCGAAGACTGTATCGACTCCACACCCGAAACACGAGCCGCCGCGCCTTCCAGAATGCTGGTAACCTCGGCGTCGACCGTTTCTGGTGCGCCCCCCGGAAGTGTCGCACTCACACCAACAACAGGCCTGTCGACATCCGGCAGTTCACGTACTTCAACCCCCATAAGCGCGGCCAGACCGGCTATGGCAATAAGTACGTTGAGAACAACAATCAGTACCGGACGGCGAATGGAGACCGAAGGTAAGTCGTTCGCATCCTGCTGGTTATTCAATTGCTGGTCTGACATTATTCAACCGCCTCTTGCGTATCGAGAGTGGTTCTGTCAAAGGTCACTGGTTGGCCTTCACGCAGGCTTTGAACACCTTCAACTATCAGTAAATCATCACGTTGAATATCGCCTGAAACTAACACACGACCAGCCAGACGCTGTTCTATTTGCACGTCAACCCGGTGCGCTTTGTCGCCCTCAATAACCCAGACGAAAGGATTATTAACCCCCCAGGATAAGGCCGCTTCGGGTATTGAAGCGAACTCTTCACCGGCAAGTTCTATAGCTGTTCTGAAACTGGTTCCCGGCAGGAAGTCGTCGCTGTCATTATTAATTTCAGCACGAGCTCTGTACATACGGCTGGTCGCGTTAATACGAGAATCCAGTTCAATAATTTCGGCAGTTACCGGCGTACCCGAATAGCGCCAGGGCTCGACTTTAAGTTCTGCTCCGTCCTGCAACAGGGAAACCGCGGCTTCAGGAATACGAAAATCAATTAATAAGGTTGAACGGTCATCTAAGGTTGCGATAGCCGTCTGTTGGTCAATACGATCACCGACTTCTACGTCAGTAATGCCAATAATTCCGGAGAACGGCGCGCGAATAAAACGGTCTTCCAGTTCAATTTTAGCGTTATCCAGTTCTACCCTTGCTAAATCTCTTAATAAAATAGCGTTGTCTAGCTCAGACTGGGGCACAGCCCCCTGTTCGCGACTAGTCCGTAAACGTTCTACCGTACGTTCTGCATCGCGTAAGTTAATTTGTGCCTGTTCTACTGCCACTTGCTGACGACGGGCATCCAGCTCGACCAATAGTTCGTCTTTCTCAACTTTGTCGCCAGGATTAAAATTTACCGCGACGACTCTGTCGCCAACAGCAGGGTAAATGGTAATGGAGCGCACAGCTTCGGCCGTACCAACTGCTTCTACCCGGTTACGTTCACGCTCAAAAGTCACTTGTTGCGCTAAAACCAGCGCTTCGCGTGAGCCAAATTGTTGTGCCCGGCTCGTTTCACTTTGTAGCGAGAACAAAAACACTAAGGTAATGAGTAAAAACTTCATAACGGTCAAATGAAGCTCCAAAAAAACTGCAGCCACGTAGGCTGCAGTTATTACTAGTCAATTTGCGGTTAAGCAATGTTGCGAAAATTACTCTTTAATCGCAAAGCTGCCTTGCATAATTGCTGAGTGGCCAGGGAAGGTGCAGAAGAATTTATAATCTGTATCTGCACTCATGCCTTCTGTAGAAAACGTCACTGACGTTTCTTCACCACCACCAATAACGTCGGTTGCAGCAATTACAGCATCAGAATCTGGTACATAGTTGTTATCCATACCCGCTGACATACCTTGTTGTACAACAGACTGCATATCACCAGCTTCACTCAGTACCCAGTTGTGACCCATGACTTTTTTATCCAGTTTACCTGTGTGATGTAAGGTTACTGTTACTTCGTCACAGCTAGCCGGTACGGACATCTCTTTTGTATCAAATCTCATGTTGTCATTGCCATCTATGGATAGCTCACATTCGTTAGCCTGCGCGGCGTTTGCGACAAACAACATAGAGCCTAGTAGTGCGGAAATTATGTAACGCATTGCAATACCTCTTCGGTTAGTATGAAATGATTCCTTTCTTATATACGTGATATCTCGCATTGAGATTACTTTAACGAGAATTTATATGACGAAACGTCCTTTTTCGCCGCAATCACTCCTTGCTCAGGGTGGTAGTCACTCTGACAACGAAAATGGAGTAATTATCCCTCCAGTATACACATCAACGACTTATCTGCGTGATGACGACAATCAATATCGCAGCGGACGGGTGTATTCAAGGGCTGACAATCCCACTTATCGTCCTGCCGAAAAGCTATTAGCAGAGTTAGAAAATGCGGCAGATGCACGCCTGTTCGCCTCGGGCATGGCTGCCGCTACCGCCGTTTTTCAGGCATTAAAACCCGGCGATAAGGTCATTGCGCCAAAAGTGATGTACTGGGCTTTGCGCAAATGGCTGCAAACTTTTGGCGTCGATAGCGGGCTGGATGTTCGGTTTGTGGATACCACCAATTTAAATGAATTACGCGACGCTATTGCTGAAAGACAACCTACGCTTATTTGGCTGGAAACGCCGGGTAACCCTCTGTGGACAGTAACTGATATTGCCGCCGTAGCTGATATGGCTCGCAATTGCGGATCTCTGCTTGCAATAGATTCCACAGTGGCAACCCCCCTGCTGACCAAGCCACTGGATCTTGGCGCCGATATTGTTATGCACTCCGCCACCAAATACCTTAACGGCCACTCAGATGTTATTTCCGGCGCACTGGCGGCTCGTGAAGATAACGCGTTCTGGCAACGCTTAGTGGCTATTCGAGCCCAGTCCGGAGCCGTACCGGGGCCACAAGACGCAGCACAACTCTTGCGTGGCATGCGCACGTTATTTTTAAGGGTACGGGAAAGTTGCCAAAGTGCCTTATATATTGCCGAGCAACTGGAGCAGCACCCACAGGTTATTGAAGTATTGTATCCCGGCCTGAAAAGTTTTGTCGGCCACGAGATAGCCGTTAAGCAAATGCAAGGCGGTTTCGGCGGTATGCTGTCTATTCGCTTAGCCGGTGGCGAAAAAGCTGCAATTGCCGTTGCCGCAAAAACTCAGCTCTGGCACCGCGCTACATCATTAGGCGGCGTAGAAAGTCTGATTGAGCATCGCGCCAGCATTGAAGGACCAGACACACCGGTACCGCTGGATTTATTGCGTTTATCGGTAGGCATTGAAAACGCCGATGACCTGCTGAACGATTTACAGCAGGCCATCGATTTAGCGCATTCTTAAATACTTACGCGCTTGTAGAAGCGATATTCCGGTTTCCAGAAATTGTTGTCGATGCGCTCACGCAGCGTGTCGTCATCAATTTCCAGCGCTAAACCTTCCTGCTGCGCCACTTTACCCACCGCAAAAGCAATGTCTTTGCTTAACTGAGTTAAGTCGTTAAAAGCTGGCAACAATGCTTCGCCTTTACCATTAGCGCTGGGTGACGCATTAGCCAGTGTCTTACTTGCTACACGCAGCATTTCATCGCTAACCCGTTCGGATTTAACCGCTAACACCCCAAGACCAATGCCCGGGAAGATATAGCTGTTGTTACACTGCGCTATTGGGTATATACGGCCGTCATACTCAACTTCACCAAAGGGGCTGCCGGTTGCGACAATAGCTTTACCCTCACTCCACTTCAGTACATCCGCCGGGTGCGCTTCCACATGTTTGGAGGGGTTGCTCAGTGGGAAAATAATGGGGCGATCAACATTTTTGGCCATAGTCGAAATAACTTGCTCGGTAAAGAGCCCCGCCTGACCAGACACACCAATTAAAATGTCAGGCTCAGCACAATGCATCACATCCAGCAGCGACGGATACTCACCGCTGTATTCCCAGGCGTTTAAATCATTGGTTTTCTGCGCCAGCGCCTGCTGGAAGTCACGCAGGCCATCCATGGTATCCATAACCAGACCAAAGCGATCGACCATAAAGATTTGTCTCTTCGCCTGCTCTTCCGTTAAACCTTCGGCGGTCATCTGAATCATAATCTGTTCTGCAATACCACAGCCCGCAGAGCCAGCACCAACAAACACCACCTTCTGTTCACTAAGCTTTTTACCTTTTTGGCGGCAAGCTGCCAGCAAGGTGCCCACCGTCACAGACGCTGTGCCCTGAATGTCGTCATTAAAGCAGCAGACTTCATCACGATAACGACGCAATAAAGGCATGGCGTTAGGTTGAGCGAAGTCCTCAAACTGCAGCATCACGCCCGGCCAGCGTCTGGTCACCGCTTTTATGAATTTGTCGAGGAATTCATCATACTCGTCCTGCTCAATGCGTTTATGGCGGGCTCCCATATACATTGGGTCTTCCAGAAGCTTTTCGTTATTGGTACCAACATCCAGCATTACCGGCAGCGTATACGCCGGGCTGATACCACCACAAGCGGTGTACAGCGACAGTTTTCCGATAGGAATGCCCATGCCGCCTATACCCTGGTCACCCAAGCCCAGAATGCGTTCGCCGTCGGTCACGACAATCACTTTCACTTTTTGCTTAGTGGCATTGCGCAGAATATCGTCTATCTGATCACGTTCAGAATAGGAAATAAACAAACCGCGTGAGCTCCGGTAAATGTCTGAGAATTTCTCGCAAGCATCACCCACGGTTGGGGTGTAGATAATCGGCATCATCTCTTCCAGATGATCCGTAAGCAAGCGATAGAACAGAGTTTCGTTATTGTCCTGAATAACGCGCAGATAAATGTGCTTGTTAATGGGCGTTTCAAAGCTCCGGTACTGCATGTAAGCCCGTTCAGCCTGCTCTTCAATGCTCTCATAACGAGGCGGCAACAAACCCGTCAGGTTAAACGCGGCACGCTCTTCCTTACTGAACGCACTGCCCTTGTTCAATAAAGGGGTTTCCAACAAATTAGGGCCAGAATACGGAATATAAAGCGGACGCTGCGTCTGCGGCATAAGTACAAACTCCTGAAAGCAAAAGTAATACGAATATCATAACATCAACATCACGCTAGTTGCTATTCCAGCTGGCTCAGAGCAGGGGAAGCAGGGCTGGTAGGTAATTCGGCTGAGATAACAGAACCCGGGCTTCAGGAGACGCTGCAAGTTCATCCATGAACGCTTGACGAAGGCCATGGAACTGATAAAACTCGCCGGATGAGTGCACCGACGGTTACTAAAGCTCTTACGGAGGTGTGCAGCGCCATGGATGGCGCTGCTCAAGCCCTACAGGGACGTACTTGCGGGCGGCCTCCGTAAGAGCCTTAGTAACCTCAGCACTCGTTCGGTGACGCTAGAGCTTCAGGCCCCAGCGGGTGGCGGTGCGTTTGACGGCGTCGACATTTTCGGTGGCAATGATGTGCAATGGTGTGCTTTCAAACTGGGCGCTTAAGTCCAGATGTTGCTTTAGCCATTCCAGCATGGCTTCGCCGGAATGAATGGTTTTAGCACCATTGAAGTAAGCTGAAATGCTCTCGGCAATTAGCGGAAAGTGTGTGCAACCCAGCAGCACGACATCAGGTTTTTCAAGCTGGCCAAAATAGTGCTTAAAGGTTTCCTTCAGAATTGGTCCATCGTAAAGCTCTTCTTCAACAATGGGCACAAACAACGGCGTGGCCATAGCGTTCACCTGCTTATAACCCAAAGCCTGTATCTGTTGCTGGTAAGCACCGGAGTTTATGGTCGAGCGCGTCGCTATAACCAACACCCTGGCGTTGGTATCAATATCCTGTAGTTGCTCCAAAGCCATTACACCGGGCTCCAGTACGCCGTACACCGGCTTATTGGAGAACTTCTGCATTTGCTCCAGAGCGGTCACACTCACGGTGTTGCAGGCCACCACCAGACAATCCACATCGGCACCGTTAAAAAACTCAACGGCTTCCAGCGCGTAGCGCGTAACGGTGTTGCTGTCCTTGCTACCATAAGGCACGCGGGCAGTGTCCCCGTAATACAGTAGCTCGCTGAAGCAACCACTTTGTTGCAACGACCGAGCTACGGTTAAACCACCCACACCGCTATCAAAAACTCCGACTTTCATGCCCGTCTATTCCTTTTCAATTTACTTTTCCAAATTCACGGTTTTAAGACGCAGCGCGTTGGTAATGACGAACACACTGGACAACGCCATGGCACCCGCTGCCAGCATGGGCGAAAGCAAAATACCGAAAAACGGATACAGCACGCCCGCAGCAACTGGAATTAACGCGGTATTATAAGCAAACGCCCAGAATAAATTCTGACGAATGTTGCGCATGGTGGCTTCAGACAAAGCAAAAGCCTGTTGCACAACGGTCAGGTTGTCAGACATTAGCACCACATCGGCGGATTCAATCGCCACATCCGTACCGGTGCCAATGGCAAAACCCACGTCGGCGGAGGCCAGTGCCGGTGCGTCGTTAATACCGTCCCCCACAAATATAACCTGACCCCATTGTTTTTTCAGGCGCTTAACCGCATCGACCTTGCCATCCGGTTTTACATTGGCAACCACTTCGTCAATACCCAGCTCTTTGGCAATACGTTTCGCAGTAGATTCAGCATCTCCTGTTACCATGGCGGTTTTCAGACCGTCGGCGTGCAGGCGCTTAATCAATTCTTTGGCGCTCGATTTAATCGGGTCGTCCTGAGTAAATATGGCCGCCAGCTTACCGTCTATTGCGACATAAATCGGGGTGCGTCCACTCTCTGACCATGCTTTAGCATCTGCAGGCTCAGCATCCAGCGCAATGTCGTTGTCCTGCATCAGCTCGCTGGTGCCAATGTAAAGCGTTTTACCATCCACTTTGCCGGTGGCACCCAAACCTGAAATAGCTTCAAAGCTCTCAGGCTCGCTGACTTTAATGTCCTGGTCTTTGGCATAATTCACCAAAGCTTCTGCTGTAGGATGCTCGGATTTAGCTTCAATCGAAGCCGCTAATGTCAGCACCTCTTTTTCGTCAAACTCGCTTAGGGTCATCCACTCGGTAATAGTCGGTTTGCCTTCGGTCAGCGTACCTGTTTTATCAAAGATAACGCCTTTAGACTGCTGTAACGCCTGCAAAGCACTGCCCTGACGGAATAACACGCCCATTTCCGCACCGCGGCCGGTACCCACCATAATTGAGGTTGGCGTCGCCAGTCCCATGGCACAAGGGCAGGCAATAATCAAAACCGCGACGGCATTAACCAGTGCAAAAGTAAGCGCTGACTCACTCGCCGCAAAGTACCACACCACAAAGGTCAGTAAGGCCGCCAGCATCACCGCTGGAACAAACCACAAGGTAATGCGGTTCACCGTGTCCTGAATCGGCAATTTACTGCCCTGCGCCTGCTCAACCATACGGATGATCTGCGCCAGCACGGTTCCCTCGCCGGTAGCCGTTACTTTAAAACGCAAAGTGCCTTTTTCGTTCAGCGTTCCTCCAACAACTTTGTCTTCTTTTTGCTTATGCACCGGCTCGGCTTCGCCGGTTATCATAGCCTCATTGACATAACTGTCGCCGGAAGACACTTCGCCATCCAGGGCAATACGTTCACCCGGACGTACTTCAATTTCATCGCCTTTACCCAGTTCAGCAATATCGACTTCGGTCACCTCACCGTCCCGCACCACACGTGCGGTTTTGCTTTGCAGACTCATCAGTCGCTGAATCGCGTCCGAGGTGTGGCTTTTAGCCCGTGCTTCCATGAAACGTCCAGCCAGAATCAGCGTGACAATAACGGCTGAAGCTTCAAAGTAAACGTTCACTGACTCACTTGGTAACCAGGTTGGGAAAACCGTTGCCACCACCGAATAGCCCCAGGCCGCCGTAGCGCCCAGTGCAACCAAAGAGTTCATATCCGGTGCGCCCCGGAATAGCGCAGGAACTCCCAATTTATAAAAGCGAGCGCCGGGAACCGCCAATACCAGGGTAGTAAGCACTAACTGTATCCACCAGCTGGTTTGTAAACCCAGTGAGTTATGTACCCACTCGGAAAACACCGGCAGCATATGGTTGCCCATGGCCAATATAAACACCGGCAACGTCAGCAAAGTCGAAAGCCATAACTGGCTTTTTAACGTACGCATTTCCTTTGCCTGTTGCTCACGCTGTTCGCGCATTTGCTTGTCGCGATCAATCACTTCATGGGCATCGTAGCCCGCATTTTTCACCGCCTGAACTAAATCGTTCACTGACAGCTTTTCAGAATAAGTCACTTCCGCACTATCCGACGCCAAATTTACCGACGCATCTTCAACGCCGTCTAAGCCATTTAATGCCTTGTCTACACGACTGGCGCACGAGCCACAGCTCATGCCTTCCACACTTAAACGAACCGAATTACTCATTACTGCCTCCGTCGGCTTCTGCCGGTTTAAGCCACAACAGCAGCCAGAAAACCACCAGTTGTGCCACGCCAATATAACGCTGTATCGCGCCGCGTACTTCTGCCAATTCGGGGTTAATCATTAGCACAAAACCTAAGGCGATAATTACCGACAAAAGAACAAAAGCACAGCGCACCGGCCAGGTGGTTTTCGGCGTAAAGGTCAGTAAAAGAGCACCCAGAGCAAAACCGAAGTAACTGACCATGCTAATAACATTATGTAATGCCTGTGAACTGGAACCATCCGTCGGACAGCCTAAATCGCAAGGTGCCAGTGCCGCACCGAGGTAAGCCACAGGGTAGAAAAATAGAAGACTCCAGCCAATATGGCTAATGCCTTTAACGCGTAAATGCGGACGCGCAGTTAGTAGTACACCGAAAGAAACCATCGCCAGTGGAATAAAACCGACCCAGCCAAACGCGCCAGCGGCAGTACTGCCAGTGGCATTAATTTCGCTTATATACTGGCTTACATGAGAAAAGTCGTCTTTTACCCAGGTGGCAACCAATTGCAGACCAACCCAAAATAAGGTCAGAATAATGAGTTGCGGCATAACGGGAGAGCTTTTCGTCGGTGTGTTTTCCATGTAGCCTCCTCGGCTGTATTAATGTGATAATCTTTCACTACAGTGTAAACCAAGATGGGAACAGATTGTGAATATTCAAGTGCTTGGCTGCAGCGGCGGACTCAGTGGCGACAATAAAGGCGGCTCCACCTGCATTCAGCTCAATCATAACATTCTGATTGACGCCGGCACCGGTCTGAATCAACTCAGTCTCGCGCAAATGCACCAGGTTAGGCATGTGTTTCTGACCCATTCGCATATGGATCACATTGCCGCTTTGCCCACGTTTTTAAGCAACCAATACGGAAGTGAGCACTTACCTGTTACGGTTTACGCACAGGCTCACACTCTGGAAAAGCTGAAGAATAACATTTTTAACGGCGATATCTGGCCTGAGCTCAGCAGCATGACCGAAGGGCCTGAAGCGATATTGCAGTTTAAAGAAATTCACCAGGGTCATAGCATCAAGCTGGATGGCCTGGAAATTAAAGCTTTTGCTGTAGAACATAGCGTGCCGACAGTGGGCTACAGCGTAAAAAATCAGGGCAAACACTTCGTTTTCGCCGCCGATACCATTGCCGGCAAACAGCTGACCGAACAGCTTAACCGCTTAGGCGACATCGACACCCTAATGCTGGAATGCGCCTTTCCCGACGAGTTACTGCATGTTGCAGAAAAAACCAAGCACATGACCCCGACTCTGCTGCAAAGCGCCCTGAATAGCCTGGAACAGCAACCCGCTGAGCTTTGGGTAACCCACTTAAAACCCAGTAACGAAAAAGACCTGCGCAAAACCTTAACAGCCAACCCACCACATAAAAATACGGTGGTGCTGTAGGATATCATTTCTGGCGTGAACGTCAGTCTACACATTTAGACGTACATTACGCGCCCGCACAGCAATATCATTTTCGATAGTTTTAATGAGGCCAACAGAAACCCCTAGAGCTTTAGCTTCGGTTTTGAAGTTTCGGATTTGTTGATAAATTTCATCCAGCATATGGTAAAGCGGCTTGCTGTTTGCAAAACCAGCCTGCCCGGCCATCTGCTCTAACGCGGTTTTATCCGGACAAGCTCCGTTACCGTTAAATGCTGTCATATGTTCGCCATAAGAAGACGGACTATAAACAATGTCGTAACACGGCGATAACCGCCATTCGTCCTTATCATTGGCGAGGAAACTAAAATTCTTCGAGTGATCATCCTCATTCACAGTCATATAATTAAATAATGCCCGCTTAACCAGTTTTTGCGCTTCATCAACGCCGCACATAAGTCGCGTAGCCTTAATTAAGTCCACGTAATCCAATGAAGGCTCCCGGAAGGAAGCATCAAGTAGACCTGAGGCTGACAGCATGTGGTAGCGACCGTTTTCAGAGCAATCAAACCGCGTCTGCTGCAACCAAAACTGACCGTTACCCGCGTCGATAAGCTCAAACTCAGGCACCTGAATTCCAACGTTTTTAGCCATAGTTAAATATAAGTACTCAACCAGGCTTTCTTCGTGCTTTAGTAAAAAACGTTCCGACGTCAGTTTCACAATCAGCTTTTGCCCTGTTGCGTTCGGATCAGTCGAGTACTGGCCATTGCTCAGTAAGGTCGCATTTAATTTCGGGCGCGCACCACCAGAGCCCCCGGCCGCCTGTAGGTGCTCAATAAGATCCGTTTCAGTACCTTCAAACTCTTTTATCGCTTCCTGACCCAGTTTCCGTAAGGCAATATCTTCACTGTTACCTTCCCTTAAGGGAGTTTTCGGCTCATAGGAAAGCGCCCCCAAACAATCCGAACTAATAACAGCCAGACGCTCCAATGCGGATATTCTCTGTGGGTTATAGCCATTTACTCGAAACACTCTGTCCATCAGATAAAGCCCCCAACCGTCAGGCAGGCTATCCGCAAACACACCGTGTAAGCCATAATGAGGTTGTCGTGGGGCTTTTTGAAGCTCAGTTATCGCTTTTAGATTGAAAGGTGACAAGGAGGTTTTGTGTTGGTTTAAATAGTCGTCGTGGTACTGAAAGTAAACGCCCGATTTATTTTCAGCCAGAGTGCCAACACCAACCCGCTTACCATCCGACAAAGTGCGTATTACCTGAAGAGGCGTATCAAGCATTTTTCAAAACCTCATCTATGGTTTTAGGGGCTTTTTCCTGCTCCAGAAATTCCCTGAGTTGGTTGAGTTCACCCAGAGCTTCGACCAGCATTAAAAACTGACGCAAAGAGATGTTTCCTGTGCGCTCAAACTTACGAACGGTCCCATAGGGCACACCTGATTTTGCAGACAAAGCTTCAACCGACAGCTTTTGCGCTTTTCGCAGCTGCTTAATATGCTCTTTAAGATCAAGCTGAGTATCGTATGCCGTGTTTAGGTTAAGCGTCATAATAGTAACAATTTAAGCGTATTTTAAGTATTAATTGTTACTATTGTAGCAGACCCCTTGAGCTAGCGCTATTCCTTATCTGATTTTCATATCAGGCGAGATATCCTGGATAGCAGGATAGCGAGCGCCCAACGGTTGCAGGGACTATTGATGAGGTGTGCGGCGCGAGCTGCAAGAGGCATCAAACCCGTGGGCTTTCTGCTGTAGGAGTGTCGAAGGCCATGGATGGCCTTCGTCTAGCCTTCAGGGATGAACTCGTAGCGTCTCCGTAAGCAGTAGCCTGACATTTATGTCAGGTGGGATATCGTTCCTGACGTAAACGTCATATATG
>NZ_DEXU01000017.1:0-96140 GCF_002364295.1 Idiomarina sp. UBA3176
TTAGCTTAACTGACAAGCATTAGCCGATTGGCGCCTTTTTTGTTGACTACAAACCTTGATGTCAGCTTATCCATAGAACGAACATTACCAACCGGGAAGCTTCTCTGTTGGGTAATCCTTGCGAATAAATAGAACTGGTTCGTCAGAAACTCTTGAGGTGTCCCATCTACTTAAATCTTGATTAAAAGACTCGGCCGATTCAAACATAGAATCCATATTCGTAATTTTTGACACATTCCATTTATCGAGCGGTTTGTTAAAAGAACTAGCCCACTTAAACATATCCGTCATATCAGTAACATTTGATACGTTCCAACTATTAAGAGATTGATTGAACAGCGTTGCGCCAAGAAACATTCCATTCATGTTGGTAACTTCCGACACATCCCACTGCTCAAGAGGTTGATTAAAAGACTCACACCACCCGAATAACCAATTCATATTAGTCACCTTGGATACATCCCACTGGCTAATATCTTGGTTAAAAGCTAACGCCTTAAAAAACATCCCTTTCATATTGGTCACTTTTGACACATCCCACTCGCTAATATTTTGATTGAAGGCTATAGCTCCAAAGAAAACACCTTCCATATTCGTAACATTCGAAACATCCCAATAGCCAATATCTTCATTAAACCCTGTCTTCTGTGCATAGCGAAATAAGTATGACATATCAGTTACTTGTGAAGTATCAATGTTGTAAGCTGAGTCATCAAAGGTATAGATGATACCTTCAGATTCTATAGCAAAGCTCCCACTATCCGCTGCAGCTCTTAACTGAGCTTCAGTGACTGTTAAGAACCCAGGCTTTTCAGTTCGAGAACCTTTTCTAGCTTCTTGAATTGTATTTAATATTGCAACTGCTCTTTTCTCATTGACTTCATTTTTAGATTTAAAATGTTTTAGAACTGGTTGCATGTTGTTTACTAGTACAGTTGAAATTCTCTCATTAACTTCTGGGGTCTTAGAAATCAATGACTGACCAATTGGAGTAGAAAAAAAGTCATTCATAGATTTCAACTCTTCAGCCGTGTAAGTTTCTTGATATATCCTGATTGTAGGCTCAACTATAACGTCCCAAGACGCTGCGGCTCGTATCTTTTGTTCAAATTTTTCCGTTGCCATAATTGGATTGCTAGAAAACTTCCGAATATATGAGTTAATCAAAAGCTCATGATTATTTTGAGCTTGGGTTAACTCAAGTAGCTCTAGAATAAGTTCTCTTTTTTCTTCAGATAACGCAGGGGCAGAGAGAGCTATTAATATCACAGCAATAAAGGTTTGAATTTTCATTTTTCCTCATTAAATATAATGCTTAGCGCCTCATAAGGTTTCCACCGAAGCTTTAAAATTTCATAATTTTGCTAATACTACTTATGCTACTGAGAGCTCTCCCCCGACTTCACGGACACACCAAAACAAGGGATAAGATGTGCCCCAAGGCGCTTATTAGCGCCTTCCTTGTTGCTAATTATCCTGTGTGCACGAGTTTCTATTCATTCTTCAAAACCGTTGAAGGATGTATCGAGGCCGCTCGGTAGGTGATTGATGCCACCGTTAACCAAGTAATGACTGAAACAATCAAATAAGGTAATAAATACCCCCAAATTGGTTGCTCTATTCTATAATTGAACTCTTTCAGCCAGTCGTTTAGAACATAGAAAGTCGGTGGTAGGATCAGTAAAGCACTCACAATTACCATCAGCAAATATTCTTTAGCGACTAAAGTTACTATCCCCAACTTTGACGCTCCAAGCACTCTTCGAATAGCGACTTCTTTTTTACGTCGCTGTATAGACAATGTCGCTAGGCCATACATACCAAAAGCTGTCAATAAGACCGACAAAACGGAAAATGAGACGACAACCTTGGTAATTCGTTTCTCAGAGTCCGTAAGTTGCAAATATTTATCTTCTAAACTCCAAATTTTCGGTTCATTTTCGTTTGTCACATTTTTAGTTAGCTCACTGATTTTCTCAACTACTGCTGATAACCGAGTTTGCTCGACCACCAATGTGACAGCTACACGGTTAGACTGTGTCTGGCCACAGATAAATAAAACATTACTAACTTCCCCACGGGTGCTTCCAATTTGGACATCCCTAACTACACCAACTACGGTGATTTCCTCTCCTCCAGGTAAAGAGATCCTTTCACCAATTGCCGCCTTATTATTCTCAAACCCAGCCATCTTAACCAAGGACTCAGTGACCATTCCAGACATTCTTACGCCCCCGCTTTCCTGAGTTGATGCCCAGTCACTTTGATAGCGGTCGCTAAAATCCCGGCCGGCTAGTAACTCAACCCCCAGCCCTTCAGTGATGTTGTATGATGTTCCTATTATTGAAACTTTCTCTATTTTAGTCGCACCTTTACTCCAGGAGATACTTGATGTCACAGATGCAAATTTAGTTAAGTCACTGTCGATAACCGATAGGTTTGAAATACCCTCTATTTGTTTAACTTGATTTATAAACGCAGTATCATTTTTACTAAAGGCAAATTCCCTAGGAACATTAACTACTACTCGGTTTTGATAAGAGTATCCTGGCGAAATCGACTCCATGTAATGAACCTGCAAAATCAAAATAACTGATGCGGTTATTAGGCCAATAGCCATGGCGCTCTGAATCACAAGAAGTGTCTTCCTAACAACAATTGCTGTTTTACCAGTAGAAATATCACCACTTAGAATCCTGCGCGTACTAAAGTTGGCAAAAAATAAAGCCGGGTAGCAACCCGCAATCACGCTCAACATCAGCGTAAGAACAACAATTGAGAAAATGAACCAATTTTGACTACCAAATGCTAGAGGGCTTCCGACTAAGTTTGAAAACCAAGGCAACAGCACTTCCGCAAGCGCAAGTCCAAAAAGCAAAGAGCTCAATGTAATCATCAGAGTTTCAGTCAGAAACTGAAGAAATATCTGTAACTTAGAAGCTCCTAATGCTTTTCTCATTCCTACTTCTTTTGCTCTTTTATTACTTTGTGCAATCGTAAGATTTACAAAGTTAAAACCGGCGATGAATATAATTACGACGCTTAATAAAGAACTTATATAAATTGCTTCTTTACTTCCACCAGGCTTCATATCCATCACGGTGCTTGGCATCAAGTGTATATCGCGCAAAGGCACAAGCTGAATTTTCAGTTTACCTTCAAAAGTGCCGGAGCCGTACACATCACTGAGTCGCTCAGCTAGTTCGGAAACTTCAACATTCTTTCCCGTTTTTATGTAAACAAAACTATCGGTATTCACTCTATTGGTCGAACTCATGACGCTCGGCTCTATTCGACTCAGCATTTCGAAATCATAGTGAGTATTAGATGGCAAGTCATGAAAAATAGCGCCGACTTTAACCTCCTTGTCGCCAGCAGTTAGTGTTTTTCCAACTGCATCGGTGACCCCAAAAAATCGTATTGCTTGCGATTTATTGAGAGCAATCTGATTTGGCTTACTAAGCACCTCAGCGAGATCACCGTGCAGTACATCGAGATCGATAAAATTCTTGATATTTGCTGTTGCAGAATAATAGTTGGGCAAGTCGAATTTTCTACCATTTAGCTCAGCAAAATTGGGGACTTTCGCGTTAGACAGCACAAAAACTTCGCGAATATCGTTAATGCTTTTAACTTCATTAGATACAGCCACATTTGAGACAGGTAACACACCTAAACCATATGCACTGAAATCGGTATGAACTCGATATATATTTTCAGATTCAGGCTGGTATCGGTCGTAGCTCAACTCATAATTAACAAATGTTGCGACCAAAACAGCTGCGCAAATTCCCAACCCCAGGCCCAAGAAATTCAAGATAAAGTAGCTTTTATGAAAAGCTAAAGTTCGATATCCGTTTTGTATGTAGTTAACAATCATACAGTTAGCCTTTTATGACGTTAAATTTGTACTGCGAAGCATATCTGACTCAATAATTTTTCCATCGAGCATGTAAACGACACGGTCAGCATGAAATCCGTCTTTCTCCGAGTGAGTCACCATTACAACAGTTGTGCCTGCACTATTCAGTTCTTCCAACAACTGCATTACTTGGTCACCATTTTTTGAATCTAAATTGCCGGTTGGCTCGTCAGCTAAAATAAGCTTAGGGTCAATGACTAAAGCCCGCGCAATAGCGACTCTTTGTTGCTGACCTCCTGACAGTTCTTGTGGAAAGTGATTGGCTCGATGATCAATTCCGACACGTTGTAAAATAGAGTCGACTCTTTTTCGTATTTGGGCTTTAGGAAGATGCTGATATTGCAGCGGAAGCTCAACATTTTGACGAACAGTTAATTCGTCAATTAAATTAAAATTCTGGAAAATAAACCCAATGTTACTCTTCCTGAGCTTTGTCAGGGTGCGCTCTGCATAATTGGAGACTTCCTCATCCAGAAAATAAAATTCACCAGAAGTCGGCGAATCCAACATTCCCAGTATAGATAAAAGCGTAGATTTACCGCAGCCCGACGGACCCATAACAGCAATAAAGTCACCTTCGTTAACTTTCAAATCGATATCATTCAGCGCAGTGGTCTCCACTTCTTCTGTGGCAAAAACCTTGCTTAAACGTTTAATTTCTATCATGGCTGTCCCCAATTCAATGTAACTCAAGCTTTTCAGCTCGTTCAAAACCGCTGTAACTTGACGTAATGACCCGTTCACCCGGGTTAACTCCATCAAGTATTTCATAGTAATCTTTGTTCGTTATCCCAATTCTAATTGGTCGTCTCTCTGCATATTCACCGTCATCACTCAAAACAAAAACCCAGTTTCCACCAGTAGAAGAAAAGAAAGCTCCACGATCGAGAATAACGCCCTTCTGATTATTACTAGATAAAACAAGCTCTGCTTCAACGCTCATACCGCTTGTTAACCCTTGAATATCAGAGGGAAGATCAGCTTCAATTAAAAATTGGGAATTTGAAACTCGACTGTCGACTTTCGAAATATGCACTTTTAGCATTGTATTTTTTAGCTTTACGCGAAGCTCATCACCAAGCCCTACTTGACTCAGATAATATTCATCCAGAAAAATAGAAACTTTGTAATCGCCGGGAATATCGATTTGTCCAAGGCGTGATCCAGCCTGTTTTGATTCACCTAGCTCAATATTGAACTCGCTCAAATGCCCGTTCACCGGCGATTTAATTAATAGATTTTCAATATTCTTTCTTGCAAACTCTAAATTCTTTTCCAACATTTCGGCACTGTCTTTAAGCTGTGCAATTTGCGCTTTCCTGATGCTGTTTTCCTGATCTTGGCGTTCCAAAGTTAGTTCTTTTCTCGAACGGTAGTAAACTAAATTTTCTCGAACCTCATCCAGAGTTTCTTGAGGAATCAAACCCTGTTCCATAAGATGCGTACTTTGCTTATATTTTCTCTCAAGGTGTGAAATTTGCAGTTCTATTTCTAATAAATCCCGCTTAAGGTTTAGCCGGTTCGTTTCCATTGTCATTTGTGTGTTTCGTAAAAAGTTGAGCTGTTCAGTTACTTGTGCTTCTCTACTCATCACATCCAATTGCAAGCTTGTATTGCTTAATTGAGCCAAAGGCTCCCCTTTTTTGACGTAATCACCCCGCTCCACAAATTTCTGTTCAACCCTTCCACCGGAAACTGAGTCCAGATAAATCGTTTTCTGCGGAGCAATCTTACCTCTTACGTTTAACGAAGCCTCTACAAAGCCTTCCCGGGCGGTGGAAATTGTAATACTAGATTTAGCTACTTTTTGTAAACGGCTCTTATCAAAACTGCCAGAAAGTATCACTATGTATAGCGCGGCTACCAATAAGCTACTTACTATCAAGATAAGCCCTATTTTCCGTGTATTCTTTCTTTTTACTATTTTATCCACGATAGGTTCCTAAAAAGTCTTTTCCTAAATCGCATTAGATCAAGCAAAACTCAAGCCAAATAATATATAATTAAAAATCAATTACTTAAACTTAAACGAGTTAAATGTGTAACAAAATCGGACACCTTTAATTTGACTAAAAACAAAATTCGTCCGAAAGTGAACACTTGCTGTCGAGTAACATCGTTCAAAAAATATGGCTGGACTTTAATGAAAAAATTTAGCTCAATACTTGTTGTTGATGACGACGTTGATGTCTTACTAGCGGCGGAGCTTCTCTTAAAGGGCAACTTCGATAAGGTCAGCACGCTTAGCTCGCCTAGTGAGATTATAAACACATTAAACTCATACAATTACGACCTCGTCTTACTCGACATGAACTACACCAGAGACTCTAGCAGTGGAAAAGAAGGGCTGTTTTGGCTGAAGAAAATTCTTGAAGTAGATGACACAATTGGCGTGTTATGCATGACCGCGTACGGAGAGATAGATTTAGCAGTTGAAGCTATTAAACAAGGCGCATTAGATTTTCTGACTAAGCCATGGGACAACGATGAGCTTGTTGCCAAACTATCTTCTTCAATGAAACACCTTGCCGATAAGCGAGAGCTCGCTAACCTAAGAAATAAAAACCTTACCCTTAATAAGTCCGTAAATTCTCCTTCGCATAAATTTATCGGCAAAAGCAAATCCATGCAGCACGTTTTTGAGATGATAGATAAAATTGCAAAAACCGACGCTAACGTACTAATAACAGGCGAGAGTGGCACCGGTAAAGAACTCGCTGCCTATGCTATCCACAATCAGAGTCTCCGTGCTAAAAGCTCTTTGATCAAATTAGATATGGGAGCAATACCAACCTCCTTATTTGAAAGCGAGATGTTTGGTCATACCAAAGGAGCATTTACCGGAGCCACTCAGGATAAACCAGGTCGGTTTGAAGTGGCTTCAGGCGGGACTCTTTTTCTTGATGAAATTGCAAATTTATCACTAGAGCATCAGGCAAAACTATTAAGTGTTCTGCAAAATAGAGAGATTACTCGTGTTGGCAGTACCAAACCTTTTTCAATCGATATCCGATTGATTTGTGCGACCAACGAAGAGCTGTCTAAACTTATTAGCTCAGGCGTTTATAGAGAAGATCTCTACTACCGAATTAATACTTTCGAAATTCATATCCCAGCACTTCGGGAGCGTAGAGACGACATTCCTCACTTGTTAAATTACTACCTTGATTTATTCTCAAAGAAATATCGGAAGCATTTGCGTATACCAGACAAAGCAGTCAACGATTTACAAGGTTATGACTGGCCGGGAAATATCAGGGAGCTCGCCCATAGTGTAGAAAGGGCAATCCTTCTTTGTGATGATGGAGAAATAGACACTAACCATATCATTAACCGACAAAACTATGAGCCTAAAGACAATACTTCAGAGCTTGACCATCCCCTTAAAATAGAAGACTTCAACTTGGCTAATATAGAATTGGAAACGATAAAAAGCGCCTTAAGTCATCATAAAGGTAACGTCACCAAAGCGGCTAAGTCACTAGGAATTACCAGGGGTTCGCTATACCGAAGAATGGAGAAGCATAATTTATAATGGGTATTCAATATAAGTTCCTAATCTACAATATAATATCGCTAGTATTGGTCTCGGCTTCCGTGTTGGTCTTTATAGAAATTGAAATGACTTTTTTATCGGCCTTTTTATTTGTTTTTGGATGCTTTTTTATCGCTCTCCAGTGCGGCTTAATTGCGAAATATCAAGATAATCAAATTAACATTATTAGGACGTTATTGAGTGATGATAAAACTCAGAGAATAGCAAACGTTCACTTCCTTAAAAACGACTTCGAGAAGGCTAGGCAGGCATTTTTATCTACCCAAAAAAAAGCTGAAGAAGAACACGAACTCATATCATCTATACTTATGCATTTAGAGTTTGCCGTACTTATCTTTGATGCCAACACCCGGGAGATTGTTCGTAAAAATAGCAAAGTTGACGATATTTTGGGGAGACGAATCAAGCAGGCAAGTGACTTAGGGCATCTCTTAACAGTAATAGAAAATACTCACCCTAACATAGAAAAAACAATTACTTGGCAAACAAAAGAACGCCTTGATTCGATATCTTTATACACAACGATAATGTCGTTTCAAGAAAGGAAATTAAAGGTTGTTTCGATGCATTCCGTGCATAATAGAATGCTTTTGCAAGAACAAGAAGCCTACAAAACTCTGACTAAGGTGCTCACACACGAAGTAGCTAATTCTTTAACGCCATTAATTTCAATATCAAACTCTTGTCAAAAACTTTTACCCAAAAAACTCTCTTTTGCTACAGTCTCCGATCAAAGAGATCTGACAAGAGGATTGGAAATTCTAGAACGTAGAGCAACTAAACTGAAGGACTTCGTCTCTAAATTCAAACAGTTAGACAACCTTCCCAAACCGAACCTAAAAAAGGCTAAGATTGATGACATCGTCCGTCATAGCTTAAGCATTTTCGAAGACGAGTATAAGCAAAAGAGAATAGAAGTTCGATTAGATCGAGTGATTGATCATTTTGTGATGGTTGACGAAAGCCAAATTGAGCAAGTCATCATAAACTTGATAAAAAACGCTATCGAAGCTGTTGAAACCGCAAACTCAAAGCGTATAGATGTAAAGTTAAGTTTGTCACGATACTACGTACATATTGATATCTCTGACTATGGTCCGGGTGTCGACAAGGACGCGCGAAAGATGTTGTTTGTCCCTTTTTTTACAACAAAGCGCGAAGGTTCCGGCATAGGACTAGCACTAAGCCGCCAAATAATGCTCAGCCATGGCGGCAGTTTGGAGTATATCGATAAAGAAGAAAAGACAACTTTCCGTTGCTCAATTAAAAGAGCTTTAGCTTTCTAGTTGTTCTTAGTCGATCGTATAAACTCCCCCTTCTCAGTAACTTACCTAGAACTTCTAAGATCTACTCCCTGACGCTGAACTCTCCCCCAAAAACTAATCAAAAGAAAAACTTGACTGGTCACTTTTTGATCACTATATAAGTATATTAGGATGTTATCAAAACATTAAATCTTTCTTTTCCAGTTGTACTTAGAAAGATCTCGGATTCGTTCCGGTAGTACGAATGGACGTCAATACATGACGTTAAATCAACTTAATGGATAAACAACTAGAGAAGGAAGATTAATATGTCCATTGTAAAAAAGGTATCTGTTGTAGCGATCATGCTTGCTGGTTTTTCCAGTTTTAATGCATCAGCTGGCTGCTCAACAGAAACAAGATTAAAATGTGATACACAAGGTAACTGTTCGATTGAGATTGTAATAATCTGTCCGTTCCAAAGTGTCGCTTAAGTTTATGTCTACTATATGAGAGGAGGAAAAGCTCCTCCTCTCATTTTAGGAGAAGCTATGAAACAACTAAAAATATCTTTTACGCTGATTTTAATGACGATTTCATTTTTCGTGAATGCAAAAACTATCGATCAAGTATACGAAATGGATGTTAACGAATTTTTATCTTCAGGAATAGTAAATAAAGTACCAGCAGTTTACTTGTGGAGCAAAGAAGGAAAGCCCAAACTTTTCAAATCGGGAAATGAAGCTACTAATGCAATCAGATCTAACTTTCAATTCCCAAAAGAAGATCATAATTTAGAAAACAGTAACTTCGAAATTTTAAAATCTATTCTAGTTAGAGAAGAATATTGGAACGACAAAAGCAAGAACCTAGTTTTTCTAAAATTCGATCAGTCGGTAGGATCATGCCAAGCCTGCATCGACTCTGAAGAAGAAATTAATTCACTTGATCAGAATGACTTCAATATCATTGAAATATTAATAAAAAATTGAAACATTACTGAAAAATCAGGGACGTTATTAGCGTCCCTATTTCTTAAGGATGACCAAACTCACCGAATAAAGATTGAAACTTTAATTAACGACAAAAGGAAACAACTACACAAATATTTCGCCTCAATTTACCCCCTTTAGGCCAAAGCAGACGGATCTAAATTAAAAAATCTTATCCAACTGCTCACGATAACGGTCAAACGCTTCAAACTGCGGCATATGACCAAGGCCTTCCAGCTCATACAAGTGACCATCGGGAATTTGCTCTACCACAATTTCACCTAGTTGGTCGTAGCGGCCAAGCTGATAATCAACGCCTTCTTTTTTCCAGCCACGGCCAGGGCCGGTGGTGTCCCGGGTTCCCAGAATTAGATGCGTTGGTACCGTTAATTGGTCAAACTCGTTAGATACATTACCGGTAAAAATCATGTCGTAAGTCAACGCGTTATTCCAGGCTACCAGATCCCAGTCATCGCCGTTTATCCAGCCTTCGTGAATTTTGATTAACGCTTCGTAATCCTCTGACCATTTACCGTCATAGTAATTCTTCTTCTGGTAGGCCCGGACTTTATCAATGGTTTTGCCCTGCTCGTTCTTATAAAAGAAAGCCGGATCTTTGTATTGCACATAACGCAAATAGTCTTCCAGGCCAACAGGGTTAACCAACACCAGTTTCTCGACATTGTCGGCATGGTTCAGGGCATAGCGGGTAGCCAGCATGCCGCCCATAGAATGACCCATCACAACAAGCTTATCGATTCCAAGCGACTCCACTAGCCCTTTAGTGTTATTAGCCAGAGCTTCGAAGGAAAACTGATAATGCTCAGGTTTGGAGGACTTACCAAAACCGATTTGGTCCGGCATAAGTACCCCGTAGCCTTTTTCGTGAAGATAGTTAGCGGTTTTCTCCCAGTAGTCGGCTGCGAAATTTTTTCCATGCAGCAACAAAACCGTTGGCTGATCGCCTTTCGCCGGTAAGTGCATATAAGCCATTTCCAGTTTCTGTCGTTGGCTGTCAAATTCAAAGGTATGAACTTCAAAAGGGTAAGAATAACCGCTCAAGCGAGCGTCGTATTTCGGAGCATGGTCGTCAGCAGAAGCCGGCGCTGTCAGCCCAAATAGAAAAGCGGTAAACACGGTATAAATCCAGGTGCGCATGTGCAAGTCCTTAGTTTAACTTTTAATCGTTACTGTTTCGGTAAGCATTTAGACACGATAGTTCCTTTCGGCTACATCTGCAAAACTCAAGAGTACACACCGGGCTAGCCGAATAGGTCAGTATCAGAGATCACCCTCAACTTTATTGAGTATCAAGCTGCGATGGATAATACCAAGTTCAAAGCGGCTATCGTTGGCATTAACCGTGTTATCACCAAGAAGGAAATATTCTTCTTCGCCTGTTGTATATAAGCTATTAGAATATTTTTTACGTTTTATAACAGCACTAGCTGGCAAGTACTGCACTCCAGACTCAATCAGCTTTTCTGGTAGCTTTACTTTCTCATCATTTATATAGACACCATCTTCTTCGAGCTGAATCGTTTCATTAGGAAGACCTACGATTCTGAAAACCAAAAGATTAAATTGCTGAGGATTTTTCACGGCAACCACATCCCAGCGGCTAGGTTCATAGCCGAAAGACGAGAGAACCCCTATTTCAACTGTCTGCCCGGCTTTTATTGTCGGTTCCATTGAGGAGCCATTTTGAACGAATTCACGGCTAAAAGCAGATACACTGAACAATATCGTAATTATTAAAAAAACATTTTTTCTCATCTTTAAGCTACTTAATAACTGTTATATTTTTGCTTTCAATAACTGGTGAAAATGACTCAACCAGCCGTTCGTTGAAACCTTCTATTTTCTGAATATTTTCCAACTTATCTAAGTCGCTTAATGAGGACACCCCAAAACGGTCATCTTCACCATCCCAGAATGGTACTAGCTGACCGTAAATTTCTCTTGAAGCGTCGTAACTTAAATGAGTAATACGGGACAGTAGCTCTTGCGGAATAGCCAGCCCTCTCATGTAATCCAGAGCCTCAGGTATGCTTTCATAACCGGAAACTGAAATTTCTCTGGCGTCATAGGCTTTAGCGAAGTCTCTTAAATTAAATTCAGGAGACAACAACTTATTTACGTACATAAGCTCATCAATAACCATTAATTTAAAATTCAAATCTTCGAACTGAGCTTCACCGCCGGTAGGAAGCTTGTATGACGAGCTCACTCCCTGCTGCGTCAGCAGACCCGATAATTGCTTAGCTGCACTACCGCTTCCATTGGAGGCCAGTAATTTCGCCAGCTTCCCGGCCCCTTTTGAGCGAGTGAGTAAGGTTTTAACCGAGTTATTTTCGTCCTGCTCCAGAGCAAATAGACAATTAATTGCATGCTCGTTTTGCTCATCAGTCCACTGTCTGACTTTAGGCTCCAGATAAACGATTATTTGATTTAGCTGCTGAGCCGGGTATTCCTCAGGATCTAATAAGTCAAAGAAAAGCCGCCAGGCCATGCCACCATCGTTTTCATCAACCATAGAGGTTATATATAAATCAATGAGCCGTGCCACAACCTGAGGGTGCTCATCGGAGCGTTGCAATACAGACAGAATCAAGCCATTACCGAAGTTAATGTCTCTTTCGACACAGCTAAGCACCCATAACTCATAATTGGAGGGGCAGTTGTCTGAATGATAAAAACAAGTCGTTAAAAAGGTTTCGACGAGCTTGTAACCCGGCTGAAGGCCTGATTTATCAACCAGCAAACCTTCGGCATTAGAAACCGCTGATATTTTCTCGTAGATTTCGCTGAGAATAGGTTGCGACTCATCAAATACTTTTACCAGCTCACGCGGGCTCGGTGCGCTTCCGTCGCTTTGGTTTAGTAACAGCAACCATTGGTACGCCGCCTGACACTCTTCTTTCTTGTTATAGTCCAGATAAAGTAGTCGCCTAGACCACTCGTTAAATATAAATTTCGCACTCTCTGCCGATTTAGCCGCTTTTAAAAAGTAGGTTCCAATAGCCGCAATAAGCTGACCACTTGTCTTGTCACGAAGGTCAATATTGGCAGCCAATGAGAACAACTGGCGTACGAGTATATGCTTTGCTTCATCATCATAAGCATTCACGTTCTGCGAGAGCTTACCAATAATGCCTAATGTTTTTTTGCTACCGGACTTAATCGCAAAGTTTAAGTCTCGATCAGGGCCTTCAACTGCCTCAAGAAAGTTTTCGAATGCCATTAAGTGCCAGCCTCAAAGGGTTGTTATTCATATTTGAGAATTTCATTAAATGCGTCATCGCCCAATATCAGCGGAGCCATAAAGTCCCGTACGTACTCTTGTCGTTCCTGGGGGGCGGCCTCGCTCCACCAAGCTGAGTCAGCTATATGCTTAAGAAGTAACTTTGTTTCCAGTCGGTTCGTGTCGGCGCGTTGCCACTCGAGCCAGTCTTGAGCTCGTTTTTTCTGGCCTTCGTTGAAACTGGATGAAACAAGCAAATCGAACACCTTAAAAGCCAGGCTAGCCGTCAAAGGGCTACCTTGCGCGTCTTTGAGAGAAGAGTATTCGTCGAACTTAACGGCCATTAGCGTCTTATGTAAGGCCAACAACTCATAGTAATTTTCAATTTCAATATTCATATTTCATTTCTTATACTTTTTCTGTCACGCCAGTTCAACGACGTTGACTATTTCTTTTCAGCTGTACGGCCCGGTAAGGCATTAATAGAAGTCAAAATCTCACGTGTAATTTTTTCACGTTTGCCAAGATCAGCCATGCGGTTCGGTGTGTCGATGTTCAATGCAAAAAACACTGGGCCCTCTGGCCACTCAACCCAACCAACCCACCAACCAAAGCTGCCTTCCCAGCCGGTTTTTGCTCGCAAAATCCACTTCCGCTCAGCTTCAACAATCATCAGATCTTTTATCAACCGTTGATGTTCTACCGCAAAAGGCTGTTCGTTAAGGTAGAGCCTTTGCAAAAAATCAATCTGTTCGTTGGCAGAAATAGCCAACTTCCCATCCAGCCAATAATTACGGATATCGTCAGACGGAGCTGCATTTCCATAATCAATGCGCTTTAAGTAGTCTTTCGCTTTTTCCGCTCCAATACCTTCCGCAAACTGCTGATAAACCCAAACGGTTGAGTTGCGTATAGCCGAGCGCAGGTTCTGGTCACTATTGTGTCCGGCAAAACTGCGTTCCACTCCATCCCACTTAAACACCTCAAACTCGTCCTGAACGACGCCTGCATCAAGGGCAAAAAGCGTGTGTGGGATCTTAAATGTTGACGCAGGTGAAAACCGTTTTGCAGCTCTTTCTTTATCGAACACAAATGTCGTCTGATCATTTTCACGCCCATCGACTACGACAATAGTGCCCTGAACTTCATATTTTTCGAATACGCTTCCCCAATCAGAGCGCTCCTGAGTCTCCGCACACACGGGAACGGCAAAGCTCAATATAAAAAGCATGATTAAGCTAAATTTCATGTTGTCTCCAAAAGGTCTGGCGCTACGTTTTGATTCTATGGCTTACTTTACTGGCATCTGTGGAAATGGTGCTTCGACAGTCCTTAGGTTCCACAACTATTTACTACACCATAGCCAGCAAGAGTACCGCAATAAAATTTACGTTACACGAAAGTGACGCTGGCCGCTCGGGCGGCTACACTGTGCATTATTACTCGCTTTAACGGAGGCTCTATTATGCACGGCAGCTCACTTGGTCAATTCGGCAACTATCTGCGAGAAAAATGGGCCTCCCCGCGTCGCGTTCGGTTCTGGCTGTTGGTACTGATTATTCTCTACACCTTGCTGGGCTTTTTTGCCCTACCCTGGGTAATCCAGTACGTTGCGGTGAATACGGCTAAAGAAGATTTTGGCCGTGAGTTGCGCATAGAGTCGGTGCAAACCAACCCGTATACACTAACGCTTAGAATGAATGGCGTTGCGCTAAATGACAAAGATGACCGGCAGTTACTTGGCTGGGGCAATTTGTTCGTCAACCTGGAATGGTCGAGCATTATTGACCAAACCTGGACTTTCGAAGCAATTCAAATAGACAAGCTAATAATTCAGGAAGAACGCTTTGCTTCAGGTGAAACGCGCTTCTCACGTCTTGCCGCCGATAGCTCTGGCCCGGAATCGGAGAAAAAAGAATCAGGGAAAGAAGAGCCTGCGGAAATGCCTGCCTTACGCATCAGAGACTTTAAGTTGGAGAACGGTGTTCTGCGTTTTGCTGACAATCTAAAAGACGTAACAGCTGCTGACGATGCCGAACCCAAACAGGTGTCACTGGCTCTGCAGAACATAGGCCTTTCCGTAAAAGATTTCACCCTACAAAATGACGCGAGCTTCCCGCTGCGCCTGAATGGTCAGCTTACAAAGGGCGGTAAACTCGCCTTCAACGGAACTTTTCAATTATTGCCGAGCCCAGCTCTGGAAGGAAATGCCGAAATTAACGAGTTGGCGTTTAAGCAGGCAGCCCCTTACCTGCAGCAATTTATGAACGTGCAGCTTGAAAACGGAACACTGACCCTGAATGGGAAAATGAGTACCAATGCACAACAACCTTTTGCTTTTAAAGGCTCTGCCAGCATTAATACACTGAACATCAAAGAAGCCTCTAACGACGAGACTCTCCTTGGATGGGATAGCCTTAAAACCGAACAGTTTGATTTGAACATAGCAAACAACGAGATTGAAACAGCGCCCATTGTCGTTAAAGGCTTGTCCGGTCGGGTGGTCATTAACCAGGACAAAACCACTAACTTCGGACAACTTGTCGTTGATGCGCCGGCCGACACAAAAGACGATACGAGTAAAAGCGAGGAAACCAAACCGTTCGGTATCACTATAGAAGGTGTTGAGCTGTCTGACGGCGACATTCAGTTTTCCGATAACTCTCTGCCGCTGCCCTTCTCTACAAGTATTCACACACTAAGCGGAGAAGTGTCTACTTTGAGTTCCGATTCGTCTGAGCCGGCACGGGTGAAGCTTGAAGGCGAAGTTGCAGAGTATGGCCTGGCACAGGTAACCGGCACCGTTCACGCCTGGCATCCAACGCGCCAGACGACTGTTAATGTCAGATTCCGTAACCTTCAGATCCCTGAATACTCTCCTTATACCGTGAACTTCGCTGGCCGAAAAATAGCAGACGGCACGATGGATCTTGATCTCGACTACACCGTTAATGAGGAAAAGCTAGACGGACAGAATAACTTGGTGCTACATGACCTGAAACTGGGCGAAAAAATGGAATCCAGCGACGCAATGGATCTCCCCCTGGACCTCGCCATTGCATTGCTGCAGGACAGCGACGGTGTCATTGACCTAAATCTGCCGGTAAGTGGAGATGTTGGCAACCCGCAGTTCGACTTTGGCAAAGTTATCCAACAGGCCGTTGGAGACGCTATTAAGTCTGTCGTTACCGCACCTTTCAGCTTTTTAGCTAACCTTGTGGGCGCGGACTCAGAAGAAATGGGTAAAGTTGAGTTTCCGGAGGGACGTACCCATTTGCTCCCTCCCCAGCGTGAGCGCATTGCTAAGCTTCGCGAGGCCCTCAATGAACGTCCTGCTCTGGCTCTCGAACTAGCCGGTCCATTCAACCGGGCTTTCGATGCTCCTACTCTGAAAGAAGATAAAGCGGTGAAAGTTTTACGACAACGTCTGGCGGAAGAAGGAAGCGAGGTAGAGGAGCCAAGCCTGACAAGCGAGTCAAGTCAGGCCGCTATGGAGGCAATATTCTCCTCTCATTACCCGAACACAGAACTCGAAGCCCTGAAGGACCGCTTCACTGAAAAACCAAGTGAAGCATCCAATGAAGAGAAATTCGACGCTCTGGCCTATCGCAACCACTTAGCTGAAAAGGTTATAGCAGCGCAGTCGATTACAGATGAGGAGCTCAAAGCTATCGCAAATGCACGTGCAGAGGCAGTGCGTGATGCTTTGGTCAACAATTCTAAGAGCGGTATATCTGCTGATCGGGTACGTATTAGAGAGCCTCAGGAAGTCGATTCAGTAGAAAGCGAACGCATTGCCATGGAACTAGCTGTTACAACGGATTAAGCCGCTCACGTGGTTGGAGCACAGCAATATTCGTCAGCAAGGACGCTGTCGGTAGAACTGACATAATAACCGGTAAACCTCGGGCATGTGCTCTTTCATGTTCTGTGGATCTTCAAAAAAGGTTTCGCTACATACCGCGAAAAATTCAGCCGGGCTGGTTAACGAATAGCCATCAAGCGGTAACGGCCTATGATGGATAGAATCACTCTGCAACCTCTCCCAGGCCGCAGAAAAAATATCGTGCCATTCGCCGGGCTTCATATCCGGATGCATCGGCGGCGCACCGTTAGCACCATCGCGCAACATATCGAGTTTGTGGGCAAACTCATGAATAACGACATTACTAGCCTTTCCATGACGAGCATGAGGCCCTGTTTGACATACCGACTGCCACGATAAAATAAGCGGACCACGCAACCATGCCTCCCCACTTAACCCCGGGCTTTGAGGGTGAACAACGCCGTCGTCGCTACGATACGGACGATTAGGAACAAAGTCCCCTTCGTAAAGAATAATGGTGTATAAATGATCGTACCAATCTAACCCAAGGTGCAGAACAGGTACGCAGGCCATGGTCGCTATTTTTAGGCACATCGCATCGGTGAACTGAAAATCCCCGCCTGATGCAAAGTTTTTACGAACCAGAAAACGGAACGCCATATCTCGCAGTGCATCGCGCTCCGCCCCTTGATAACGAGCCATTACCGGCCAGTCAGCTACCGCGGACTCCCACTCACTTATCGTGAAACCCATTTTTCTAATGCGTCTATTCTCAAACCAATTGCGTAATCGCTTAAACATGGCGTCCTCGGCGTTGAACAGAAACGCAATAGTGAAATTGATTAACTACTTGGTTTCGCAATAGTTTGCACTCCTTTCCCTGAAAACACCCAGCCGCTTAGGCCGTCCTGGTTAATCTGAATGGCCATAAAGTCTTTGCCGTATCGTATACGTTTAACGTCATGGTCAGTTCCGGCCGGAACATCGAATACAACGCTGCAACCCGACTTATTAGGGTAGCCACATTCCCAGTTGCTGTATGCCGAGACAGCTTCCGTAATTTTTACTTTATTGCCGCGATCACTAGCAATATCGGCAGCCCATAGACCCAATATCACCAGGCAAATAGCGATGATTATTCCAATACTCAGTTTCATTGCCCACTCTTTAATTCAACGACAAACTCATCGAGAGACCTACCCATATCGAAAACACCAAAGTCAAAATCAACGTAGTAGACAGTACCAACAGAATTTGTAAAAAGCACGTTATCGCCTAAGGTGACGGCAAAAGGGCTGAGCTCCATGCCATTAAGGTAGGGCTTGTATGCATTCGCAATCTGCTCTTTGTCTTTCTGAAGAATTAGCTCAATAATTTCCAGGTTTCTATCCGGTATTTTCTCGGCAAGCTCCCGATACAAAGACACATCAATAAACTTTCCTACAATATCTGTGTTGTGATCAGGGGGAGCCAAAAGTTTGTCCTTTGTATTCCATAGAGTCGAAGGGAACTATCTTACCTGTTGAAATTAAAAAATTGCCAGCACCTTTACTTAACTTGATGACTCTTTATATCAACAATTCAAGGGTTAGGTGCTGAACTCATCAAAAGTACTTAGCAGACGTCTATTCGGGGGGAGCAAAGCGCCGAGGTTAGTCCTCAGCGCCGCTATCAGACTCTTCTGACTTGGTCGCCTGTTCCAGCATTTTTTCGCGGAAACTGTCCAGGCCTTTCATTACTAAATCGTAGGTTTTGTCGACACCACTTTCGACTTCGCCTTCATATGCTTGTAAGCCTGTAAGAATATTTTTGGCGTCATCAAAGCCTTTTTCAATACCGCCAGTAATAGCTTCCATGAAATTATTCAGAGTGTCTTCTTCCGATTCGCCCGGGTTCATCTCCTTGTAACGACCATAAAAATTGGTCGCAAAAGAAACAATGCGATCTGCCGTGGCCTCGGGAGAAGTATCAACGCCGGAATCGTAAATTTTCTGCGTGGCATTTTTGCCCATTACCGGTTCCAGCTCAGCGTTAATGCCTTCCAGCGCCGTTTTGTACAATAAGCTGAGCGAATCATTATTACTGTTCAGAGATACCCGCTCGTGAGCGCGCAAAATGCCAGCATTGTTTGCCTGCTTAGACTGCGCTGCCATCTCTTTCATACTGTTGCGGTTGTCGTCAGTTTTTGCGGGGCTATTCTGCTTGCCAGAGCCCGTTACGGAGGTGCTATTACCTGTAGTAATTGACATAATATTGCTCCTGAAAAGTTCGGCTATAGCTTGATTTTAGTATAGCCCGTAACTTGTTAACGGCAGCTACTGGTTAAAGTTTAATCTTTTTCCACAGCAGCATTGACCAGCCCAAGTATGCTCATTACTAGCTATTAATAACCACTTTCTCAGCATTTGGAAATAACGAGCCAGCTCGGTTAAACACCACGTCGGTATGTTTTTTCGACAGCGTGATATCAATTGCATTTGAGCTCTGATTGAAAACAGTCACAATTCTGTCAGCTTTCTGAATACGAGCTACCTTGTGTTTGTTAATGAGTTTCCCCAGAGACGGCACGACCCTGGCCAAAGGAGTATGAAGAATCCGTACGGAATCTCCCGTTTCTTGCAAAACATGTTCGGGATTATTTAAACGCGATGAGCGAAGCATAAAAAGAACAACAACTAATGAAAGCGGCCCTAATAAGCTTAGTAAGTAAAAATACTCCATTCGATACTCCTTTTCTTTTTGTTGCCTTCATCAGACAAGCTATCAGCTACAGATTGAAGAAACGAGGCAAGGCAGATGCCGCTTACAGCTTCAAGATCCCTCTCTTCCATTTTCCTGACAATCACCAAAACCTCCGGAAGTTTAATACTGCTGCGAGTAGCAAAACGGCAATTACGGTTATAAGGGTTGTCATAATTTGTTATCTTCTAAAAGACATATAAAGCGCATACTGTCATAAACCACACAACTGAGAGTGCTAAAACTGACTTTAGGTTAGCTGAACTCGCATTCGTTTTTATTAGAATATAACCAGAATATAGTGCAGGAACTACAGCCAAAAAGCCGCCAACGCAAAATCCCATAAAAAAACCAGCAATTTGAGCCCAACCGTCACCAGTCAAACTTACTACTAGAAAAATAAGCACGGCCAGCGCTACGGATGCTATGAGTAAGTTGAAAGACAGTTTTTCCGCCCGTTTAAGATCCATTGAATTCAATAATAGCTCCTTAACTCATAACCTTTGAACATACGGGTGGACACTTAGTGGACATTTAGTAATCAAGTGGTAAACAACTCCCGAAACAAGCGCTCTGACTCTTTTAATCCTTCCTCGGTGAACACAACAGACTTTGCCTTACCGACCGGGTTACCAATGAGTCCTTTTTCGTGAAGTCGGTTCATTGCATCCCAGTCAAAAGACTTCCAAGCCCGACTGTCATCATGCAATGCTAGATATAGCAAAGCCAAAACGGACTCATCGATTTTATCTTCGTCAATTGCCATAGATCATCCTCCAATGATGGCTTTGTTTAATGGAGAACTTAGCGGTTTCCTATACGGCTTATCCGAAAAAACAACAAAACTCATCTTCACTTACAACTTTAAAAACTTGGTCAATTGTTTTTACCTGGCTTTTAGGCTCGTAGGCATGCCACTTTAAATCACTCCGCATCCAGTAAATTTTCCAAACACCCTGACTGCGAACAAAGGTAGATTTTGCGATATCCAAATTCTGATATTCAGATGGATTATTCCAAACTGGTCGAGTTTCAAAAATATAAATAGATTGCTTTTCCAGGCGCCAACCAATATCTAGATCACTTCTTATACTTGGCGGTGGCCGGTGTTTAGCAAGAAATGCTTCTCCGGCTTTCTCTATTTTTTTGACCTCAAATTCAGTTAGAGCCATATATTCCTCCAGTTCAGAACTGTACTCGCTCAGAGTTAGCGAAAGAAGTCATACCAACGCCCGCTAATCCAAAAGCCTTTGGGGCGCATCCATGTCTTCGTGCAGAACACGAACAATAAGCACCTCTGACTTCAACACTTGATAGAAAACCGCATGATGCTCTACGTACAATCTGCGATAGCCGACAAGTACATGAGCATAGTCAGCGCCAAGCAACGGATGGCTAAGAAGCTGTTTCATGCCTGCCTCAAGATGATCTAAGTATTTATCAGCCTGCTCAGCTCCCCACTCTTCGTAGGTGTACAGCCAAATCGCGGTCAGGTCAGATTCTGCCTTCGGTGTAACGCTTAGCTTCAGCACTAATCAGCCGCCTTCATCAGTTTACGCCCAGCCGCTTTGATAGAAGATATATCCAATGGTTTAGGTTTTCCGCTTAACTCACCATCAGTAAGTGCCTGTCTTAGGGCGGCAAGACGTTCCTTGGCTTGCTGGTCTCTTCGAATGAGATCGCGGATATACTCACTATCATTGCCAAAATGACCGCTTTCAATCTGAGTTTTCACCCAGTCGTCCTGCTGCTCAGTCAGCGTGATTGTTTTCCTGTGCATGCTCATAGATAGTGCCTCTCGAAAAGAGCAGTATGAAAATATCATACCGCTTTCTTAAACTGAATCAATACCTCATTTATTGCCACCCATCAGCGCAGAGCACCTTTGGCGCGTCCGCTGAATGGTTTTGTTAGCTGCCTATTCACGGTTTACAACAGACTCATGGCTTGTTCTGAATTGCTCCAATACTTGCCATATTGCTTCCAATATTCATAAGCTTGATCAGCGCCTCCGACAATGATGCCCTCTGAGAAACTCGATTTTGGCTTTGGGTGACGCTTCCTTTTTAGTTCTTTTGCTACCAGAGGAAAAGCAGTCTTGGCATCATTAAGTAGTGTTCTTGCTTGATCAATTTCACCTAGCATAATTAACGCTAACGAATGCGTATACATGAGTTCTGGAGAGTAGTCGTCTGGATATTCTTTATTAAGACGCACAATAGAAAGAAAATCACCAGTTTCCATCCATAGCTTAGGCAAAACATACCTAACCCCAATGTTGTCATTTGGGCATGCAGAAAGCATATTTGAATACACTTTAATGGCCTCATTGACTTCATTTCGTTTTTCCAACCAAAGACCGAGATTATGATAGGCCCTTAAAAAAGGACGATTCTCAAGGTGACCCCATTCCATTTTTGACGTTGCCCATGAAAATTCTTCAGGAACCGCAGACAAACCTATTCGTACGCCCTCTCTACAGCAAAGGTAAGCTTCAAAATCGAGCCCATTTTCCTCATATATCATTGATGCATGATGGTAGGCATCTATGTGATAGGGATTTTTCTCTATAATATCTTTGATTAAGCTTTCAGCTTTATCTGGCTTTCCTGAATGCCACAGGTCTATTGCATCATCTAACCTCTCATGCACAGAGAAATCAACTAGGCTGTCCTCAAAAACCCACTCATCATCGCCAATATTGTGTAACTTGATCATACGATTCTCTTCGATTCTTGCGCTGCTAGCGCCGTTATAACCCGCCTAAACGGAGTTGGTTTGTTTGCGCTAGCGTAGCGTTTAAGCGCAAACGAAGCAACGCAGTGGAGGTCGGGTTGATAACTTTGTTATACACGCATTTACCTTGGTATATCGGGGAGAACCGCCCCCGGGTTTACCGATAAATGCCCCGGCATGCGCTCATAATCCAAAAGTACAGGAAGCGGATTTAATGTTGCCGAGTACAGCTCCGGCTGATACAAGTACAAGAGCAAACAAAATAATCCGCACAGCGACTCTTTAACGTTTTTTTGATTTGCTAATGTCGAATGAGTATCGCGCTGATGCTTAACCTTGTTGTGATCTTGCCACCAAGAAGGGTTGCTAGAGCCTGACCAACTTGCCCAAGGCTGAATATTGATGCCGTAGCGAGGAATCATGCACTCCACTGTATGAAATGATGGATACTTTTCAATAATTTCCGAGCAATAATCACCAATATTTCTTGCTGACGATGAAGCATTTATTTTCTTGCAAACCAGCTTGGCAACAACGTCGATCTCCGAGCATATGGCTAGGAATAGCTTTGTATATGCTACCGAGAAAGCGCCATCATTTGATTGGTTAAGCTCAACAAACTCAATCGTTTCGATGAAATCTCTTTCTAACGATAAAAAATGCTGCCAGTGTGGAAAATGCACTGAATCTCCTTTTGTGTATAGACACAATGACTCCCTGCCAAATGCTAGCCTCCGCATTTTCCTGGGTTAGCTAAAAGCCAGTGCCATAATTAGTTTGTTCAAGACTAAATCATTTGGAGGCTAGCATGAACAAACATAGCATGATTTTTCTAGGGTTGGATACTCATAAAGAGTTTCACGAAGTCGCCTATTGTGAAGAGCAACGGGGAGCGATTTAAAACCGACCGCCGTGATGCGCTGAAGTTGGTGAAGCTTTTAAATTCAGAGGATCTCACCCCGATTTGTGTGCCTGTGCCTGAAGACGAAGCCGTCCGTGATTTATCCCGGGTTCGCGAAACGGCGATGAAAGACTTAAAGAACGCGAAATACCAACTGAAAGCTCTGCTGCTCAGAAAAAATATTAATTATGAGGGCACGGCGAACTGGTTGAAGGAGCGCACAGTTATCGCTACCCCGCCAACGTGTCGAAGGACTTACAACTTAGCCAGGAAGGGTTACCCAAAGATATTGTAGATATCGCCTGGAAAACTCAGCTCAGGCTGTGCAAGCGCTATCAACGTATGAATAAAAAAGGCAAACATTACAATCTTATCATCACCGCCATAGCAAGGGAGATGGCAGCTTATCTCTGGGCCATTGCCAGAGAAGTGGTACTCACGCCAGTTAATCCAAAGCTTCGATTAAGTCGGGTACCCGCATGATAAACGAGTTTGAGCTAACGCATTCGGATCAGGCCGCGGACGTGGCACAACCTACGACGGCGTTATGATGGCAATAACCTAATTCGTTATTGACCCACGAGCATAGACTGATGAGAAGGAGCTACGGCGGAGTGAGTAAGGTAGGCGCTGTTTATCACAAGATAAATAATCCACGGATACCAGCATAGCAACCGACGACATTACTGCCTCATCTGGTGCGTTAGCTCAATTTATTTGAGAATAGAAAGAACTGATTATGGTTGAAAAGAGCCAGGGCTGCACGCGTTCAGAGTTGACAAAGGGAGTCATACCAACGCCGCGCTCTGCGGCAAACTTGGAGCGCAGCGGAAAATTTGTCCGACAGCAGCGCTTTGTTAGGCGAGAGAATGCACCGCCAGCAAATCATACGGTCACTCCGAAGAGCGCACCGACCCCAGCCGTCAAACCCATTGCCAAGGCACCCCAAAACGTAACCCGGGAGGCTGCCCTAAGAACAGGAGCGCCGCCGACTTTCGCTGCTAATGAGCCTAGTAAGGCAAGGAACACCAACGAACTGCCGGGGACTATCCACATAAGCAACCACTCCGGAAACAACAGGACGACACATAGGGGAAGGGCCGCACCTACCGAGAATGTGCCTGCCGACGCAAATGCAGCCTGAATTGGGCGGGCCGTAGAGACTTCTGAAATTCCAAGTTCATCGCGTGCATGTGCCCCAATCGCATCCTGCTTCATCAGTTGACTTGCTACGGTGTCTGCGAGCGCTCGGTCTAACCCGCGCCTGACATAAATCTCGGCAAGCTCCGCATGCTCTTGTTCAGGCGCATCAGCCAGTTCGGCTCTCTCTCTCGCAAGGTCGGCCCCCTCCGTGTCGGCTTGAGAGCTGACTGACACGTACTCACCCGCTGCCATCGACATAGCGCCTGCAACGAGACCAGCAACGCCTGCGACCAACAAAGCCTTGGAGTCCGCCCCTGCTGCTGCCACACCCAGGACCAAGCTCGCAGTAGATACAATCCCGTCGTTTGCACCAAGAACCGCAGCACGAAGCCAGCCGATCCGTTCTGTTTTGTGTCTTTCAGAATGTCTCACGCGAAGTTCCAAATAAAAAGGTGAGCAGAAGAGCATAACGCCCGCATTTGCGGCTGGTTTGGAGCGCAGCGGAAAACCAGTCCGACAACATGCGCTTGTTATACCTATCGTAGCCTCGATTGCCGGCGTAATGATTCAACTGCAAAAACAATAGAGTCACTTTTAGATTCCTTGCTCGACCAGTCACGCCAAAAGTCTTTAGTTGCACTAGCGGGCTCTAAATTTGGCTTATTCAACTTTATACGTGATGGCAACAATACCGCATCTCCTAGCACAACAGCCTCGCCAGTATCTAATATAGGTAAGACAGATGTAAGAGAACTTAATGAATCAGGCATCATTTTGTGGACGACCTGCTGATCTTGTGGGTTACTTAACCTCAATGCTATAAGGTTGTTACATTGACTCAAAATAGTTCGACTAACATCTGAAGGTCGTTGACTAACAACAAGTAACGACACACCATACTTTCTGCCTTCTTTAGCTACTTTTTCAAAAGTATCTAAAGCGATCTTTGAGTCACCATCGCTAACATCTTTTGTTGGTAAATATATATGTGCTTCATCGCACACAAAGGTGATAGGAGTTCGGTCTTCTTCTGCTCGCCAAAATTGTACGTTATACAAAAATCTAGTCAATACGCCGATTACTATTGGTAATATGTCAGAAGGCACTTCTGAGAAGTCTATAACCTTTATGCCAAGTGAGTCCGTTTTTGTTTCCATAAATTGGTTAGCATAAGTAGCTAACCATTCGTACTCATTTGCTCCCTCTGGAGATTCAAACAAAAACGAATTTCTCTTATCCTCTATTTTAGTCTCTAAACGACCTATAAATCTTGTTAACTTACCGTTCCAATCACCCTTCACCTCAGTCTTTCCATTTGCGCCTAATTTCATGCCATTATCATCGGCAGAAAGTCGTTCTAAAAGATCGCGAATTGGATATGGAATAGGTGAATCAATCGTTAACCCATTAGCAAGTCCTTTGAGATCATTATCAACTAAGTATTGTTGCTTTAACTCTCTGACATGGTGAGTAAATCGAGATGACTGATTCGGCGCGTTATTATCAGATCGATCTAAAAGCAAAGCCAACATTTCATCTTTGTTAAGCAACCAGTGTGGAACAAATACAGAGCTAGAATTTTTATTTTCAATGTCAGCAGGCCCAGCTATTTTGTAATATTCTGCTATTGGCTCTTTTCCATCTTCAACACCTTCTCCAGTTAGAGTTTTATATTCACCATGAAGATCAAAAAGAATAATATTTGTATGCTCTAATTTTGCTGCTTGCTCTAGCAGAGATGCTACCGTCCAGCTTTTCCCTGACCCCGTACTACCAAGAAGAGCAGCGTGCCGCTGAAAAAGCTTGTCGCCATTTGCAACAGCTTTAGATTGAGTGTTCCCGTAAGTTCCAAGTACTAATTGAATGTCCTCTGGAGTGTCACTAGCAACAACTGACATCAAACTTTCAAGACTTTCTTCTTTTATTAGATAAACCCGTTTATCTACTCTTGGGAAGTACTTTGCCCCGCGCTTGAATATTTGACGCCTATCTCCAAGAACCTCCCAGTATGTACCGATCAGCGCAACTTGAACAACGTCATGATCAATAACAGCATCAAAATCTTCCTCTTCACTATCTTCAATCTCTGGATCTATTAATATTGGATTACCGACACTGCGCTTCACTTTCTCAATAATACCAATCAAAAATTCTTGCGGAGTAGCGCCTTGAATAGCAACTAGATCTGATACGGTAAGCGTTTGAATAACTTCTGGAGACTCAGCTAATATAAGAGCACGATTTGTATCGACACTGGCCACCCTCCCTATATAACATTCATCTGTTGTTGATACGACATAATCTTGCGTTGTCATTTTAAAACTCCATTTATAAATTCTTTAAGTGACCACCAATTTTCATTGTGCAGAGTTTCAACTCCATCAATTCTAACTTTGGTCTCGTTATCATTACCACCAACAGAAACCAAAGTGACGTTATTTAGACTGCCGCAGATTCTAATAGCATTCGGTGTTAATACCTTGGTAATAACTAAAGCAGGAACACCTTCGCGAAGCTTATTTAACAAATGAACCTCAAGTTGTTCATCATTAAACCCGTATCCAATAATCAATATCGATTTGGCTTCTTGAATATGCTTATTTGATAATTCCCGGTGATAGTCAAAAGGGTGTTGGTATCCCTCTCTAAACTTACTTGTTCCAGGAGTAATAATTAATCTTCTGGCATTGATTTCGTAAGATGACCGTATAATGCTACCATTGACTTCATACCAATCTAGGCTTCCATGAGGTTTAAATATTTTGGCATGTTTCTTTACCGAAACCCTTACTTCAGAACCACCTCTTAAATTCCTTTTCCTTTCGATGACTGAAATTTTATCCTTTTCACTTTCAGGATTATGTATTCCACAGTAACAACCATTGAATCCAGTGATTATATCCAGGCTAACTGACTCACAGGCTAGCTCTATTAAGCGATCATAATTGGGCGTAACAATGATTAGTTCACTTTGATTATGTAATAGTTGATTTAACAAAAGAGAAAATGACAATTGCTTTTCTTGCAGAACAACATCTTCGATTATTGATTTTTCATCTTTACCTATAAGTTTGGTAGTTTCAGAAACGATAAAGGGAACCAATTCACTTCCTTGTTCTAAAGATGCCATAGCATCTTCAAAACCTACATCTTGATCAATTAGTTCTTCTACTTGCTTCCATTCTTCTAACAGCTTCCCTTCAACAAGCTTTGGGATTTCCTCTTTCAAATGCTGAGCAAGGTGCCACATTCCTGATATTCCTTCACCCAAGGATAATCCCGAGCCAATGAGTACCAAAGGGCTTTGTATAAAAAACTCTTGTAGATGCTTTTTTACTGAGTCAACGTCCAATATGTCCTCTCAACTTTAAAATAGGTATAACATTTATATATTGTGCATGCGCAATTTGTCATTCATTAAATGGCAGCATTTTCTTTCGCAATCATTTAATAAATAAAATATTTTCACCAAAAAATAGCAGTAAAAGGCAAAAACAAAGTAAGCGTGCTCATTTAACTATTTTAAAGTGCACAATATCAGTCTTTACAATTTACGTATGTAATTGACACTAAACGGGTTAAAAACTAAAAGCAACAATAAAACATGCAATTTAGCAGGCAAAAGCGAGCCATATCTATCGATGAAAACAAGGGAGCTCCTTGTGGCCCATTAGAAACAAAGCGCACAAAAAAAAGCCTGGCAACTCAAAAAGAGCCATCAGGTTTTAATTAACAAACTAAATTTAATTCTATCGAGAAAGCCGGGAAACCAGCTTAATCAACCCACCAAATCATCCGGCATATCGCCACGCAGGCTATGCCAAATTTCGGCGGACTCGTAGCCGTAGCGGCGAACCAGGTTCACGGACTCGTTGTAGTCGCCTTCACGGGTTACGGCTATTAGGTTTTCATAGTAGTCGCGGGCCAGCTGGCGAGCTTCTGTCGATGAAAAGTAATACTGGCCAATGCGTGCGTACAAGCCTTTAAAGCCGTTCAGTACCAGCACATAAATGGGGTTGCCGGAGGCCATTGCCAGGTCGTGGTTCAACTGATAGTCAAACTCGGCAAAGGTCTTTTTGTTGTCTTCCAGCTCGCTGGTGGGTTCCAGTAGCTCCAGAACTCGCTTGGGGTTATGGCGAATGGCGGCGCGAATATAAATGGCGCTAATATTGGTGCGGGCAGACAACAACTGGTCGACTAGCTCCGGCATGCCGTCTTCGTCCAGACGCGCGAGGGTTTCCAGAATATTAAGGCCAGAGGTTTCCCAAAAGTTGTTCACTTTGGTGGGCTTGCCGTGCTGAATGGTCAGCCAGCCGTCGCGTGCCAGACGCTGCAGCACTTCGCGCAGGGTAGTTCGCGTTACGCCAATGAGTTCTGACAGTTCTCGTTCAGCGGGTAGAATAGTGCCCGGTGCAAAATGCCCGTTCCAGATAGATTTTACGATGTACTCCTCGGCAAAACCCGCCGGACTTTTAGCTTTTATTATCATATTCCCGCCTGTGAACTAACTAATAAAAGGATTCTAGCAGCCTTGTGTGAGGTCGGACAAGATAACTTCTGCCTTTATATCGACAACACCACGCTATTTGGGTATGGTTTCTACGTTTTTACAGTTTCTTAAGGAAAATCATCATGCTGTCTGTGGGTCAGTGGCCTAACAAACCTTTTGCCTGGTTACTGTTATTTCTAGGGTGTTCAGGCCTGTTGGGCGCCGCGCTTTACTTCCAGATGGTTCTTAACTTAGAGCCCTGCGTAAAGTGTGTTTATCAACGTATGGCGGTTGTCGGTATTGGCTTGTCCGCTATTGTCGGCCTGTTTGGTTCCGGGCTTTGGTTAACGCGCTGGGCGGCTTTAATTGGCTGGCTTTACAGCAGTTATCAGGGCTTATTAATTGCCTACGATCACTGGGATCTCCAAACCTCGAAAAACGCGTTCTTTGCGGTGTGTGAAAGTGCGCCTAATTTTCCTGACTGGGCTCCACTGCACGAATGGATGCCGGGGTTATTTGCCGCGCCGGGGTTATGCGGTGACATTGACTGGCAATGGCTGGGGTTAGGTATGCCCGGTTGGATGACGGTGATTTTTGCGGGCTTGTTGCTCATCGGTATTATTGTGACTATCTGCCACATTATTTCGTCGTTCACGAAAAAAGACGGGCTGGTGCTTTACCACAAATAATACGTTTTAATGCCAGGGCTAAGACAAGGGCCAGGTTACTATTCGGTCTTCCAGGTCGCCCTTAAACTTCGCCTCGCTAACGCAATGGCCGGCTACATGATAGCCGGCTTTTTTCATGGGCTCTTTACTGCCCTCATGCCTTAACGGATGCCATTCAGGCAAAGGCTGCCCTTCTGCCCGCAACCGATACGCGCAACTGGCTGGCATAAAGTAAACATCGTCGAGGTTGTCGGGGGTTAAAGTAACGCACTCGGGTACGCGCTGGCTTCGGTGAACGTAGTCACTGCAACACGCGGTGTCGGTGTCTAATAACCGACAGGCAACATTGGTGGAATAAAGATGGTCTTCTTCGTCCTGCAATTGGTTTAAGCAGCACTGCCCACAGCCGTCGCACAGGGCTTCCCACTGTGCATGGCTGAGCGTATGCAGCGGCTGCTCATACCATTTCATTAATACCGACAAGGCATTACCTTGGAAAACGAATGCGGTCGGACAAATAGCCCACTGCAGCCACAAAGTAATGTGAACGGTTCCAGCGCATTAAGGCGTCGTAGTTGGCATAAGCCAGATAAACACGGCCTTCTTTGTCGTCAGGAATCACTATTGAGGCGTCAATATCGCCTCGCGATGGCAACTCAGAGCCATCAAAACGCGTAACGCCTAAGTCAGCCCACTCGCCCAGCTTTTTCTTAGTGTCCAGCCCGGCTAATGACTCATCAAAACCTTCAGGTAGTTGTACCTGGCGACCCCAGGTAACGTCGTCTTTCCAGCCGACAGAGCTTAAGTAGTTAGCGGCTGACGCAAATACGTCCGGGTAGCTACCCCAAATGTCTTTTTTACCGTCGCCGTCATAGTCTACAGCGTAGCTCATGAAAGAGCTGGGCATAAACTGAGTCTGACCCATAGCGCCAGCCCATGATCCTTTCATTTGCTCCGGTTCAATGTGGCCGTCTTCGATAATGGTTAAGGCTTCCCACAATTGCTTTTTGAAAAACTCTTCGCGACGTCCATCAAAAGCCAGCGTAGTTAATGCAGAAACCACATCAAAACCACCAGTGAACGAACCAAAGTTGGTTTCAATGCCCCACAGCGCCACAATAAAGCGCGGCTGCACGCCGTACTCTTTGCCCACTTTTTCCAGCAGCTCTTTGTGTTCGTTGTACTTTTCCAGTGCCTTTTCGGCTTTCCAGTCCGGTACTGCACGTGGCAGGTAAGTATCCAGAGTTAACTTAAATTCCGGCTGGTTTTTATCCAGCTCGACTGCCCGCTCGTAATACTTAACTTTGGCAAACGCTTTATCCAGTGTGTCCTGCTTATAGCCGCTTTCAATGGCTTCGGCTTTCAGAGCTTCAACGTAGGTGGCAAACTGTTGGTTCACATCTTCGCTGGACTCTTTCTTCGCATTATCCTCAGCTTCCTGAAACGCAGAAACCGGTGCGCTAAGCGCAAATGAAGAAGCCAGACAAAGAGCCAGCCCTGCCACTTTTATTTTATTTATTAACATTGACTTGAAGTTCCTCTCGTTTCGGTGGTAACTGCAAATAGAAACCATCGTTATGCAAATGCAGTTGTAACTTTTCGACCGTTAAACGCGCCAACTGTTCACGGTTGGCCAGGTTAATTGTCAGCACTTTTTCGGCGCGACCAAACTGGCCCAACAACACATCGGGCACGTCGGTAAATTCGTTACCATGAGGCAGGTAAAGATAGGTATCGGCTTTTTTCGAGCTGCGATAAACATCACACAGCATGGCAGTTCTCCTGAATGGGGCTACTTACTAATTATAGCCTGTAATTCTGCCCCAATTGCGTGCTGACGCCAACCCACCATTAAGTCTGGTTGCGGCAAACGCTGCTGCTGTTGCGTTGAGTATTGCCAATGAAAGTTAATAAAATCATTAATTTGCTTGCGTGACGCCACCAGTGACGCAGGTATGTGTAAAGATTCAGCCAGTTCCGTAACGGCCTTTTTAATGGCCTTAAAAGTTGGCTTGTAGCCTTCCATATCGTCCAGACGTTCCAGCGTTTGCGGAAATTCAGACTCAGGCACTTGTTCGGCTTGCTGAATACAGCGAATAATATCGCGCCCCGAATACTTGCGTGACATGGGGGCTAAATCGGGAATGCGGCTTAGCTCGTCGTCATTTTTTGGCATTCTTCGGGCTAACTCGAGCAAGACACCGTCTTTGGCAATAAAGCCCAGCGGAATGTCGCGCTCACGCGCTTTGTGTAAACGCCAGGGCGTCAGAATTTTCAGCGCAGCCAATTGCCGCGGGTTCAGCTGCCAGGCATTGCCTACGCCCAAATAGAGCAGATCATCCGGCCAGCTTTGTGTGCGTTTACGCACCTGAATTTGCGACTCTTCGTACACAATATCCAGCACACCTTTTTCTTCACACAAAGCTTTAAGGTGCGGGTACATTATCGCCAGATAACTGGCATCGGCAGCGGCATAGTCCAATTGTTCGTCACTTAACGGACGCTTAAGCCAGTTGGTGCGTGACAAGCTTTTGTCCAGCTCAACGCCGTCAAATAAGGCATCGACCAAGCGAGCATAGCCCATTGAGTCACCCAAGCCACAAAAACCGGCGGCTATCTGGCTATCAAAAATTTGTTTGGGTTGGCGGCCATTGCTTTGCTGAAAAAACAGTTCAATATCTTCGCCACCGGCATGCAATACGGTTTCGACTTCATCACAGGAAATCAATTGCCATAAAGGCTCTAGATCAATATCCGCCAGCGGGTCAATAACAGCCGTTGTACCGTTAGCGTGAATTTGTAATAAGCCTAGCTGAGCGTAGTAAGTGCGTTCACGCACAAACTCAGAGTCAATAGCGAACCAACCGCATTTTACGGCCTGCTGGCAGAGATATTGTAAATCATCAGTGGTGGTAACGAGCCGGTATTGTTGTACCGACTCGGGTAATTCTAACGGCAGAGTCAAGCGTCGTCCTCTTCATCGCGTAATTCACGGCGAATTATTTTGCCGACGTTGGATTTAGGCAATTCATCACGGAACTCAACCAGTTTAGGTACTTTGTAACCGGTCAGGTTTTCGCGCGAAAAGTCGATAACTTCACGTTCGGTCAGTGATTTATCTTTTGCCACAATGAAGACTTTTACCGCTTCACCAGACGACTCGTGCGGCACGCCTATGGCTGCCGACTCAAGAATTTTAGGATGGTCAGCTAGTACGTCTTCAATTTCGTTCGGATAAACATTAAAACCCGACACCAAAATCATGTCCTTTTTACGATCCACAATTTTGAAGTAACCACGCTCATCAACCGTAGCCATGTCCCCCGTTGCAAACCAGCCGTCTTTAATTGATTCGGCTGTCGCATCAGGACGGTTCAGGTAACCCACCATAACTTGCGGGCCTTTCACTTCCAGCTCGCCCGGTTCACCTAAAGCCACTTCTTCGCGCGTTTCAGGGTCAACAATACGCATGTCGGTACTTGGTACCGGCAAACCAATACTGCCCGTGTAATGTTCAATATCGTAAGGGTTAACGGTAACCACCGGAGAACACTCGGTTAAACCATAACCTTCCAGCAAACGAGACTTGGTTACCCGCTCCCACTCTTCGGCCACTGCACGCTGAACCGCCATACCGCCGCCCAGGGCAATTTTTAAATTAGAGAAGTTAACGTCTTTAAAGCCTTTAGTGTTCAACAGACCATTAAACAGCGTGTTAACCCCTGAAATCATTGAGAAAGGATACTTATTCAGCTCTTTCACAAAATTCGGCATGTCGCGCGGGTTGGTAATTAAGACGTTCTTGCCGCCGTGCTTAATAAAGGTAAGGCAGTTCGCGGTTAACGCAAAGATATGATAAAGCGGCAACGCAGTAATAATGGTCTCTTCGCCGTCATTCATTATAGGAGTAATAACCGAGGAAACTTGCTCGAGGTTAGCAACCATATTGCGGTGCGACAGCATAGCGCCTTTGGCCACCCCCGTTGTTCCACCGGTGTATTGCAAAAAGGCAATATCATCGCCGGTCACTTCAGGGCGTTTATAGTCAACCATAGTTCCTTTGGCCAGCGCCTGATTAAAACTCACCGTGCCTTTTAGCTTATGAGAAGGCACCATACGTTTTATATGCTTAACCACAAAGTTAACCAGATAGCGTTTAAGCAAAGGTAACTGATCGCCAATTTGCGTGGTAATAACTAAATCGAGCGGCGCTTCTTCTTTTATTTTTTCATAGGTCTGAGCAAAGTTTTCTAAAATAACCAGAGCTTTTGCCTGAGAATCTACCAGCTGATGCTTTAACTCGCGCGGAGTATAAAGTGGGTTGACGTTCACTACAGTCATACCGGCTTGTAAAATACCGAATAACGCCACAGGGTATTGCAGCAAATTTGGCATCATAACCGCAACAGCGTCGCCTTTTTTAAGGCCGGTACTGTGCAAGTAAGCGGCAAAGTCGCGGGTTTTCAGACCCAGTTCTTTGAAACTCATTTCTGAGTCCATGTTTACGAAAGCCGTTTTCTCGCCGTACTTTTCAATGGACTGTTCAAGTATATCAACCAACGACGCAAAGTGATCCGGGTCAATTGTTTCCGGTACTCCCGCTGGGTAGTTTTCCAACCAAATTTTATCCATAAAAGGCTCCGCCTCTCACTATTTATAGTTATTTTCAGTGGCGCAATCATCGCATATCCGACCAGTTAATCCTAGTCGTTACCAGCCGCTAAACGTACGATTTAAGCAGTTCAGCTATTTTCTCAGGTTGTTCCATATGTACGTGATGTCCACCTTCCAATGTCTTACAACTTAAGCCAGAAACTTTATCCTGCCATCGCTTAAATGCGCTATCTAACTGATCATAACCCCGGCTTCCCCGCACAACGGTCACTGGCATGGTCAACTTTTCAAACAAGTCATCCACTGCCGAACTCGGTAACCTGTAGGCCGATGTTGTTTTTACCCTGGCATCGGCCCGCCAGTGCCAGCGGCCATCTTCACCATGCTCGCAACCACGTTCAACAATTAACCGGACTAAATTGGCTGAAAAATCAGCCTGAGCGGCTCTGGCCTCTACGGCGGAGTCGAAATCCGCGTAGCTTCGCCAGCGAGGTGTCTGTAGTTTTTTGCGACTTAAAAAGCCCTGTTTCAGCTGCTCCTGCGCATTCGTTCCGTCAGACACCAGTAACCCAAAGGCTTCAACTAATAGCAGTTGCTGAATACGCTCAGGGCTTAATGCTGCAACCACATTGCTGACAAAGCCCCCCATAGAGTGACCGAGCAAGGTTAAATTCTGCCAGTCCTGCTGTTGAATCAGCTGCCATAAGTCATAAGCATAGTCGATAAAATGATAATAGTTGCCCACCGGACGGTGATCACTGTGCCCGTGACCGGGCCAGTCAAGCGCTAAAAAACCACCTTTTTCAGGTGACCAGTACCGGGCTATAGGTAAAAAGCTATGACTGTTGTCTAACCAACCATGAGTTGCAACAACTCTTATGTCGTTAGGATCGCCCCAGCACAGCCCCCGAACGGAACCCCAGTCCAGCTGATAACTGACTGGGGTAGCCTGCTCTGCTGTTTCTCTATAATCCATTAAAGAACGAATTAGTTGCGGTTTTTAACCGGAGTACCCGAGTTGTCCTGCACACGAACACGTACCGGAACCGGATAACGGTAAGGATAATAAGGCGAATAGAAGTTATGACGGAACCACAATGGCGAATAGTCAATTTCTACCTGGTTGTTTTGTTTTTCAATCTTCCACAGGTGATAACCCGTTGCTTCAATAACCGGGTAGGTATAAACATATTCGTCAATTTTGCCCTGCTGAGTTTGGCCTATCGTACCAACAAAACTGATTGACCGGCCTTGCTGATACACGTCGGGATCAACAAAGTCATTAACTACCGCTAAAAAACGCCCATCGCTGTTATCACTAACCTCAGGACGTCCCCAGCGCTTCAACGGGAAGCTGACGACTTCCAGCACGGTATGATCTTCGGCGTTGCGGACGTCGGCTATAACACCACCCCAACGGGCTGGCTCACCTGCTACTTCATCGCCTTGATGCTTGGCAACCTTGTAGCCCACCAAAGCCTCTTCATTGTCGGTGGCAAGCTCATCAGGAACTGAAGAGCAACCAACCAGTACCAGTGTTGTTAACACTGCAAATATCGTTTTCATAACAGACCTCACTCAGGCGTAAACATCAACACCAAACATTGACGTAATTTGCTCTCTTTTCTCGCTTAACGCTATGTTTTGATAAGCATTAAGTGCTTTTTGAGAACGTTGTGGTGGCTCATCGTAAAACGTATTAAGTGATTCCCACCGTTCTGCGCGCCGCTGACTTTGCCGGGCATCAGGCACTACCTGCCGGGTATCAGCAACTTTCGCCGGGCTCTGCTCCTGGCGTTGCTGATCATCCGGCGCAGGCCTTTGTGGCCCCTGTTGCTGGCTGTTTAGCGGCTGAACCGCTTGCGGATTTATTCGCACGTAAACGATGACTCATCTGTTAGTAAGACTGATTTTATTATGGCGAGTTCAGTGCCATTCTACAAGTTATCGACCCGGCAATTTTTTCCAGGTCACTTCATTACGAACATACAAAGGTTCTAAGTCCTCTGCATCGACCGCAGAAACACAACCTTTAGTTGCTATTGTCAGCATGTCTTCCGCCAGCGGTAACCGGCAATCCATGCTGTGCTTTAATTCCTGCTTAGGGTCCAGAGTACCGGCGTAGTTGTCCCAGCCAGTTCCCGCAGTATGGAAGCCCTGAACATTATGTCCCGCAAATAAACTGGCAGAGGGTTCAGCAACGGCTGGCTCCGTTATTTGTTCGGCAACACCATTATTATTACGGTACAAGGCGTAATAAATTTCACCCATGCGCGCATCTATACAGGCAACAACCGATTCTGCATTGTGTTTACGAATAGCCTGTTGCGCTAGTGCCTGCAAACTGCTGACCGGAAATACCGGTAACTCAGCACTAAAAGCCAGACCCTGCGCCATAGATACACCAATGCGTACACCGGTAAAACTGCCGGGCCCTACGCCAACAACCAGCCCGTCAAGCTGGCTTAAATCGGTTTTTGCCTGCTGCAGCATTTGCTCAACAAAAGGCAGTAAGCGCTGCGAGTGCTCCCGCGGGCTTTCTATTGCTTCGCTAAAGAAATTGTTCTGCCAGCGAATAGCCACTGAGCAATTTTCAGTCGACGTATCAACTGCTAATAAGTTCGTCATTATTGGTTTCATCTTTCTCTGCAACCTGCGCTAAAAAACTCAACGCTTCATTTAAATCCCGGGTTCGTGACATAGCCGGCAAGCTCGATAAAAACTGCTTACCGTATTGGCGCGTTACTAAACGACTGTCGCAAACAATTAACACACCGGAGTCGTCTTTATCGCGAATTAACCGTCCTGCGCCCTGTTTTAACGCAATTATTGCCTGCGGTAATTGTATCGTGCTGAAGGCGTCGACACCACGCAAACGGGCATCTTCAACACGCGCATTCAGCAAAGGATCATCCGGCGAGGCAAACGGCAGTTTGTCGATAATAACGCAGCGCAAGGCTTCACCCCGCACATCTACCCCTTCCCAAAAGGACGAAGTACCCAACAGCACTGCATTACCCTTTTTGGTGAAGGTTTCGAGTAACTCTGTTTTACCGGACTCGCCCTGCACCAGAATGTCGCGATCCAGCCTGTCACGTAATATTGAGGCCATTTGCTGCAACATACGGTGGCTGGTAAACAGTAGAAAAGTGCCCCCCCGGTTCACCTTAACGCACTGCTCCGCAATTTCAGTCAACATTTGATGCCGATTCGGGTCGTTGGCCTCGGGCAAATAACGCGGTAAACACAGCTTGGCCTGCTTCGCAAAGTCAAAGGGGCTTTCCAGCAACAAGGTGTCGGCGTCATCTATGCCTAAACGCTTGGTAAAGTAATCGAACTTGCCGTTAACCGCCAAAGTAGCAGAGGTAAATACCCAGCTCATTTTGTTGCGCTTGATATAGCCCCCGAAGGTCTTGGCAACGCTTAGCGGGGTTTGATGCAAACTGACGTGTCGGGGTGTAGTTTCAAACCAAAAGCTGTAGCCGGTGCGGTCGACGTCCATTAGCTGACGCCAAATATAGAGGTGCTGTTCAGCGCGTTCATGTAAATTATCAAAGTCTTTATTACGGCCGATAGCGGTTTTCATGACGTCGGTCAGCAGGGTTAAACGCTCCTGCACTCGCTCAGCCACCTCGGCAACGTCCGGTTTTTTGCGCCAGTCTCGCCAGTTGCCGCGCATAGGGTCCCGCGGAAACAACAACCGCCAGTCTTTCAGAGTCTGTAATAACGTACGTGCCATAGCGCTGGCCTGCGACAAGTCCTTCAGCTCAGTCATACATAAACGCTGCAGTTCTTCGCACATTTCTGTCAGTTGCCGACTGGAAACCGTTTCGCCAAAGTACTGGCTGGCAATGTCCGGAATTTGATGAGCTTCGTCAAAGACCACCGTATCCACGCTGGGAATCAACTCACCAAAGCCGGTATCTTTTAGCGCCATATCGGCAAAGAAAAGATGATGGTTGACCACCACAATATCGGCTTCCATGGCTTCTTTGCGGGCTTTGACTAAGTGGCAGTCTTCGTACACCGGACAGTCCCGCCCCAGGCAGTTGTCCTGAGTGCTGGTTACCTGCGGTAATACCGAGGCGTCTTCCGCTAAGGCGTTCAGCTCGCCCACGTCACCACTGCGAGTGGATGTCGCCCAGCGCTTTACCGTAATAAGCTGATTTTGAATGTCTTTGCTGAACTGTCCGGCCTGTTGGGTTGCCTGCTCCATGCGGTGCAGACACAAATAATTTGAACGGCCTTTTAATAAAGCGACAACTTTTTCCGGCGCCAGCACTTTTCTTAACATGGGTAAGTCGCGGTGGAACAGCTGTTCCTGAAGGTTTTTAGTACCGGTAGAAACAATCGCTTTGCCTTTGCCCAGTAGCACAGGAGCCAAATACGCAAAAGTTTTGCCGGTGCCGGTCTCGGCTTCAACGACCAGCTCACCTTTTTTCTTAACAGTAGCGGCTATGGCTTCTGCCATTTGCTGCTGAGCGGCACGTGGCTGAAAGTTTGTAATTGCTTGTGCGAGCTCGCCTGTTGGCTTAAATACTGATGATAAAACCGTCGCCATAACCTATACCGCCGAAGAAATAGGCACGTATTATGACATAGATGTTTGCCTAGGCGTAGGTGTCTATATGTCCTGAAGATAAGGTTTCATCGTTATCAGCAACCTCTTCAACGTCCGTTTGAGCCGACGATTGTTGATGCTGATGCTGTTGGCTACTTTCTCTTTTTTGATCATCTTCGATGGTAGCCCCTTCGTCTTCATCTACAGCGTTGAGTTCGCGTATCTTCTCAATCTGGTTTATTTTCATCTGCTCACGGGCGAAGTCCACAGGCACGCGAGTGTCTTTGGGGATCAACGGAACCATTGCATCAAAGTTAGCCATTGTTGTTGTCTTTCGCCTCGCAGAGAATGAATTCTGTTATTTGACTATACAACCACTGGTTAAATAATAAGCTTATATCGACTAAATAACCAATAAGTTTACTCTTGCATTACATTTCTCAGCTGTTATAGTGCTATACAACTTTACGAAGTAAAACTATTTTTATTGGAGTGTTAATTATGCGTTTTGTTCACAGCCACCACCATCATCATTGGAACTGTATGGCCTAGCCGTGAACTTAATGTTTGGGCTAGCCGTATAAACGCTAGCCTTTCGATTGACTATACAACCCCCGAAAGGCATATACCTTCGGGGGTTTTTCATTTTAGGAGCTGTTATGACTGACCGTTTAACCATTGCGATACAGAAATCAGGACGACTGAGTAAAGAATCTATGGCATTGCTGAATGCCTGCGGTGTGAAATTTAGTGTTAACGAAGCACGCTTAATTGCGCACAGCACCAGTCACCCTATCGATTTGCTGCGCGTACGTGATGACGACATTCCGGGTCTGGTTATGGACGGCGTGGTTGATTTAGGTCTGGTTGGCGAAAACGTGCTGGAAGAAGCCCGGTTAGAGCGCATTGCAACGGATTCTGTCGCGGCCTATCAGCCATTACGTGGACTTGAGTTTGGTCAGTGCCGCTTGTCGCTGGCGGTGCCAAGAGAAAGCCAGTATCAGTCGTTGAAAGATCTAGACGGTTTACGCGTTGCTACTACCTACCCTCAACTATTAAAGCGTTACCTGAAAGACAACGGCGTGAATGCGCGTACGGTTATGCTGACCGGTTCTGTGGAAGTAGCTCCCCGTGCCGGCCTTGCCGAAGCGATATGTGACTTAGTTTCCACCGGTGCTACGCTGGAAGCAAACGGGTTAGTCGAAAAAGACGTGATATTCCGTTCTCAGGCGCAGCTAATACAACGCGCTGACAGCCTGTCGGAAGAAAAACAGGCGATGATAGACCAGTTGCTGCCACGCATAGACGGCGTGCAAATGGCACGGGAAAGCAAATACATTATGCTGCACGCGCCAAAGAACAAATTAGAGCAAGTAGTCGAGTTGTTACCCGGCGCAGAAACACCAACCATTTTGCCGCTTAGCCACACCGACGAGCAGGTTGCCGTGCACATGGTCAGCACCGAGAAGCTATTCTGGGAAACCATGGAAGATCTTAAATCTATGGGCTGCAGTTCGATACTTGTACTACCTATTGAAAAAATGATGGGGTGATCATGAGTGAATTACGGATACCCATTGAGCAATGGCAAAGCCTGTCGTCAGCGGAGCAAACTCAACGCTTAGCGCGCCCCGGACGGGCTCAGGCAGAATCACTGCGAGAGAAGGTTGCAGTTATTCTGAGTGACGTTCGTGATAACGGTGAGCGCGCGGTACTGAACTATACCCGCCAGTTCGATAACCCGGATGCGACCTCATTGCGAATGAGCGATGAACAGGTGGAAGCAGCCGTTGCTAGTTTAGATGACAAAGTAAAACGCGCCATAGACACTGCGTACCAAACCATTTATCGCTTTCACGAAGCGCAACGTCCGCAGGACTTAAGCATTGAAACCGCGCCAGGCGTGCAATGTGAACTGCGTTATGCGCCGTTAGACGCCGTCGGTTTATACATTCCCGGGGGCAGCGCAACCTTGCCCTCTACCGCATTAATGCTGGGTGTACCCGCGCAAATTGCCGGGTGCCAGCGTGTGGTTATGGTCAGCCCGCCTAATAAACAGGGCGAATTACCAGCCGCCCTGCTCTACGCTGCTAAGCGTTGCGGCGTAACCGATATTCTCCTGTGTGGCGGCGCTCAGGCTATTGGTGCGCTGGCGTACGGTATAGAGTCATCGCCTGCTGTAGGTAAAGTCTTTGGCCCGGGTAACAGCTTTGTTACCGAAGCCAAGCAACAGGTTAGCCAGAATGACAGCGGTTGTGCCATGGATTTACCGGCAGGCCCCTCAGAGCTGTTGGTGATTGCTGATGACAGTGCAAACCCGGCCTATGTGGCGGCGGATTTACTGTCACAAGCCGAGCACGGACCGGATTCTCAGGTTATTTTGCTTACGCCCTCAATGACGGTCGCCGAAAATGTACGGCAGGAACTGATGGCACAATGCGCTCAGCTAAGTCGCGCCGATATTGCCGAGCAGGCCTTACAGGCCAGTCGTCTGCTGGTAGTTGCCGATATGAATGAAGCCATAGCCATTAGCGAAACCTATGCGCCCGAACACCTTTCTATTCAGACGGATAACGCGCGTGATCTACTGCCACAGTTGACCCGTGCAGGCTCTGTCTTTGTCGGACACTACACACCAGAGTCCGGCGGTGATTATGCCACCGGTACCAACCACGTGCTGCCAACCTATGGCTATGCCCGCAATTACAGCAGCCTTGGGCTGGTCGACTTCTACCGTCGTTATACGGTCCAGGAAGCCAGTCACGACGGACTACGCCAGTTAGCAGAAGCCATTACTACTTTGGCTGACGTTGAAGGTTTAGATGCGCACAAACGTGCCGTGACTATTCGTACGGAGACTAAAAGTACGGAGAGCAAACTATGAGCATTGTTGAGCAGTTACAGCGCCAGCACCTGAAACAGCTAACGCCATACGCCTCTGCACGACGTAGCATGAGTGGCGGCAATATCTGGCTGAACGCTAACGAGTCTCCGTACAGTAACTCGTACACTGTTGATGACAGCAAACTTAACCGTTACCCGGAGTTTCAGTCTAAGCCGCTGAACCAGGCCTACGCTGAGTACGCCGGAATTAACGCCTCGAAGGTATTAAGCAGCCGCGGTTCAGACGAAGGTATCGAGTTACTGATACGAGCTTTTTGTGAACCCGGTCAGGACAAAGTACTGATTTGCCCACCGACTTACGGTATGTACGCTATTTCGGCTAAAACCTTTGCGGTTGGTGTTACTGAGGTTCCCTTACTAAATAGCGGAGAGGTGAACAACTGGCAGTTGGATACGGAGTCGATTATAGAAGCTGCTGCTGAGTGCAAAGTCATCTTTCTCTGCTCGCCTTCAAACCCGCTGGGCAATGCACTAAATACCGATGATATTGAACAAGTGCTGCAACACTCGCCACGTTCTATTGTGGTAGTTGATGAAGCCTATATTGAGTTCAGCTCTGGTGACAGCGTTGTCAGTTGGCTGGAACGTTATCCGAACTTGGTGGTGTTACGTACCTTATCGAAGGCCTTTGCTCTGGCCGGCATTCGCTGCGGTTTTTTGCTGGCGAATGACGACATTATTGAGTTACTGCAGAAAGTTCTGGCACCTTACCCTTTGCCAGACCCGACAGTGCAAATTGCGGTTCAGGCTTTGCAGACAAGCTCGCTTGAACGGCTGCAGCAACAGGTAGCAACCTTATTAGCCGAGCGCGACCGTGTGCAAACAGCCTTAGAGCAAACACCACTGACCCTGGTATCGGAAAGTGACACGAACTTTTTACTCTATCAGTGTGAAGATGCCGCTGGTTTAGTGAAATCACTTACCGATAACGACCTATTAATACGTAATCAGTCGGCGCAGCGGGGGCTGGAAAACGTTGTTCGCATAACCATTGGCAGCGCCGCCGAAAATGACGAACTGATTCAACAGTTGAAGGACTATTTTTCATGAGCCAGAAGCCTATTTTATTTATTGACCGTGACGGGACTCTGGTTGAAGAGCCAGTCACTGACAAGCAGTTGGACAGCCTTGAAAAGCTGGTGTTTGAACCGAACGTCGTGCCGGCTTTGCTGAAACTGCAACAGGCGGGTTATCAGCTGGTGATGGTGTCCAACCAGGACGGCCTGGGTACGGATAGCTTTCCTCAGGCCGATTTTGATGCCCCCCACAACTTAATGATGGCGGTGTTTGAGTCGCAAGGCATTCGGTTTGAAGACGTTTTGATTTGCCCTCACTTTGACAGTGATAACTGCAGCTGCCGTAAGCCTGCGCTTGGGCTGGTAAAGTCGTATCTGAAAGAAGGCCGTGTGGACTTTACCAACTCCTACGTTATTGGCGACCGTGAAACCGACCTGCAACTGGCTGAAAACATGGGCATTGAAGGCCTGCGTTACAGTCGTAGCGAACTCAACTGGGATGCCATTGTTCACCAACTACTGGACAACCCACGCACCGCTTCGGTTACCCGCACCACACGGGAAACGGATATTAACATTAAGGTTGATTTAGACAGTCAGACACCGCGCGAATTTAATACCGGCATTGGCTTCTTTGACCACATGCTTGAGCAGATAGCCACACACGCCGGTTTCTCGCTTTCGGTTAAGGTTAAGGGTGATTTGCACATTGACGATCACCACACCATTGAAGACACCGCTCTGGCGCTGGGTCAGGCATTGCGCTCAGCGCTTGGCGACAAGCGCGGCATTGGTCGCTTTGGTTTTGCTCTGCCTATGGATGAATGCCGGGCGGAATGTCTGATCGATTTATCCGGACGCCCCTATTTGAAATGGGAAGCAGATTTCACCCGCGACAAAGTCGGCGAGTTATCCACCGAAATGGTCGAGCACTTCTTCCGCTCGTTAACCGACGCCATGGCAATGAGCTTGCACTTATCGACCACCGAGGGTAATACCCACCACCAGGTCGAAAGCCTGTTTAAGGTATTTGGCCGGGCACTGCGTCAGGCCATTACCAAAACCGGAGACCAACAGTTGCCTTCAAGTAAGGGGATGCTGGCATGAATGTGGTGATTGTCGATACCGAGTGTGCCAACCTGACATCTGTCCGCTTTGCGGTTGAACGTTTGGGCTACTCAGTGCTTATTACCGATGATGCAGAACAAATACGCGCCGCTGACCGTGTCATTTTGCCTGGCGTAGGTACCGCTGCCGCAGCTATGCGTAACTTACAGCGCAAGCAACTCGTGGAGCCGCTACGGGAGTTAACCCAGCCGGTGCTGGGTATTTGCCTGGGCATGCAGTTACTGACCTCACACTCAGAAGAAGGTGACGTTGACTGCCTGAATTTAATTCCGGCAAAAACCAAACGCCTGCGCGATTCTGGTCTGCCTTTGCCGCATATGGGCTGGAATACCCTGCAGCCGACCGCAGATAACCCGTTAGTCGACACGAGCGACAGCTACTGCTATTTCGTGCACAGTTTTGCTGTAGCAGTTGATGAGTACACTATAGCCAGCAGCGAGTATGGTGAGCGTTTTGCCTCAATGATACGTCACAACAACTATTTTGGTGCGCAGTTTCACCCTGAGCGTTCAGGTAAGACTGGCGAAGCTCTGCTGAAACGTTTTCTGGAGTTAACATTATGCTGATACCTGCCCTGGATTTAATTGACGGCAAAGTGGTACGCCTATATCAGGGCGACTTCGCGCAAAAAACCGAGTTTGATTTAACCCCGCTGGGTCAGGCCCAACTCTATGCTCAGGCCGGTGCCGAATGGCTGCATTTGGTTGATTTAGACGGCGCTAAAGACCCGGACAAGCGCCAGCAGAAACTGCTGGCTAAACTAGCCTCAGATTCAGGTATGAAGTGTCAGGCTGGCGGCGGAATTCGTACAACCGAGGATTTGGAAGCCTTGTTTGACGCCGGTATTGAACGTGCCGTAATTGGTTCCACCGCGGTTAACCAGCCAGATACCGTAAAACAATGGTTCCAGGCCTATGGCGGCGAAAAAATTGTACTGGCGCTGGATGTGAATATTGATCAGAGTGGCAATGCCATGGTCGCTACCCACGGCTGGCAACAGGCCAGCACGCATACACTGGATGACATTCTCAACCGCTACCTGGATTTAGGCTGCCGTCATGTACTCTGCACCGATATCAGTAAAGACGGCACCATGACAGGCACCAATGTTGAGCTTTATAAACGCTATAAGCAGCTTTATCCGCAGGTCGTCTGGCAAGCGTCCGGCGGCGTCAGTTGCTTAGACGATCTTAAAGATTTGAAAGCCGTAAACTGTGACTCGGTTATATTGGGTAAGTCGTTACTTACCGGCGCTTTCACTATGCAGGAGGCATTAGCATGTTGGCAAAACGCGTAATCCCATGCCTGGACGTTCGCGACGGACAGGTAGTTAAAGGGGTGAAGTTCCGTAACCATGAAATTATTGGTGATATTTTGCCGCTGGCAAAGCGTTACGCAGAAAGCGGCGCTGACGAGTTGGTATTTTACGATATTACCGCATCTGCAGACGGCCGTACGGTAGATAAGTCCTGGGTTGAGCGGGTTGCCCGGGAAATCAACATTCCTTTTACCGTTGCCGGCGGCATTCGTTCGGTTGAGCACGCACAAACCATGCTTTCTATGGGCGCAGATAAAATCTCCATTAACTCGCCTGCCCTGCTTAACCCCAATTTAATTAATACCCTGGTTGAGGAATTTGGCCAGCAGTGCATTGTTATTGGTATCGACAGTTTCTATAACGAACAGTCCGGTGAATACGAAGTGCATCAGTTTACCGGCGACGAGAGCAAGTCGCACAAATCAACATGGCAGACCAAAGACTGGTTACAGGAAGTCATTTCCCGTGGCGCCGGTGAAATTGTGTTGAACTGCATGAATCAGGACGGCGTGCGTCAAGGTTACGATATTGCACAACTGTCGGCATTGCGCGAGCATTGCTCTGTGCCTTTAATTGCGTCCGGTGGTGCCGGTGAGATTCAGCATTTTGTTGATGCCTTTCAAAAGGCGCAGGTAGATGGTGCACTTGCGGCTTCGGTGTTTCACAAAAACCTATTCAGTATCAGCGAAGTGAAAGCCGCAATGGCAGCCAATAATATTGCAGTTCGCCCCATTGAAGCGCTTCAGGAGACGACATGAAAATTGATTTGAATAACATAAACCAGTTGGCCTGGGAGAAAATGTCAGGTTTACTGCCCTGCACAGTACAACACGCTCTAACCGGTGAAGTGTTAATGCAGGCCTATATGAATACAGAAGCCATTAAGGAAAGCTTAGCAAGCGGTAAAACCACTTTTTACAGCCGCAGTAAAGAACGTTTATGGACTAAAGGCGAAAGCTCAAACAACTACCTCTGGCTTGAGGGCATCTATTCGGACTGTGATAACGACGCCTTGCTCATTCAGGCATTGCCCGATGGCCCAACTTGCCACTTAGGCAACCGCAGCTGTTTTGCTGACGCTCCTAAACCCTTGCTGCATGAGCTTGACTCGCTCATTGCCAGCCGCAAAGGCGCAGATACCAACGAGAGTTACACTGCCAGCCTGTTTGCTAAGGGATTAAAACGTGTGGCTCAAAAAGTTGGGGAAGAGGGCGTGGAAGTCGCTCTGGCAGCGGCAACTGCCGATAAAGACGAGCTGGCTAATGAAAGCGCCGACTTACTCTACCACTTGCTGGTTGCGCTACGGGCCAATGAACTTAGTCTAGACGATGTGCTGGAGGTATTAGCGAAGCGCCGCGGTTAAGCGGCGCTGTTTAACTGCTCACGAAAATGCTTACGCTCGTATCGGCGGGATACGCGGCGTAGGCGCAATGACAAGAGTACCGCTGCGACACTTAGGCCACTAATAAAGCCAATCCAGAAGCCTGCCGCGCCCATGGCTGGCACAACCCAGTCGGTCAGCCCCAGAATATAACCAACGGTTAAGCCAAACGGCCAGTACGAAATAAAGGCCAATATCATTGGGTATTTAGTGTCTTTGTAGCCACGCAGAGTGCCAATGGAAATGGCCTGGAAGGTGTCCGACACAGTGAAAATAGCCGCCAGCCCCATCAGCGTTGCTGCCAGATTAATAATATCCTTATCAGGAGTGTAAAGGCTGGCTAACCAACCACCACCCAGATACATAATTAAACCGTTAACGCCCGCAAACACGCCACCAAACAGCATCGCGAGTTTAAAGCTCAACATGGCGTTTTTCGGATTACCCGCACCCAGCGCAAAGCCAACCCGTAAAGTCACCGCCATAGAGATACTCAGCGGCACCATATACACTAACGAACTTATGTTCAGTGCAATTTGATGAGCAGAAACCACAGTCGGCCCCAGCGGCGCAATTAATAACGCCACAGCAGCAAACAGACTGACCTCGAAAAAGAGCGACATGGAAATAGGGAAACCGATACGGATAACGTAGGTAACGTCGTCCCAGTTAGGTCGATACCAGCGCCGGAGCAGACGTAACCGCTTGTAACGTTTGGCGGTAAAGGTATAAACAACCATTGAAAGCGCCATACCCCACAAAACAATGGCTGTCGCCAGCCCACAGCCAGCGCCACCCAGTTCCGGCATACCAAACTTGCCGTAAACAAAAATGTAGTTTGCCGGAATATTTATCAATAGCCCGATAAAACCAATGATCAGCGACGGCATGGTGTTCGACAAGCCCTCACAAAAGTTTCTCAGTACCGCGTAAATAACAAAGCCCGGTATGCCCCAGGAGATGTAAAACAAATAGTCCAGAGTAATGGCGCGAAAGTCGTCTTCAACTTCCATGATGTCCAGCAACCATGGCGCTGATGACATACCCAGTAACGTGATAACACCAACAATGGCGCAAGCATAGAACCCCTGCTGCAATATGTTAGCGACACGCCGGTGCGAATTTGACCCGTCCAGGTGAGAGATAATGGGCGCTAATGCCAGCGCCAGACCAAACACCAATAAAGTTGCCGGCACAAAAATACTGCCGCCGACAGACACAGCGGCCAAATCAACCGCGCCTTTACGCCCGGCCATGACCGTATCCACGACACTCATTAACATTTGAGTTAACTGAGCCACCAGAATAGGGCCGGTCAGTTTAGCCAGCTTATTAAATTCGCCTTTATTATTCGTCCACCAGTTCACGCGCGTTTTCTCTGGGTTAGGATTGCTTACGCAAAAATTGCAGGATACGCTGATTCACATCAGCCGGATGAGTCAAAGGCCCCATATGCCCTGCTCCAACGGAGTCTCGTTGAACATCAGGAAGTATCGTCGATAAAGCCTCTGCGACAGCTTTTGCACTGCGACGAGTGTGTTCGCCCTGCAGCAGCAGAACGCTTTGCCCTACCCCGCGGTAGTCTTCCAGGCGTCGGGGTTCGTTAAGCAAGGCGTCGAAGTCCAGCGCCACTTTGGCAGCCTGACTGACCATGATTTGCTGAATGCGTTCAGGCAAAGCATCAAAATATCCGGCGTCATTCCAGTAATCGACAAAGGTGCGAGTGCATTCGACTGCGTCTTTACCGTTCATAGCGTGACTGATCTCCTGTATTTCCAGCATTCCGGGAGAATCATCCGGTAACACGTGAAAGGCAACAGGTTCGTAGACAACCACATCGGCAATTTTAAATGGCTTTTCCAGTGCCAGCTTTAATGCAACAGCACCGCCATAGGAGTGACCAACCAGTTGCACAGGCCTGGATAACGCAAGTTGCTCAACCGCGTTAATAATACGGGGCAGTTCCTGCTCCAGTCGAAAGTTTGCCGTAAACTCGACGTTAGGCGCCTGCCCATAGCCCAGCAAATCAACCGCAATAACAAAGTGAGTGCTGGTTAATTCTTTTATTAACGCCCGCCACTGGCTACTCGCGCTCTGCGAGCTGTGCAACAAAACAACCGGAGGGTTTTGTTGTTCGCCGTACAAATGGATACCTGATTCTAATTCAGACATAGCTTCACTTTATAATAAACTGACACCAACAAACTGACCGATACCAAAGCCAGCAGCTAACAATAAAACGGCAAAAGTCGTTAATACCCCAATGGTGCGAGGCAAACTCACGCCGACACTGCGGGTTAATCCTATAGCATGACATAAGCGAGCAACGACTAACGCAATACCCAACCCATGGAGCAGAGCAAGCGGAGCGTTTTGTACTTCCATCATAGCAAACAGAATAAGCGCCAGAGGCACGTACTCAATAAAATTCCCATGGATGCGTACTGCAACGTTGAGTTCTTCGGCTTCACCTGTACCAAGGCCTACCCGATGTTTCCAGCGCAAGCGGATAATGTTCACAGCCAGAACAAGATAAATAAGCGTTAAAATGCCCGCATAAAAGCCGGTGATTGTTAGTTGAGATGTCATTGGAATGCCTCTTGTTATTCGTTGGGGCCTTGCTTCATTAAAAAAGGCTCACCATGTGAGCCTTTTAGTAAAAAATTACTTTCTGAGCAAATCGCCCAGTTGCTCACTGACTCTTTCAACGGGTTGTGTACCATCAATTTTGTGATACTCCGTCTTACCTTCTTCAGACAGCTTTTGATAATACTCTACCAGAGGCTCGGTCTGTTCGTGGTAAACCGAAAGACGTTTACGAACCGTCTGTTCCTGATCATCCGGGCGAACAACCAAATCTTCACCCGTTTCATCGTCTTTGCCTTCCACTTTCGGTGGATTGTGCTCAACATGATAAACACGGCCGGAACCAGGGTGGACACGGCGACCACTCATGCGATCAACAATAATTTCGTCCGGAACATCAAATTCCAGCACGTAATCAATTTCAATACCGTTATCACGCATCGCGTCGGCTTGCGGAATGGTTCTTGGAAAACCGTCGAGTAAAAAACCATTCTGGCAGTCTGGCTCTGCAATTCGTTCTTTGACCAACTCGATAATGATGTCGTCCGACACTAACTGTCCGGCATCCATAACTTGTTTGGCCTTTTTACCCAGTTCTGATCCGGATTTTATTGCTGAACGCAGCATATCACCGGTGGAAATTTGAGGGATCCCAAAAGTATTCATCAGGAATTGTGCCTGAGTTCCTTTTCCAGCTCCCGGGGCGCCTAACAAAATAATGCGCATAGAAAACCTCTTTGCATGATTCAAAAGTCTGCCCCGAACTTTACCCTGACAGGCGGGCTATTACAAGCGCAGAAAGCCGCTGCAGGCAATGACTTACCCACAGCGGTTGATACGAAATTAAGCGTTAAGCATTAATTTGTTAAGGCGGGTAACGAAGGAGGCTGGATCTTTCAGGTTGCCCCGCTCCGCTAAAGTGGCCTGATCTAATAACACTTCAGCCCATTCTTTAAAGGTATCATCTTCTTTGGTCAGCATGCGCTGAACCAACGGATGTTCTGGATTTACTTCAAAGATGTACTTAGTTTCAGGAACCGCCTGACCGGCGGCTTCCATCAACTTAGCCATTTGCGTACTCATATCATTGTCATCGGTAATGATACAGGCCGGCGAGTTGGTTAAGCGGTTAGTCACACGAACCTTCTTAACTTTATCACCTAAGGCTTTTTCAAAGCGTTCCAGGTTTTCTTTAAAGGCTTCTTCGGCTTTTTCCTGCTCGGCCTTGTCTTCTTCGTCGTCCAGTTCGCCTAAATCAAGGTCACCACGAGTCACTGACTGCAACTGTTTCTCTTTAAATTCAGTCAGGTGGCTCATCAACCATTCATCAATGCGCTCTGAAAGCAGCAACACTTCAATGCCTTTCTTGTTGAAGATTTCCAGTGCAGGGTTATTTCTGGCGGCTTCGTAGCTGTCAGCAACAATGTAGAAGATTTTATCCTGGCCTTCTTTCATTCGCTCAATGTAGTCGTCCAGGCTGACTGACTGCACTGCGCCTTCGTTATGCGTTGAAGCAAAACGCAGCAGCTCGGCAATACGCTCACGGTTAGTGTGATCTTCCGCCGGACCTTCTTTCAGCACATTCCCGAAGGTATCCCAGAATTGTTGATACTGTTCTTTGTCGTCTTTTGCCAGCTTCTTCAGCATTTGCAGTACTTTTTTGGTACTGCCATTACGCATTGCACGGGTGATTTTATTATCCTGCAAAATTTCACGCGAAACGTTCAGCGGTAAGTCGTTTGAGTCAACCAAACCACGCACAAAACGCAGGTAAGTCGGCATTAACTGCTCAGCGTCGTCCATAATAAAAACACGCTTCACATAAAGCTTAACGCCGTGCTGTTGTTCGCGGTTCCATAAGTCCCACGGAGCGCGTTTTGGAATGTACAGCAAATTAGTGTATTCGGTTGTGCCTTCAACTTTGTTGTGGCTCCACAGCAGTGGTTCATCAAAGTCGTGCGCTACGGTCTTATAGAACTCTTTGTATTCTTCGTCCGTAATGTCTGACTTTTCACGAGTCCAGAGTGCCTGACCTGAGTTTACGGTCTCCCATTCGCCGGGCTGCCCTTCCACTTTGTTGCCTTCGTCGTCTTCTGACTCAGGTACCGGTTCTTTCCACATTTGAACCGGGATACTCAGGTGTTCTGAATACTTATTGATAATGCCGCGCAGACGATTTTCATCTAAGAATTCATCGGCATCGTCTTTCAGGTGCAAAATAATATCCGTGCCGCGACGGGCTTTATCAATGTCAGCAATTTCGAAATCGCCTTCACCTTGCGAGCGCCATTCGACTCCGCGAGCGTCTTTATCTAATGCTGAACGGGTTCTTACGGTAACTTCATCAGCAACAATAAAGGCTGAATAGAAGCCAACACCAAACTGACCGATAAGCTTACTGTCTTTTGCTTCGTCGCCGGACAGCTGACCAAAGAACTCCGCAGTGCCTGACTTGGCAATGGTTCCCAGATTATTCATCACGTCGTCGCGCGTCATACCAACGCCATTGTCGCTGATGGTAATAGTGCGGCTGTCTTTATCAACAGAAACACGAACGTGCAGGTCACTGTCGTCACCGTACAGAGAGTTGTCGCTTAAGGCTTTAAAGCGCAATTTATCTGCTGCGTCGGACGCATTAGAGACCAATTCGCGTAAGAAAATTTCTTTATTGGAATACAAAGAATGAATCATCAGGTGAAGCAATTGTTTTACTTCTGTCTGAAATCCATGTTTTTCCATTTGACCGGCTTCCGCCATAGTATATTTCTCCTACTGTTATTACCTATGGCAATAACAATGGGGGCGCAGGAGACATTTTCAAGTCATCGGGAAAATTGTTTTCGACCACTGAAGGCGTGACCCAGTGTGGTTTGATCAACATAACCCAGCTCACCGCCTACTGGCACCCCGTGAGCAATTCGGGTGGTGTTGATATTCAATTGCGCGGCAATGTCGGCAATATAGTGCGCGGTAGCATCCCCTTCCACAGTCGGGTTAGTCGCCAGCACAATTTCCTCCACCGGCTCGCTCTGCAGTTGCCGCTCCAGTTCATCCAGACCAATGTCTGCCGGCCCAATACCATCCAGCGGCGACAAATGTCCCATCAGCACAAAATAACGCCCCTGAAATTGAGAGGTCTGTTCAATGGCTAATACGTCGGCGGGTGTTTCAACAATACAAAGCACACCATTTTCGCGCCGCATCGGGTTGCTGCAAATGCGACACAAGGGTTCTTCGGTTAAGGTCCGGCAACACTCGCAGTGGCCTACTTTTTCCACCGCAGACTGCAAAGACTCGGCAAGCCTTGAGGCTCCACCGCGATCGCGCTCAAGCAAATGAAACGCCATACGCTGTGCTGACTTTTGGCCAACACCCGGTAGGCGTTTTAAATTCTCGACCAGTTGATCGATTGCCGGACTAATACTCATTAACTGACCTTACTACTTAGAAAGGCATTTTAAAGCCCGGAGGTAAACCCATACCGCCGGTTATTTCAGACATGCGCTCTTTGCTGGTTTCTTCAACGCGACGCACAGCATCGTTGGTAGCTGCAGCAATTAAGTCTTCCAGCATTTCCTGATCGTCTTCCATTAGGCTTGGGTCAATGCTTACGCGCTTTACGTTGTGGTTACCCAGCATGGTAATTTTAACCAGGCCTGCACCGGCTTCACCGGTAACTTCCATATTGGCGACTTCTTCCTGGGCTTTTTGCATGCGCTCCTGCATTTGTTGCGCCTGCTTCATCATGTTACCCATTCCACCTTTAAACATAATTTTATTCCTCGTTTAAGCTTTTAAAAAATTAACGCGCCTGAATTGATGACTCATCAATTTGCGCTTGAAACCTTTGTTGTAAGTCTTGTACGCCGGCGTCTCCGTGTAATATTTCACACGCGCGCTGGTGACGGTATTCATTGATATGCTGTTGCACCATTAAAGGTGTTGGCTGGCTCGGCACGCCAACTTTAAACTCTACCCTTGCAGTCGCCCCTAATAACCCGGCCAAAGACTCTCTGACGGCCTGACTGGTCGATTCGTTCAATAAACTTTTTTGTTCTTCAGCCACCAGAATCAACCAGTCGTCATCGCCAAGCTTTTGCAGTTCGGAGTTTAACAACACCTGACGAGCCAGCCCGGAAATGTCCATGCCTGCTATCATGGCACTCCATTTATCAACTTCGGCGGCTTCGCGGATATCGTCATTTAATTCTGGCAGTTCTTCGTTTAATTCGTCTTTTGATTCCGGCTGATGCTCGGGGTGAGCTTCTGGTTCGGCTTCTGCCGGAACAGTTAACGCCACCGGCGAGCTGTTTTCTGTCTGGCTGTTTAATGTTTTGTTGCTATTGTCGGGATTTTTTTTTTCAGCCAGTTGCTCTCGCACGCGTAAAAGATCGGCTACGCCAGAACTGCTCTGCGCCGCTGGCTCAGGCGTTGGCTCTGCTGTTTGATCTGCTGTTGGCTCAGGTACTGGCTCCGACTTAGCGGCCTCTTCCATATGATACGGAGGCGCATCATTATGATAGAAGCCCGCATCATCATCCGGTTCAGAGTAATTAAATTCAGGAGGCTCTTCATGCTCACTATAAGACGGTTGCATAGGCTCCGATAATTCCGCTTCAGGCTGCGGCTCTGGTCCTGCCTGCGGTGTTACTTCTGCTACAGACCCGGCTTCAGTCTCAGTCACTTCCTGAGCAGGAGCCGTTAGCTTCGACTCAGGCATATCAACAGCAGACGAGTCTGGTTCAGTAATGTTGTAATCGCCCTTTTCTGCCGGGCGGAAACACAGCAGCCGCAATAAAGTCATTTCGAGTCCGCTACGTGCGTCTATAGCGTAAGCCTGCTCGCGGCGACCTTCCAGAACCGTGCGATAAAAAACCTGAATAAGTTCAGCCGGCATGCGTCGCAATAATGGTTTCAGGACATCACTGTTTTCGAACACATTAGCGGCACTGGGTACTTGCTGAACCAACGCCAGCTGATGCAATAAGCTTTGTAGCTCGACCAGCACCGAACTCAAGTCCGGTACCATGGATACCATACTGTCCACACGTTGCATTACAGCTTCTGCATCCCCTTCGAGAACAGATTCCAGTAATGCGGCAATATCGGCCACGGGCACGTTGCCGAGCATACGTCTGACACTGTCGATACTAACCGAACCGCCACCCTGGGCAATAGCCTGGTCGGTTAAGCTAAGCGCATCGCGCATACTGCCACGGGCAGAACGAGCCAACAGTGGCAGCGCTTCGGAATCAGCCTGAACCTGTTCCTGCGATAAAACATAGCTAAGCTGCTGCGTAATATCGTCGTTCGACAAGGCTTTTAAATTAAACTGCAGACAACGCGATAAAATGGTAACCGGTAGCTTCTGCGGATCGGTGGTCGCCAGCAGGAACTTTACGTGCTCCGGTGGTTCTTCCAGTGTTTTCAGCAGAGCATTAAAACTGTGCCGTGACAGCATGTGCACTTCATCAATTAAGTACACTTTATAGCGGCCGCGGGTGGGCCGATACTGGACGTTATCAAGTAACTCGCGGGTGTCTTCAACTTTGGTTCTTGATGCTGCATCAATTTCCAGCAAGTCAACAAACCGTCCCTGCTCTATTTCAAGACAGGCACTGCATTTGCCACACGGCGTTGCCGTAATACCTTCTTCGCAATTCAGTGCTTTAGCCAGGATTCGTGCAATGGTGGTTTTACCAACCCCGCGGGTACCGGTAAACAGATAAGCATGATGAAGCCGCTGCTTGTCTAACGCGTGCTCAAGCGGCTTCAAAACATGTTGTTGGCCGACAACTTCTGCAAACTGCGAAGGTCGCCATTTTCTTGCCAGTACCTGATAACTCATAGGATGGATTATTAACTCTGTTTCATTAAAACTGACATAAGGTATAGCACGCAACGCCGGCCTGCTGCAATTTATCTTCACCGCCGAGCTCAGGTAAAGAGACCACAAAAGCGGCTTCTACAACGTCTGCGCCGGAAGACTTAATCAACTGACTTGCAGCTACCACGGTTCCGCCGGTAGCCAGTAAATCGTCGACAATTAGCACTCTGTCGTTTTCAGTCAAAGCGTTTTCATGCATTTGCAATTCATCTGAACCGTACTCTAACTCATAATTCTGACGTGTCACTTTACCGGGTAACTTCCCCGGCTTTCTTAACAAAGTAACTCCACACCCCATGGCATAGGCTAATGCGGAACCAAAAATAAAGCCACGGGCTTCAACAGCAGCAATTTGTGTTATGCCCTGCCCTGCATAGCGTTGCTTTAACGTATTAATGGTTAATCTGAACGCATCCGGGTTTTGTAGTAAAGGCGTTATATCCCGGAAAATAATACCTGGCTTAGGGTAGTCCGGAATGGAACCAATAGAGTCCCTTATATCAGTCGTGGCTGATTCCATAATCTTAGTCTCATCATTATGCGACAAAGCGCACCGCCCAGGATTTTAGCGTATCCAGCAGAAAATCCTCGTTCAAAGGTTTAGCCAGACATTGAGTCGCACCGGCCTTTAATGCCTTTGGCTCTATCTCTACCAAATCCTGAGTTGACATAAACAACAATGGAGTACGGTGATAAGCGTCTAAATCGCGCAGGTTTTTCAGTAAAGACAAACCGTCCATAACCGGCATTTTGTGGTCAAGCAAAACAATATCGAAGTAGCTCTGTTTCGCTTTGCTTAAGCCATCTAAACCATCCCGGGCTACAGTAACCTCAAAGCCAAGTGGCTTTATCAAGCTACAAATAGACTCCAGAGTTTTGTCTTTATCCTCGACAACGAGCAAAGTGACTGACATAAATGTCGTTTACCTGATAGTTAATGAGGATGTATTTAAGAAGAAAGAATTTGTGTTAAACGCAGAACCAGCGGTAAACAGGCCCAGAATAAGAACAACACTGCCGTAATAAGCAAAAATCGTTTGCCTGCCGGTTCTTTAAAGGTTTCTGATGACATAACTTTTACCTCTTGATGAAATCGGGGCTGATCATACTCGATCCTCGACAACGATAAAAGTTGAATTCAATTCTTTACCTTCAATATCAATTGTTGCCCGGCTAGTCTGTTTAAAGTCTGTTCGGCCCCTTGCTGTAGCTGATCTTTGGGCCATTGAGGGAGTAATTCAGGCAAAAGCTCGAGTAAGCTATTCAGTTGAATACTCTCTCTATTTTGTAGCTCTGTTAACAGTAAAAAAGTCATCGCATTAATGCGAATAAAGCGAACCTTATCGTTGTTATCGCGAAACACGATCAAAAAACGCGGTTCGGGCAAGGATTCCTGAGGCTGAAACTCAGTGCTTATTTCATCAACCGGGTACTGATATGACGAAACCATAGCCGTAGGGTTAAGTACAATAAGAGAGTCCGTCTTGAGCGCCTCTTCCGAGTGAATATAATTTTCAGGCCACGGCTTTTGCTCTACCGCCAGCTCTGCCCATTCATAGTGAGCCAGTTCAGCCGCAAAGATAAACAACTCGTCATGAGATTGCAGGTACTCAACAAAGCTTGCCGCAATACCAGTAAAATATGGTGACTGAGAAGAAAAGGTACGAAAAAACCGCTCTTTGGTTTCTGCCCATTCTTTTTCCGCTGCCAGCTTTTTGAGTACAGGAAATGCACTATCAATAAAACGAAAGATATTATTCCGCAGTAATCGCTGATAAACAGCCAGCCGCCGCGCTTCTATCTCATCCAGCCAAGCTTCGTCTACGAACTTTTCCGGCGCTTTTAACTGTTCCACAAAGCGATTTTGAATTTCTTTAAAAGTCATTTTACTCATGGCGAGCCTGTATCGCTTTTATCCTGTTCAACTCCTGGTTTAACTCTTCCAGCGAAGGGAAGTTGAAATCTCTTTCCAACAAAGTAGGGTAAACGCCGTGCCGCCCATAAGCATAATCCAGAAGCTGGAAAACTTCGTCTTTTACGCTGGCACCATGAGTATCAATATAAAGATCTTCGTATTCTTCGTGATGTCCGGCTATGTGTCCGTAGACAATTCGCTCAGAAGGCAGGCCATCGATGAATTCATAAGGGTCATAGCTGTGGTTTACACTGTTCACAAAAACGTTATTTACATCGAGTAAAAGTTTGCAATCACCTGCCTCAAGAACCTGATTAATGAATTCTAATTCGGTAAATTCCGGAGAGGGACTCGCGTAATAAGAGACGTTTTCCAATATTAAAGCTTGTCCTAACCTATCCTGAACTTGCTTAATTCGTTCGCCAACATAGGCAACGGCATCGACTGTAAAAGGAATAGGCAGTAAATCGTATAACTGGCCGTTATGAGAGCAATAGCTTAAATGCTCACTGTAAATTTCAATATCAAAGTCATTCAAAAAGCGCTTCACATCTTTCAGAAAGCTTTGATTCAACGAGTCCTGGCTGCCAATAGAAAGCGATAAGCCATGGCAGGTCAGTTGATATTTTCCGGCTATTTGGGCGAGTTTTTCCAGACGGGAACCTTTAAAAGGTATCCAGTTCTCCGGGGCTATCTCAAGAAAATCCGCATCAATATCTCCAGCTAAAGCAGCGTCAAGCAACTCGTTTCTTAAGCCAAGACCGACCGAATGAGACCTCATGTTTCTCTCCCCAGAAAACAAAAACCCGACACTGTGGCCGGGTTTTACTATGCAGTTATAAAAACGAAAAGTGGTTAATCGAGATCGATACCTTTTCGTTTAGCTGTAGACTTAATATAACCCTTCCAGCTACGAGCACTGCGACGTTGACCATCGAAGGTTGCAGCTTCATCAACATAACGCATAGCCTGGCGATAGTCACCACCATAGAAATACGCTTCCGCTAATGACATGTAGACACGACCTTCTTCATTACGCTCCAAATAATCCAGAGCCTTTTTTAGGGGAGTTGCTGCCGCAATATACTGTTCATTTAACAGCATCAAGTTACCTTGCTTGCGGTAGTACTCACCTTTATCATCACGTTCTTCAGCTGACTCAGCTGCGCGCTCATACCAGGAAACAGCTTTCTCAAGTTCTTTAGCGCGATGATAACTATTAGCGATAGTCGCAAAGTTCTTCGCAGTCTTTTCGATATCACCCGCTTCTACGTGCTTTTCCATAGTCGCAGCAGCTTTGTACGGAATACCTTCATTATCATAAAGTTGCACCAGCATTTTATACTGACTCTCCTTATCAAGATATCCAGCCAAATACGCGATTTCCATAGTTTGAAGAGACTTAGCTAAGTTTTCTTCTAACATATAAAACTGCGCTAACTGCGGCCACCATTGGGTGACTTCGGGCAACTTATTCAAACCTTCTTCAAGAACTCCTATCGCCTGAGGGTACATCTTACGCTCGTAGTAAGACGCCATCATTAACGTGTAGACATTCTTATCAGGTTTTTCAGCTGCTTCTAAAGACGCCTCGGCTAACGGAATGATTTCAGCGAAATTTTTCATCTGGTAATGCGCATTAGCCATGTACAAGAAGACCTGAGAGTCACGTTCGCCTGTAAATTGAACCCATTTTCTAAGGTATTCAAGGCTCTGCTCGTACTTCTCTTCTTGCAGACTAATTTGCCCAACCAGCTTCATAGCCGCCGCTTGGTCATTCCAACCGAGCACGTCCTGATCCACTGCGTTTTTCAAAACTTTTAAAGCATCAGCCATGCGCTCATCTGCTGCATAAAGATTACCAAGAAAACGATCCAGATACGCAGAGTCGTACCCAGGGTCAGGATCTTGATCTTCAAGAACCGCTATCGCTTCTTTGATTTTTTCTTCTTCATACAGTTCAAACGCATCCATGATTGCCCGACCAATACTCTGCGAAGCAGCCTTATTGTCACGAGCCTTCTTCTGCGCCTCAACGGTCTCTTTGTCCGGGATGTTGAAGCCAAGGTCCTGCGCCGAAGCCGGAACCGTTGTCATCGACATAACCGAAGCAAAAGCCAGGGCACTAACAAATGTTTTAACTGTATATTTCATTTCTTAGTTCCCATCCATTGTGAAGTCGAGCTGGACGGTCATGCCTTCCTGACGAACAGGCTTACCATCAATGACCTTGGGCTTATACTTCCAACGCAATAGCGCGCGCCGTGCCTCACGGTCGAAAACTCGACGAGGTTCAGAATCGATGACTTCAACGTCAGTTACACCACCTTGCTGGTCGATAGTGAAGCGCAGCTGTACCCAACCTTCGGTGCCGTTTCTTGCAGCTGAAGGCGGATAACGCGGTTCGATACGAACAATAGGTGTTGCGTCTCCGTCAGAGTTTAGTCCTCCGCCTGGCCCTGAAAGACCTGTATCAGCACCACCAACATCAACATCAAAACCCATGTTCATGTTCATGCCACTGTCTGATGTATCAGGCTCAGACTGTGGTGTTTCTGGTGGCTGCTCCGGCGGCGGCGGTGGCGGCGGCGGTGTACGCCGACGCTCCTGAACGTCAGACTCAGGTGGCGACGTTACGATGTCAATAACGGGCGTTGGAGCCGGCGCTTCGTTGCGCTGTGCTCCTCCGCCGATTAAGTAAGCCATGAAAGCAAACAGAGCAAACGTAACGGCGGCACCTAGTAGTAAAGATACTAAAAAGCGCACCATATTAGTTATTCTCCGCAGCTATGGATATCTTATCGATACCCGCTTCCTTAACCTGATCCATGACTTCTACAACGACACCATGTTCAGCTTTCTTGTCGGCCTGGATAACAACAACATCAGTTGGTTGTTCGGCAAGCATACGTTCAATGTTAGCGCCTACACGCTCAACATCCACTTGACGTTTATCCATCCAGACTTCACCAGTATCACGAATAGCGATAAAGATGTTAGCTGAAGGCTCCTTTGTCGTATTACTGGCTTCAGGCTTATTAACCTGAATACCCGCTTCTTTGACGAATGAGGTCGTTACGATAAAGAAGATCAACATAATGAAGACGATGTCGAGCATCGGCGTCATGTCGATCGACGCATCTTCCTCTTCTCGATTACGATTACGTGCCATAGTTTTACTCTCTTAGTGATGTGGCAAACTGTCAACAAGGCCTTCTTTCGCTCTACGCACTTTACTTTCCAGGCGTGTCGCGAAAAACATACCGGATAACGCAGCAACCATTCCCGCCATAGTAGGGATTGTTGCCATCGAAATACCCGATGCCATTAGACGAGGGTTACCCGTCCCTTGTACTGCCATGATTTCAAACACCGCAATCATACCTGTTACGGTACCCAGCAGCCCAACTAGTGGACATAAGGCAACACAAGTTTTTATCAACAGAATACGTGCATTCAGTTTATCGTTCGCTTCGGAAATCCATGCTTCACGGATTCTATGGGCGTACCATGAGGTGGTGTCCTTACGGGCATCCCATTTCGCTATAATGTCATTGCGAAGTTTAGGGAAAGCACCTGTAAGGTACCAATAACGCTCAATCATCAGTACCCACATTAGAAAGAGCACCCCCATGACGATGTACAGGACATCGCCACCGGTAGCCAGAAAATCCCTGATAGATTCCCAAAGTTCCATCAGGTAAAGCATGGGTTACTCCTTCTCCGAATGCGCAGCTACGATACCCGCTGCTTGCTCGTCCAGAATATGAACAATAGACTTGCCGCGAGAAGCCACAATACTGTGAGCCAAAATCAATGGAATAGCTGCAATCAGACCCATAGCTGTTGTTACCAACGCCATAGAGATATCGCCTGCCATGATCTTCGGATCACCGGTACCAAACAGTGTAATAGACTGGAACGTACCAATCATACCAACAACTGTACCTAACAGACCAAGCAATGGAGCAATAGCCGCAAGGATCTTAATGACGTTAATGCCACTTTCGACTCTCGGGGTTTCACGTAAAATTGCTTCGTCCAGTTTCAACTCTAAGTTTTCAACGTCTGCATTCTTATTCTCTTGATAAACCTTAAGAATACGGCCTAATGCGTTGTTGTCTTTAGGTTGCTCTGGGTTCTTCAACTGAGAGCGGATTTTTCCTGCAGCAGTTGTCAAGGTAACCAGTTTGAATACAGAAATTAACAGACCAAGAATTAATACTGCAGTAATTACATAACCAACAGTACCACCTTGGTGATAACGTTCAGACAACGTCGCTTTGTTAGTTAACAAGCTAAGAATCTGACCTTTAGAAGGATCTAAGAAAATACCTTCATAACCACTTTCTGTGTTGTAAAACTCTTGTGCTTGTCCAGTTGCGCCACCTTCAGGTTGACGACCTAATGGTTGTACCTGTTCAGTCGTGTCGTTGTAGACTAAGTAGTTGTCACCCTGAATCAAGTTGAAAACCCCAACACGCAATACTTCACGGTTTTCACTACCGCCGTCAAGTAAGGTTACATCAGTATTAAATTTAACAACTTTGCCTGACTCTACCATTTCAGTTAACAAGGCTTTCCAGAGCTCTTCCAGCTCTTCCAGAGTTGGAAGTTCTTTCGCTTCTGACAAGCTTTCCAGAACGTCTTCACGACCTGGATACTGTGCACTGATGATAGAAGTCGCGATACGACCGATAGTTTCTGTCGCAGCACCACGAACCACACCGAACATTTCACCTAAGGTACCTTTAGCATTCTCAAGTTCTTGTTCTTTGTTCGCCAGTTCAACTTCGTTTTCAGAAAACTCTTCCTGCAAACGTTTACCGCGAGCTTTTTCTTCTTCTAATTGCTTCTCTGCACGATTCAGCAATGCTTGCTTATCGGCACGAGCAGCGGTGAATTCACGCTCACGTTCAGCGTTCAGTTCACGAGAAGAAACACGGTTTTTTTCAACAAGCTGTAACAGCTCATCTAAACTTTTAGCTTCAGATTGATCCTGAGCCTGGGCAGCGAGAGTCGTACCTGCAGAAAGGGTGACTGCTGCTGCAATCATTAATGATTTAACTAATTTATTCATTCTGCACTCTCCGCTGCGAATACTGGAAGTTTCACCAGATCGTAAGCAAGTTGCTTACGTGACATACGAATCGCTTGGGTCAGAGGACGGATAAACTCGTCTTCCAAAGCAGTCCACTCATCGGTTTCATTGTTGTAGATCCAAGCATTTTTCAAGTCCAGAGACTGAGCTAAGAATGCAACACGACCCATGTGGAAGTAATCAACAGCAATTTGTTCGCCGTCAATTTCCAGGTTGCCCTGATACGAAATCAAACCTGAACCGTAGTCCATTTCGGTTTGATAAGCTTCGATGATTTGACGAAACTGCTCTGATGTAGAGACGCTTGAGCTGTCCATGATGTCGCGTAAACGCTCAACACGAGCCATACGCTTTTCACGGTGAATTGGAATGTCCAATTTCACAAACTGTTCAAGAGAGTCGATCATTTCATACATCAAAGGAACAACGCCCTGTTTGGTGCGCTCGATTCCGTCGATCTGCTTTTGAAGAGACTCAAGCGTTGCGTTTTGGTCATTAACCAAACGTTGTACATGGTCATTATAGACTTTCAAGTTCTCGTACTCAGCAACCACTGAACGATACTCGATAAGAAGGTCCTGACTTTGCTCGAACAAAGAGTCGATTTTATTTTGCGACTGTTCGCCGGCTTTCAAAACCTTCTGCTCTTCGTTTTGTAGCTTAGCTACATCTACTTGCTGTGCAGCGGCAACGCCAGTGCCAGCAAACGCCATCACACCCATAAGGGTTGCAGCGAGTTTGGTTCTTTTGATTACTTTGGTCATAGTTCCCAACCAATTTGACTTAACTTCCGCTTCAACGCCTAAGGCGTGAAACACCAGTTGTTTGAATGACGAAAAGATCTCGTTCTACACTTTATTATTATTGCCAAAGAAAGCAGCAATACTAAAAGATACTCCCACGATGGCTATACGCTGTCAACCAAGTAAACTGAGTCAACCGCGCTATAGCTGTCGCTTTGTATCCGGTGCAGAACACGGTTCTGGACTCTCGTAATTTCCAGATATTTTCTCGGACGACATCCTGTCGTCAACTCATTTCATACCCCCAGTTTTGGTACATGTATACCTAACTTGGAATATTACTCCTTCCTGAATAGTATCACTTTTTGATCGACGAACAACACTGACATTTCAATTTCAACGTTTTTTAAACAATTAATTTATTAGCCTATATTCAATGGTAGACCCAATTTCGTGACCTAAGTTTCAAAATCCTTTAATATAGAGGGATGAGAGAGATATTAAATGTAACCTCAATACAACATATTGAACAGCTGCTCAACACTTTACAGGGGCGAGCTGAGCAAATTGATGGGGAAAATAGAAAGAAACATCGCCAGCTTAGCGAAAATTGGTTTAGTTCGTCGCTGTTCAGCCAAAGTTCTAACCTGGCTGTAGATTACGTTGCAGAGACCCAAAACCTTTTTCGACAGCTTCAGAAAAGCGACAACCATCATGCTCAACGTTACCTTGCGGAAAAGCTCAGTCTGCAGCTAGAAGCATTAAATACAGCTTTCCGGGCTAATAGACCACCTAAACAACAGCAAGATCATCGCATTACTGCGCAAAATCAACTGCAGCAGATGCATCAACAATTAGTGACTTATCGTGACTACGAAAGACGACTGACAGAAAACCTGGATACGGCTGCTGCGGGTAATAACCCAACCATGATTCAAAGCGCGCAGCAACGCCTTAACCGCTGCCAAATGGCCATTGATTCTCTGGAGAAAAAGATTAGCCGTTATGAAGAAGGTTGACGTTCCTTTTATCTACTCACCTTTATACAGTGAATTAGATTTACCGCCCAGACACCGTTACCCAATAGAGAAATACCGCCTACTAAAAGACTGGGCGGTTAAACACGGAGCAACCAATAATCAATGGCATCAACCTGAGCCACTTAGCTGGGAACAGGCAGCACGAACACACTGTCCGGGCTATCTGTCTCAGTTACGGCAGAACAGCATGGATAAAAGCAGCTGGCGACGCATAGGCTTTCCCTGGTCAGAACAGCTATTGTACCGCACCCTAACCTCCGCTGGGGGCACACTGCTGACGACCGAACTGGCACTCACGAAGGGAGTTGCCATACACTTTTCCGGCGGCTACCACCATGCTCACAAAGACTGGGGCAGTGGTTTTTGTCTACTCAACGATTTAGCAATAGCCTGCAATGAAATACTAGTTCGCCATCCAAAACTAAAAATAGTGGTACTGGATACCGATGTTCATCAAGGCGACGGAACCGCCACGCTCTTCGAAAATGATAATAGGGTGTTTACCTGCTCAATACACGGGGAACGCAATTTTCCATTTTCCAAAGCTAGCTCTAACCTGGATATTCCTTTAGCTAAACATACCTCTGACAAAGAATACTTAGCGGCTCTCGAAAATACCCTCGAACGCATCAACCGCGAAATTAAACCCGATCTTATTCTTTACGATGCCGGTGTCGACATTTATCAGCGGGACGAGTTGGGTCATCTGAATATTAGTCTGGCGGGTATTTTTCAAAGAGACCTCACTGTACTACGCTTTGCTAAAAGACATAAGACTCCTCTGGCTGCTGTAATCGGCGGTGGGTATCAACGTAATTTACCTCGTTTAGTCAGAGCCCATGCTCAACTACTAAGAGCGAGTTATTATGTCTATACTGAGAATAAGCTCACAGAAGGATAAAGGTATGAAGTTTGACGACGACATTCATAATTATTACGAACGCTTAGTTGCAGACCGGATAGAAGAACTGGAACTGGAAAAGCAACACAGTCAGGAGTTTCTGGCTGATCTCAGTTGCCTGGTACTTAATCAGTTGCCGCCGCGTTACATTCGACACGAAGTTGATATGGCTTTCTTTTTACCACCGTCAAAGCGGCTGGACATGGAAATGCAGGTACACAAAGCAATAGCGGAAGCACTGGAATTTTTGAAAGGAAGAAAACGCCCTGACGGCGATTAATAAAGATTGGGTGGCGACTCTACCAGCCACACCTCGGCACACACATCCCTGACTACGGCTGCTCCCTTCCGGGCCTGACCGGGTTCACCAGTTAGCGTTGCGAGGGGACCCGCAGAGTCACCATAAACGCTTTGTTCAAAGCGGGCTGCATTATGAACCAGTTGCCCGGCTGAAACAACCCACAGTTTACCTTTTGCTTACTTTTTCTGCAGCTTTGCAGCAATTGCCTGACGAGCTTCATCTGAGCTTAACGCTTTTGCAAAAAACGTCGCTTCACGACTGATGCGATCAGCTACTGACTCCGTCGGCTGCTTTAATAAATGCTTGGAAATTCGTAATGACTTGCTGGATTGCTTACGCAGTTTATCCAGAGTTTCTTCAACCACAACAGGCAGCCGCTCAAGCGAAACCACATGGTTAACAAACCCGGCTTGCTGAGCCGACTGCGCGTCAAAACTTTCGCCGAGCAACAACAATTCTGCCGCTTTTTGGTAACCACAAATTTGCGGTAACAACAAACTTGAGGCAGCTTCAGGCAATAACCCTAGCTGCACAAATGGCAACGCAAATACTGCGTCGTCACTGCTGTAAACAATATCGCAATGCAGTAAGAGCGTTGTTCCTATGCCTATAGCTAATCCATTTACTGCGGCAACTATAGGTACCTCGGCACGGGCCAGAGTATGCAAAAACTGAAACGCTGGAGCCGATTCATCTAAGTTTTCAGTTGATAAAAAGTCATTTAAATCGTTACCGGCAGAAAAACTGTCACCGCTGGACTCAAAAAGTACTGCATGAACCGAGCTGTCGTTGTCTGCCGCTTTCAACGCTTCATTACATGTTGTGTACATGTCCTGAGTGAAGGCATTCTTCTTTGCTGGTCGGTTCAGACGTATGCGAACAACACCGTTATCTTGCGAAACTTGTACGAGCTCTTCAGTACTCAAAATCTGTCTCCCGTCAATTATTACTGACCGCGATTTTTCCAGGCCTTTTTAGTCGCTTCGTGCATGGGAACAATAAGCTCCAATGCGCTTTTATCTCCGGCCGGTAGCTCCATTTGATTAGGACGTTTGGGCGTGACTCTCTGCCCCCATTTAATCAATCCGGCACCGCAAGTGAGTCCACCACCAAACACGGCTGACATAATGCTGTCACCAGGCTTGATAATACCGTTGTCAGCAGCTTCAGCAAAGGCAATAGGTAGTGTCGCTGAGGATGTATTTCCGTAATTCTGAATATTAATAACGGTTTTCTCGCTCGGCACTTTGCACATTTTACCTAAGAAATCGATTAACCGTTTATTCGCCTGATGCGGAATAAGGGCGTCGATATCGTCGGTGGTCATGCCGGTTTCCTGAAAAACCTTGTCGACAGCCGCACTCATGCCTTTCACTGCACGTTTAAATATTTCCTGGCCAACAAAATCAAATTGCATAATGCCGTCAAAGTTAAAGCGGTCAAAGCTAGAGCCAAAATCGAGGCTTAACACGTCGCGGGCATCTGCGTCACAACTGATGTGGCTAGCTAGCAAACCAACTTCTTCATCTGAGGCTTCAAGTACCATAGCGCCCGCGCCATCGCCAAATAAAACGGCGCTTTCGCGCTTGGTCCAGTCCAGAATGCGGGTTAAACGTTCAGCACCTATGAGTAAGACCTTTTTATGTGCGCCGGTTTTTATGCCTTGAGTCGCAACATGCATCGCGTATAAAAAACTGCTGCAAGCTGCGTTTAGATCAAAGGCTGCAGCATGTTTTGAACCGATATTTTGCTGTACTTTAGAAGCGACATTGGGGATAAGTTCATCTGCAGTACAAGTACCGACAATGATGAGGTCCAGTTCATTGGGATCTAAATCGGCAGCGGCCAGAGCATTACGCGCAGCAACCGTCGCCAACTCAGACGTACCAACATGGCTTACTCGACGTTCGGAAATACCCGTTCGTGAAACAATCCACTCGTCGGAGGTTTCCAGGAAAGTGGCAAGATCATCATTGGTCATTACAGCCGGTGGCAGACATTTTCCCCAACCGGTAATTTCAGCAAATTTAGTCACGGCAAAACCTTTTACTTCTGTCGGCTAGTATCGTCATAATGGTAAGGTATTTTATGACAATACGGTTTCACCGTATGATAGCACGAATCGACGTCAGGTGAATGACCGCCATAAAAAAGGATAACTCCTATGTTCCGAACACTATTTGCCGCCAGTTTTTTGCTTATTATCAGTGCTTGCCAGAGCCAGCCTGACCCATTAATTATTAGCGCTGACACTGTTGTTGATAAACTAAACACCAAGGTAAACCAATTAAAAGTCACGGATAAACGCTCTTATTCTTATTTATACCGTCATAAAAAAGAACAGGACAAAGCAGCATTCGCGCCCACTCTAAGGCCCTTAACCTTAGTTGTTGAAGAGGCTTTACAGCCTGTTACAGGGGCTTATGATGAAAACGGTCTGACATGGTACGTCACCATCGAAAAAGCACTAATTGACGCAACTCTTCATACCGTAAAATACGAACTCGAGCATAGTATTACCATTCGTGTTGAGGCCACCCGGGGAAATCGTCGCTATAGCAACTTTTATTCTGGAACCTATAACTCCACAGGTGGTCTGAAACCAGCCCAGGCAACTTTAGAACGTCAATTCAAACAATTACTGAATTCGGTGCTTACGGAAATCGCTAATGATCCTAAGCTGCGTATGCGTGAACAAGAGGACTTTTAGTCATGACTTTCCTTAAATATTTTATTGGCCTCACCGCAGCTATTTTTATCAGCGTCAGTCATGCTGAAATTCAGCCAGATAACCCCTTCCCGCGGGTAAAAATGATAACTTCTATGGGTAACATCACTGTAGAGCTCAATCGCGATGCAGCTCCGTTAACCGTTAAGAACTTTTTCCGTTATGTGAAAAAAGTACAATACAACGGTACGATATTTCATCGTTTAGTTCCCGGCTTTGTTATCCAGGGCGGCGGCTATGACGAAGATTTTCAGGACAAACCCTCATTTGAAAAAATTGCGAATGAATCCGGTAACGGCTTGAAGAACGAATATGGCACAATTGCTATGGCTCGCGAACGTGAACCTCACTCAGGTACCCGCCAGTTTTTCTTTAACTTAAATGACAATACTTCACTTAATCCAGACAATGGTGACTGGGGCTACGCTGTATTTGGTCGTATCGTTGAAGGCTTAGATGTCCTTGAAGCCATGGCTAAACTTGAATCACAGGCCTATAGCGATGAAATTGGCTGGTCTGATGTACCTGTCGACCCGCCTATTCTGAAACGTATAGAGGTTGTACCTCAAAACTAATGGCTTTAACAAAACCGACTTTCTGGCAAGATTTGAAAGTCTACAAACAGCCTCGCGTATTAGTTATTTTTGTTCTGGGCCTAGCCAGTGGTTTTCCGTGGGTGATGATTGGCTCTGCACTTTCAGCGTGGCTGCAGGAGGTTGGACTAACCCGCTCAGTCATTGGCTATTTCGGTGCGGTTTTTGGCGCCTACTCTATAAATTTTTTATGGGCGCCTATTATCGACAACCTAAAAATCCCGATACTCACTCGCTGGCTGGGTCAACGAAGAAGCTGGATTTTTTTCTGCCAGATGCTCATTGCCGGAGGTTGTTTCGCATTAGCGAGTCTGGATATTATCGACCACCTTCATCTCGTCGGGCTAATTGCACTTGGCATTGCTGTCAGTTCAGCGACTCAGGATATAGCCATTGACGCCTACCGAATTGAATCTTTTGCGGAAAACGAAGGCCGACTGCAAAGCGCCGGTGCAGCAATGACAACCGCCGGATGGTGGACCGGCTACAGTGGTTTAGGTGCCCTGCCGTTCTTTTTTGTCGATGGTATAACCTGGCAATGGCAACACGCTTATTTCGGACTGGGCTGCATCATGTTAGTCCTTGCAGCTGTCGTACTTGTTGTGCGCCGCACCACTTATCATCAAGAGCCCACGGTAAAGACGAAATTGACCCACTTTTGGCCTGCAATGAAAGAAAGAGTCAATCTTGTTGTTATTCAGCCCATTGGTGAGTTTTTTTCCCGCAACGGCGTCAAGCTGGCGTTTTCAATTCTGGCCTTTATCTTTTTGTTTAAAATTGGCGAAGCTTTTCTGGGACGAATGTCGATTGTTTTCTATAAAGAAGTTGGCTTTACTAATGCCGAAATCGGCACCTATTCAAAATTGGTTACCTGGTGGGTAACTATTGTTTTTGCGCTACTAGGCAGTGCCGTCAACTTACGACTGGGCATAATTAAAGGCCTGCTCATAGGCGGCGTAGCCATGGCCTCCTCTAACCTGATGTTCTCGTGGATTGCTCTGGTAGGCCCGGATACAGACCTATTTCTAAGCGCGGTTTTAATTGATGGCTTTACCAGCGCCTGGTCCACCGTGGCTTTTGTTGCCTTTATCAGTTTACTTTGTAACCGAACCTTTACCGCAACCCAGTATGCGCTTATGGCATCGTTGGGAGCTTTAGGAAAAACCGTACTGTCGTCCTCCAGCGGACAAATTGTCGATTATATGGATGGCAACTGGGCTTTATTCTTTGTTTTAACTGCTTTAATGGTTATTCCCAGTCTTATCTTCCTCTGGTTTATTCGTAAACCCATAGCCGAGCTGGAGCGAAAACGTGACGAAGGCTAACCTAAATTGGGTCGTGCTTGGCCCCGGAGCCATTGGTGGGCTTATTGCCGGCGCTCTGCTGGAACATGGGCAGTCTGTATCGGTTTTACCGCGTAAGAACCGAACTCGAGAAATAAACTGGCAAGTCACTCATAAGCAGTTTAAAGCTGACTACAGTGCTCCTGTTATTACACAACCTCTGGCCGAGAATACGGTGTTCGTTATTGCGGTTAAAGCCTTTGATGTGATTCAAGCCTTGCAACGCATAACGACATTGCGCGGATTTAATAAAGCCATGCCCATAATAATAAGTCACAACGGCATGGTGGAACTTCCGGAAGCGTTAAAAGAGCTTAATTTATACCCATTGGTGACAACTCACGGTGCGGTACGAAGCAGGAATGAAAATGCCGACCTTTGTATTGAACACAGGGGGGCAGGCCGAAGCTGGCTGGAAGTCGACCCTGCAGTCCGGAATCAGCCGACGGACTTTGACCCAGGCCTGGTCCTGCAACAGGCTTTTCCTCCGCTTACTCTGGAACAAGATCTAAGTCAGAGGCGCTGGTTAAAGTTCGTTATTAATTGCGTTATTAATCCGCTGACTGCAGTTCATCAGTGCGCTAATGGCGAATTGCTGAAGGAAAGCTGGCAGGCGCAAGTATACAGCCTCGTAGCAGAAGCCGTAGCTGTAGCGAACAGTCAAAATGCGTCTTTGACAACTGAGGAATGCTATAAAGAGGTGCTTTTAGTAGCAAAGGAGACGGCCTTAAACCACTCTTCCATGCTGCAGGATATTCAACAACAACGGCGTACCGAGATACAGCAGTTAACCGGTTATTTAATTAACGCTGGTAAGACGGCGGGTGTTGCCACACCGACTCACCAGCAACTACTCAATGAGTTCCAACAACGTTATAGCGGCTAGTCTTTATCTTCAATAAAGTCGACCACTTCCAGGCCAAAGCCTGACAGTGCAGAGTAACGTTTTGGCGAGCTCATTAAGTGCATTTTATGAATGTTCAGGTCTGCCAGAATCTGTGAGCCTAAACCGACGTTCCGGGACGCATTTGACGCCGATGTTGTTGGTTTTTGCTCTCCTTTATCCTGCGCTTCAAATTCACACACCTGAGCAATGATGCTTTCAGGGGTTTGCTGACGACCAATAATAACCAGCACACCATCGTGCTCAGCAATATAGGACATAGCTTTCTGAATTGGCCAGCTGCGTTTTGCTGCGCGCTCGGTTAAAAAGGTATCGTGGAAGGTGTCCTGCAAATGAACTCGTACGTTAGTCACTTTATCTTGCGAGAGGTCACCGTGAACAAGAGCATAATGTACCTGTTCATCAATAGTGTCCTGATAAGTGATTAACCGGAACTTGCCAAATGCCGTAGGCAAATTACATTCAGCCACCCGCTCTATGGTTTTTTCCTGTATCGAGCGATATTCGATTAAATCGGCAATGGTGCCGACTTTAATACCATGCTCTTCAGAAAAAGCTTCAAGATCAGCGCGGCGCGCCATGGTGCCATCTTCGTTCAGCACTTCAACGATAACCGCCGCAGGTTCAAACCCGGCTAAACGCGCAAGATCACAACCCGCTTCGGTGTGTCCCGCACGGTTCAACACCCCGCCCGACTTAGCCTTTAACGGGAAAATATGTCCCGGCATGACTAAATCTTCGGGCTTGGCGTCTTTTTTCACAGCATCCAGCACCGTTTTCGCTCTGTCCGCCGCGGAAATACCTGTGGTTACCCCCTCAGCGGCCTCAATCGAAACAGTAAAGCTTGTTGCGTATGGGGCGTTGTTCTTATCTACCATTAACGGCAAATTCAGTTGCTCACAGCGTTCTTCCGTTAACGTCAGACAAATCAGTCCGCGACCATAACGCGCCATAAAATTGATAGTTTCCGGCGTCACACACTCGGCTGCAATAATGATATCACCTTCGTTTTCGCGATCTTCGTCATCCATAAGGATAACCATTTTACCCTGACGAATATCTTCGATAATCTCTTCTGTGCTATGCAGTGACATAACGCTTTACCTTTTAATCTTGTGTATGAGGTACTGCTACCAAGCGTTGATCAGGGCCTACCTGCCGACGATCAATAATTTTAAACCTTGGTGCTGAAGCTAAATTCAACGGCTCGTTCATGTCGATAACCGAACGTCCATGATGGCCCAATAACTGACCCGAACTGTAAATCATCAATCTGTCGCATAATTGCTGCTGAATAAGAGCGCCCGCCAAATTCGCCCCACACTCAGTCCATAACTGGTTAATTTCGCGGTTAGCCAATTCAACCATAAGCGCCGGCAGACTCACTTTACCGTTAGGGTCTGCGGCAATAATTAATTCATGACAATGTGGATGCCAACTGGGTTTACCAGGAGTTGTTCGCACTAACCACACCGGCGCCGGAGAGTCAAAAACTCTGGCCTCATCATTCACCCTGTGCTGACTGTCAATAATAATACGTACCGGCTGTTTTAAAGGCTCAGGCAGCGGTCTTGATTTTGGCCACTGGTCAACACGCACTGTCAATTTAGGATCGTCAGCCAGAATCGTTGCAGCACCACTCAGTATGGCATCGGCCTGTGCCCGAAAAAACTGCACGTCACTGCGGGCGGCAGAGGACGTTATCCATTGACTGCGGCCATCTGACAACGCCGTTTTTGCGTCTAGCGAGGTTGCCATTTTTAGGGTTACCCACGGGCGTTGCCGTGTCATTCGGGAAATAAACCCCGGATTCAGACTCTCTGCAGCCGATTGCAGTACACCGACGTCCACAGAAATACCAGCAGCTTTTAGACGCTGAATACCATTACCGCTAACCCGTGGGTTTGGATCCTGCATTGCAACCACAACACGTTTTACTCCGGCCTCAATTAACGCATCGCAACAAGGAGGCGTACGGCCTATATGACTGCATGGCTCCAACGTGACGTAGGCCGTTGCGCCCCTGGCTTTTTGCCCGGCCGAGCGCAAAGCATGTACTTCAGCGTGAGGCTCGCCAGCCTGATGGTGCCAGCCTTCGCCGACAACCTTATTATCAGAAGTAATTACGCAACCCACCGCAGGGTTTGGCCGGGTCGTCATCAGCCCACGCCGTGCCAGCATTAACGCACGGTGCATCATTTGATGGTCAAAGTACTGCGGGTTTAACTCAGTCATTAAGGCGCGCTATTTCTTCACCAAATTCGCGAATGTCCTCAAACGAGCGATAAACAGAAGCAAAACGAACGTAAGCAACCTTGTCTATCTGCTTGAGATTTTCCATTACCAGACTGCCGACGAAGTTACTGCTTATTTCACGCTCACCGGTTGCCCGGATACTGGATTTAATCTTGTTAATAGCCTGCTCCATCAACTCGAGACTCACAGGCCGCTTTTCCAGCGCTCTCAGCAATCCATTTCGGAGTTTATCTTCGTTAAATGGTTCGCGGGAACCATCAGTTTTGATAACCCGCGGCATGACCAGCTCAGCGGTCTCAAAGGTTGTAAAGCGTTCCTTGCAATGATTACATTCACGCCGGCGACGAACCGAGGCACCATCCGCAACCAATCGCGAATCGATAACCTTAGTATCCTGTGTGCCGCAAAATGGACAATGCATTGCCTGACTCCTTTATGTGCGCTCTACAACTGATCGCAATTAACCGTAAACCGGAAACTTAGCGCATAACGCTTTTACTTGCTCGCGAACTTCATTAATTTTGCTTTCGTCAGCAATGTCATCCAGCACGTCGCAAATCCAGTTGGCGACCTGCTCAGCCTCAGCTTCTTTAAAGCCGCGGCGAGTAATTGCCGGCGTGCCTAAACGCAGACCTGAAGTGACAAAAGGTGAGCGCGGGTCATTAGGAACCGCATTTTTGTTTACGGTAATGAACGCGTTACCTAAAGCCGCATCAGCGTCTTTGCCAGTAATATCTTTGTCGATAAGGTCGACCAGGAATAAATGATTCTGAGTGCCGTTCGACACAATTTTGTAACCGCGCGCCTGCATGGTTTTTACCATGGCATTGGCGTTCACTAACACCTGCTTTTGGTAGTCTTTAAATTCTGGCTGCAGCGCCTCCTGAAAAGCCACCGCTTTACCCGCGATTACGTGACACAGCGGCCCACCCTGATTACCCGGGAATACCGCACTATTTAACTTCTTGTGTAACTTTTCATCATCGCTGCCGGAAATAATCAAACCGCCACGAGGACCCGCCAGAGTTTTGTGCGTAGTGGTAGTGACAACATGAGCATAAGGTACAGGATTCGGATAAACGCCGGCAGCAACCAGACCCGCTACGTGCGCCATATCAACCATTAAATAAGCATCAACTTTATCGGCAATTTCACGGAATTTTGCCCAGTCAACAATGCCTGAGTACGCAGAGAAACCTGCGACGATAACTTTCGGTTTATGTTCCAGCGCCAGCTTTTCAACTTCGGCATAGTCAATTTCACCGGTGGATTCATCCAGACCGTATGAAACCGCATTGTAAAGTTTGCCCGAAAAGTTCACACCAGAGCCGTGTGTTAAGTGACCGCCGTGAGCCAGGCTCATACCAAGAAAGGTATCGCCGGCTTCCATCATTGCCATAAAGGCAGCGGTGTTGGCTTGAGAACCGGAATGCGGTTGTACGTTTGCGTACTTGGCGCCGAACAATTCTTTTGCCCGCTCAATAGCCAAGTCTTCTACTTTATCAACAAACTCACAGCCGCCGTAGTAACGCTTGTGCGGATAGCCTTCTGCGTATTTGTTGGTCAGTTGTGACCCCTGAGCCTGCATTACCCGCGGACTGGTGTAGTTTTCCGATGCTATCAACTCAATGTGTTGTTCCTGACGTTCAACTTCACCCTGCATCGCCTGCCATAAGTCCGCGTCAAAGTCGGCAATGTTCATCTCAGATTTCAGCATTACAGCTCTCCAAATCATTAAATGGTCTTAATTTGCCCGCTATTTTACCTTAAAACACAAATGAGTGCCTAGTTCAGCACAACAAAGTTTGGGGATGTCCGTAAATAACAGTAAACTATGCAGTAACTTTTTTGTTGATAAGAAGGATTTTACGTCGCTATGGCGCAATATATCTATTCAATGTCGCGGGTGAGCAAAGTTGTTCCCCCCAAGAAAACGATTTTAAAAGACATTTCTCTGTCGTTTTATCCCGGCGCCAAAATTGGTGTTTTAGGCGTTAACGGTGCTGGTAAGTCGACCTTACTGCGCATTATGGCGGGTGTTGATAATGAATACGAAGGCGAAGCCCGTCCGTTAGCAGGTATCCAAATCGGTTACCTACCTCAGGAACCTCAGTTAGATGAAAATAAAACGGTGAAAGAAACCGTTGAAGAGGCTGTGGCCGACGTAAAAGAGGCTTTCGCTAAGCTTGACGAAATTTATGCCGCTTATGCCGACGAAAATGCAGACTTTGACGCCTTAGCAAAAGAGCAAGGTGAGCTTGAAGCCTTGTTGCAGGCAAAAGACGGGCATAATATTGACAACATTCTTGAACGTGCTGCAGACGCGCTGCGCCTGCCAGAATGGGATGCAAAAATCGGTAACTTGTCAGGTGGTGAAAGACGCCGTGTGGCCATTTGCCGCCTGTTGCTGTCGAAGCCTGACATGCTGTTACTAGATGAGCCCACCAACCACCTGGATGCGGAATCGGTGGCCTGGCTTGAACGCTTCCTGCACGACTACAATGGTACTGTGGTTGCGATTACCCACGACCGCTATTTCCTTGATAACGTTGCGGGCTGGATCCTTGAACTGGACCGTGGTTACGGCATTCCGTGGGAAGGCAACTACTCCTCCTGGCTGGAGCAAAAAGAGAAACGTCTGGAGCAGGAAGAGCGTTCTGAAAAAGCACGCCAGCGCACCATTAAGCAAGAGCTGGAGTGGGTACGTACTAACCCGAAAGGCCGTCAGGCGAAAAGCAAAGCTCGTCTTAACCGCTTTGAAGAACTACAAAGTGGCGATTACCAAAAACGTAACGAAACCAACGAACTGTTTATTCCACCGGGCCCTCGCTTAGGCGACAAAGTTATTGAGGTTAACGCTATAAGCAAGGCTTACGGCAAGCGCCAGTTAATTGATAACTTAAGCTTTAGCGTCCCCAAAGGCGCTATCGTTGGTATTATTGGTCCAAACGGTGCCGGTAAATCTACTTTATTCCGCATGATTAGCGGGCAGGAACAACCTGACAGTGGTTCAGTTGAATTGGGCGAAACCGTGCAGTTAGCCAGTGTTGATCAGTTCCGCGACAACATGGATGACAGCAAAACCGTCTTTGAAGAAATTACTGACGGCAACGACATTCTGAAAATTGGTAACTTTGAAGTTAACGGACGGGCTTATGTTGGTCGCTTTAACTTCCGTGGTACCGACCAGCAAAAACGTATTGGCGAGCTGTCTGGTGGTGAGCGTAACCGTGTGCATTTAGCCAAGCTGCTAAAAGCCGGTGGCAACACCTTGTTACTCGATGAGCCCACCAACGATTTAGACGTGGAAACCCTGCGGGCACTGGAAGAAGCGATTCTGGAATTCCCGGGCTCTGTGATGGTTATTTCGCACGACCGTTGGTTCCTTGACCGTATTGCTACTCACATTCTGGACTACCGCGACGAAGGTGAAGTGGTATTCTACGAAGGTAACTACAGCGATTACGAAGCTTATATGAAAGAAAAATTCGGTGAACAGGCTATGGAGCCGCACCGCATTAAATACAAACCTATTGGTTAATAGGCTGAATAGCAAAAGGGGAGCTTTATCGCTCCCCTTTTTTATTTCCGAATTACATGACATCCAGCGCTTGCTGAAGGTTTTTCACCCCAATAACTTCCATACCCTTGGGTGAGGTTTTGGGCGTATTACCAATAGGTACAATAGCTTTTTTAAAACCATGCTTAGCCGCTTCGTTTAAACGCTCCAGACCATTAGGTACCGGGCGTATTTCACCGGCCAACCCGACTTCTCCAAACACGATTAACTCACGTGCTAAGGGTTCTCCTTTAAAGCTGGAGACAATAGCAAGCAACAACGCTAAATCTGCCGACGTTTCGGATACCTTAACCCCGCCAACAACGTTCACAAAAACGTCCTGATCCGAAACCTGTAAACCGCCATGCCGATGCAGAACCGCCAGCAACAGCGCAAGCCGTGTAGCTTCAAGCCCCACCGCAACGCGCCGAGGATTCGCAAGAGCCGAGTAATCGACCAAGGCCTGAATTTCAACCAGCAAGGGTCGGGTACCTTCCCATATCACCATCACCACAGAGCCATTGCCCTGATCTTCGGCGCGCTGCAGAAAGATAGCCGATGGATTCGAGACCTCTTTCAGTCCGCCACCTGTCATCGCAAATACACCGAGTTCATTTACCGCACCAAAACGGTTCTTGGTGCCACGCAGGGTGCGATAACGGGAATCTGATGAGCCATCCAGAAGTACAGAGCAGTCAATGCAATGTTCCAGCACTTTTGGCCCGGCCAGATGCCCTTCTTTGGTGACGTGTCCGACCATAATAATGGCGACATTTTTTTGTTTGGCGTAACGCGTTAAAAACGCGGCTGATTCACGCACCTGAGAGACACTGCCCGGTGCCGACTGAATATCCGCCATATGCATCACCTGAATGGAATCAATGACCATAATGGCGGGTTTTTCTTTATCAGCAAGCTGACAAATGCTTTCCACTGAGGTTTCAGACAGCATACGCAGCTTATTCGTCGGCAGGTTAAGCCGCTGAGCCCGCATTGCCACCTGCTGCAGAGATTCCTCGCCGGTAACGTATAATGCCGGCATACGTTCTGCCAATTTGCATAAGGCCTGAAGTAATAAGGTACTTTTCCCCGCCCCCGGTGAACCGCCGATGAGTATGGCCGATCCGGGCACAACTCCGCCGCCTAAAACGCGGTCAAACTCCTGAAAGCCCGAGCTAAAACGCGGAACTTCCTGTAAGTCTACCTCGTTCAGGGTTTGCACCCGGCCTTCGGTAATACCGCTGAAACCCCGCCGTTCCGATGAAGTAGGGGTTGTTTTTGATGTTAAACGAATTTCAGTTAGCGTGTTCCAGGCCTTGCATTCCGGGCATTGCCCAAGCCAGCGCGGGAAGTCGGCGCCACAGTCATTACACACATACGCACTTTTTGCTTTTGCCATTCGTCTGCTTCTCGTTTTATGATGAGGTATTATTCAAGAATAACTATAAAAAATATTAGACTTCGATGCCGAACCATTATTTTGACCAACTTATCGATCAGTTAAAACCCGTCGTTTACGATACTGACTTTGACACCTTATTTCAGTCGTTAACTGAAAACGAAGATGGTCCCACAAAGTTCAAGCTTAAAATGGAGCTTAGACGTTTAGCTGCTCCCTGTCATCGCACTGTTGATTTGCGTAATCAGGTCGATGGCGAGTGCCGTCCTTACGAATACAATGGGCGCAGGCATCAGCTTGACGATGTTGCTATTGAAATTTTTGAGCAGGGTCTGGAAACCTATAAAGGCGTTTTCACCCAGGATACTTTTGAACAAATACTGGATGCAGACAATCATTTACGCCAGGCTCGCGAAGAAGAAAGAGCCTTCGCACAAAGTTTAGCGAACCACAACGCCGAGCCCTTAAGTGGCCAGTCACCATTTTTAAACAACGACAACGAGGCTGAATCTTACCTTTTAGAGACATTCCACTTTGGCCAGTACCCTTACCGCGCCGAAGAACGAATGAATTTTACCATCGAAGTCGGGCTTGAAGACAGTAAAGGAAAAAATTATCAGGCGTTAACGGCTGATATTTCCATTACAGGTATGCGCGTGCGTGTTAACGACGAACATAATCTGCAATACGGCGATTCACTTTCGCTTTATTTTACCGGGTTGGCTAAAGAGTTCACGGTAAACCCCGAAACCCGAATTCCCTATCACGTTGTCGGAGTTCAGGAAGTAGACGGCAAACATTACTTAAGTTTGAATCGAGATCCGGATTATCAGTCAGCCGAACTGGATAAGTTTTTTCATCGATTCATTAATGGTTATAAGAAACGCTACCGCGTCAATGTCGACAATACTTACAACACAATACTCAATAAAGGACACGAGCAATTCCTGTTGCCCAGAATGCAGCAGTTACCGGTGTTCTTTTCGGAGGCAAACAAACAACTGGTAGCCGATTACGTATTAACCACCGACAACAACCGCTTTATTTTAAGTAACTGGATTAATGAACTGAATCAAATCAGTTTCGGCTCTATTTTTAACCTACGCCGCAGCCGCTGGTTACTGCAGGACTTAGCTCAAAAAGAGCATGCTCGTTTACTGGTTATGACCTTTTCTATTACCGCACGTGGAAAAATATACAACTACTCAGCCACCGCAGAAGAACTTCAAAAAACCGGGTTATGGGACACTTATATTGCCTTCGGCAGTAAAAAAGCCTCCTGGCGAGTTTATCAAATCGATTTACGTCGGGTAGATTTGAATCAGGCATGGCAACCTCAGAGCGTACCGAAAAACATTAATGTTCCGTTTCGCATCAACCCACCTACAGCACAAGTTAAAAGAGCGATAGCACCTTTGCGATATATGGGAGTGGTCAACGATATAACGGAAAGTTTGCAGGGCTTTTTCAATACCGGTATCGAAAAAGAGCAGTTATCATCATTAAAAGCTTTCGCACACCCACCGTCCACACCTATTCGGACAAAAGAAGCACGCCTTGAATTTATTAACTTACGCAGTGAAAAACGCTTCAGCTACCGCAGCCGCTGCCGGGTTAAAGTTGGCAAGCTGGTTCGTGACGGCATGATCATTGACCTTTCTGTCAGCGGTCTGCAAGTACAAATTGATACACCACTACCGGCAGAAAAAGGTGACAACGTCGACATTTCGCTGACCGGCTTCAAGAAGCTGTATAAAAAAGCCAAGTTAGACCATTTAGCTTACACCATAGCTTCTATTGACGACGCCCGCACCACCTTGCGTTTGAAAATTGAAGGTGACCACGAACAACACATGGGCTCGGAATTCATACGCTTTTTAATTCGTGAACAGCGTGACCTGCTTAAGCTGCAAGTGGAAAACACCTCAATAAATGGGCTGGAACTTTGTCTGCGTAATTTGTACTGCGACGCTCCAGGCTCATTACCGGTTTTCCTGTACAGAAACAAAAAACGTAAAACCTCTGTGCGCCGGGCCGGTCTCTCTAACTGGCCATCCGGATGGACTAAATTATTAGCTAAATTTCCCGGCAGTCAGCCAAGTGCAATTAATTTACAACCGCTGCTGAGAGGCTCTTCGTTAACAGAAGAACTTCTACCCAGGTTAAATGAGATGGACCGTACGTCGGAACCTGTCACTTTATTACTGTTACTACGGTTATATCGTCAAAATGGCGAGGACATTGTTCAGACCCAATGGCTGGAGGGTAATGACAACCAGGCCATTGAATCATTTATTGAGCAAAGTATTCCCAATTCTATCTTTCGGGCTGTCACTGTCACGCTCTCCAGAACAGGACGCCCTGATACTCAATTTATTCAGGCCGAACTGAATTACATTAGCCGCTATGCCGCTTACCGGGCGCAGGAAATAGAAGAAGACTTATGGCAGGTATACGCCATTGCAGACACAGTTGATGTGACCGAAAGCTTACTGGAGTTTGCCTTATCGGGCTCCGATGCCATTAAGGAACAACAGGAGCGCTTAAATAACTGGCTCAATAAGTTCTGACTGTTTAAGGCAGCCTAGTATCTCGAGTAAGTTATTGGAATTGACAGAATAATCCGCAATAGCCTGTAATGCCGGTTTTGCATTAAAGGCTATACCAACAGCGGCGGCTTTAAGCATTACGGCGTCGTTAGCGCCGTCTCCTACCGCTACAGTTCGGTCAGACGGAATATTCCAGTGCCCGGCCAGTTGCTGAAGCTGTTCAGCTTTAACTTTAGCGTCAACAATGTCACCTAATACCTTCCCGGTCAGACAGCCATCGGCTACTTCCAACTGGTTAGCGATAACCGCATCCAGATTCAGAGCCGCCTGAACCCGGTTTGCAAACCAGGTGAAACCACCGGAAACCAGTGCAGTTTTCCAGCCCGCGGCTTGCAGCGCCTGAATAAGTTCTTTAGCGCCGGGGTTAAATGGAATAGGTGAAAATAAACTTTCCAGAGCAGACTCTTTAATGCCTTCAAGGCAGGCCACACGCTGGGTTAAGCTCTCTGCGAAATCAATTTCTCCCCTCATAGCGGCTTCCGTTATGGCCGAGACTTTAGTATAACGGTTGTTTAATCGTGCAATTTCGTCGATACACTCAATATGAATTAAGGTAGAATCCATGTCGAAAACAATTAAACCAGAACTGTGTTTCATTTAACGGGAAACTCCTGAGCTGAACTCATGCGACTAACAGAATCCAGGCAATGGCAAAGAGTAAAAAGTACTTTGCTTAACAACAAAACCAAAGCCATTATTCGTATTATGACGAAACGTGCTCTGCGCTTAGCCGCTGCCGGTGGATTACTGCTAATCATTATTAATGTCTGGAATATTGCCAGTGTCCAGTCGCAACAGCAAATTTTCTCGCAAACTCAGTCGGTAACTCGGCTTATGATGGATCAGGCCGAGCACGAAGCACATTATTGGCTTGAACATCAAAATACCGAGCGCTTAACGGCTCTGACCGACAATATCGCCAGCCACCCCGAAATTATGGCGGCAACTATTCGTAACCGCTTTGGTGAACTGCTCGTGCACAGTGGTGTTAATTCATCCATTATTGACTGGCCCACTAGCGAAGACACTTCTGAGCCATGGGTACTGGTTGAAGAAATTAACCTGGAAGACAATGTGAGTGGTTATTTACAGGTCATTTTCGATAAAGATTTATTATTGAAGCAAAGCCAGACCGCCCATAACGGCCTGATGCAACAAGGTAAACTGTTACTTCTTCTGGCGATGCTGGCCGGTGTGTTTATTATGCTTGGCTTTAACCGGATACGTGATCGTTACTGGCAGGTTGAGCATCATTAAACAGCTCACAACTGTTCTTCCATAAAGCTTCGCTAAGTGAGTCTTTATCAACCTCTCTCAACTCGGCTAAAACGCCCAGAACCTTTGCAATCCTTGCCGGTTCATTACGTTCTCCCTGATGTCCGCAAATAGGCATATCCGGTGAATCCGTCTCAAGCACCAAAGCCGATAGCGGTACTTTGGCTATTGCCTGTCGTGTTTTTTGTGCACGAGTGTAAGTAATTACTCCGCCAACACCCAGCTTATAACCACAATCAACAAACTTCATAGCCTGCTCATAGCTGCCGCTAAAAGCGTGTATAACGCCTTGCTCAGGGCCATATTGTTTGACTAAAGGATGAGTTGTCTCCAGAGTTTTACGATGATGTATAATGACAGGCAGGCGATAGCTCGTCGCTAATTTCAGCTGTTCAATAAAGAGCTCGCGCTGCAGTTCGGAATTATCGCAGGTAGCATCCAGCCCCACCTCGCCCACTGCCCGTAACCGCTCATGCGGAGTATCTAAGGCTTGCTCAAGCTCTTGCAGGTGGTTCAGATTATGTTGTTGAATAAACCAGGGATGCAAGCCTAAAGCAAAGCGCCAGCTTGAAAACTGATTAACTAACTGCTGCAGCCGGGGCCATTGCTCAGCACTAACACCCGGCACCAAAAAGCGCTCAACTCCGGCTTCGGCGGCCGCTTCTAAAACTTGCTCCCGGTCCTCATCAAATGCCTGAAAATCAATATGGCAATGAGTGTCGTAAAGCATATTCATAAGCTTTAGTGTTCGCGTGTGTGAGTAAACTCAATATCAGGGTAACGCTCTTCTGCCAGGCTCAAATTCACCATAGTCGGGGCGATGTAAGTCAGATTATCACCACCATCTAATGCCAGATTCGCTTCTGCTTTACGACGAAACTCATCCAGTTTCTTCTCGTCTTTGCTGCTCACCCAGCGCGCTGTCGCGACGTTAATATTTTCGTACATGGCATCGACTTTGTATTCTGTTCTCAGGCGATGAACAACCACATCAAACTGCAGAACCCCAACAGCGCCAACAATCAAATCATTACTGATAAGCGGACGAAACACCTGCACGGCGCCCTCTTCAGATAACTGCACTAAGCCTTTTAATAATTGCTTCTGCTTAAGCGGATCTTTCAAACGGATACGACGGAAAAGCTCAGGCGCAAAGTTCGGAATACCACTAAACTTGAAGTCTTCGCCTGCGGTAAAGGTATCGCCAATCTGGATGGTACCATGGTTATGAAGACCAATGATATCGCCTGGATATGCTTCTTCCACGTGCGAACGGTCGCCGGCTAAAAAGGTTAATGCATCACTGATACGCACGTCTTTCCCTGTACGCACCTGGCGCATTTTCATGCCTTTTTCATATTTGCCCGATACAATTCGCAAAAATGCGACCCTGTCCCGGTGACGCGGATCCATATTCGCCTGAATTTTAAAGATGAAGCCAGAAAAGTCTTTGTTGTCTGCACTAACACTATCTTGCTGATCGGTTTCGCGAGGCTGAGGTCTTGGCGCCCAGTCGACCAGGCCATCCAGCATATGATCCACACCAAAGTTACCTAACGCCGTCCCGAAAAACACCGGGGTCAACTCTCCGGCAAGAAACAATTCTTTATCAAAGGGGTTTGATGCCCCATTCACCAGTTCAATTTGCTCACGTAGCTCATCTGCCCATACGCCTAACTTCTCATCCAACTCAGGGTTATCAAGACCTTTTATAATGGTTTCTTCCTGAATTCGGTGTCCCTGCCCGGTTTTATATAAAATCGTTTCATCTTTAAGAAGGTGATAAACCCCTTTAAAGTTTTTGCCGGAACCAATCGGCCAGGTAATAGGTGCGCACATAATTTTCAAAACATCTTCCACTTCATCCAGCAACTCCAGCGGGTCGCGAATGTCACGGTCAAGTTTGTTCATAAAGGTGATAATAGGCGTGTCACGTAAACGCGTGACTTCCATCAATTTAATGGTTCGGTCTTCGACACCCTTAGCCCCGTCAATAACCATTAAACAGGAGTCGACGGCGGTCAGGGTACGATAAGTATCTTCTGAAAAGTCTTCGTGTCCGGGAGTATCTAATAGATTCACCAGAGCATTATTATAAGGGAACTGCATGACCGAAGTCGTTACAGATATGCCCCGCTCCTGCTCCATTTGCATCCAGTCCGACTTTGCATGCTGACCAGACTTCTTGCCTTTTATCGTTCCCGCTTTTTGGATCTGCTGACCATGCAGCAAGACCTTTTCAGTAATCGTGGTTTTACCGGCATCCGGGTGAGAGATAATGGCAAAGGTACGACGTTTCGCGACTTCATTCTGCAAGCTGGATTCAGACATCAACAAGACTCTTATTGGTTAAATTTAACGATATTGCTTATTTTCGCTGATCTGCTGCCGATACACAAACCATGGATCGTTATAATCTGCGATAGATACGTTACTAACGTCTAAGAGATAGGATTCCGAGTCTGCGCTAGACTACACAATTGATATGAACAACCAGAGTAACCTGCCCATGCAACTGACGATAAAAGCTAAAGTATTTTCCCTGGCTCTAATACCTCCGGTACTCATCGCTGTATTCTTAACCTGGTATAACTTGTCTCAGTCGACGACCGTCGGCCAAAACGCGGTTGAAGAGTTCACTGCGCAAATGGAAAAAGACAGTCGAGAGGAGCTTTCTAACTATCTGGAGTTAGCATTTACTTCTATCCAGCACCTTGTAAAAGACACTTCTCTGGGCTCGTTACAGGAAAGACAAGAACGCGCAAAGCAAATACTACGGCAACTACGTTTTGATGACTCTGGTGATGTGGGTTACCTCTTTGTTTATGACCGTCAGGGTGTCAGTGTTGCTCATGGCGTTAATCAAAGCCTTGAAGGTAAAAACCTGTTCGACTTTCAGGACCCTAATGGGGTTTACCTTATAAGAAAGCTTATTGAAGAAGCAGAAGGCGGTGGCGGCTTCGTCAAATATGACTGGCAGAATACTCAGCAGCAAGTCAATCCTAAACTCGGTTACGCCAAGCTACTAAACGAGTGGAACTGGGTAATAGGTACTGGCTTTTGGACAGCCGGAATGGAGCAGGAAGCCGCCAGAATTGAAAATAATGTTGATGAAGCACTAGCCGACGCCGTTGTTGAAACCATCGTTGCGTCAATTATTGCATTGCTGATTATCGCCGCGCTGGCGTTGTTTGTGGTCAAAGGAATTACACGACCACTGCGTAACGCCCTTAACGCTATGGAAAGAATTGCAAAAGGTGACGGTGATCTCACCCAGCGCCTCGATACGACCAGCAACGATGAAATGGCCGATCTTGGGCAGGCCTTTAACGATTTTGCCGACCAGGTTTCCGATATGGTAACCAATATCCGTCATTCTGCGAGCTCCGTCAGCCGCTCCACTCAAAAGCTCGACAAAGTTCTGATTGACGCTCGCGAGGGAGTAACCGAGCAGCAGGCAGAAAGTGAGCAGGTGGCAACCGCCATTAACGAAATGTCGACGGCCTCTCATGAAGTCGCCCGTAGCGCCAGCGAAGCGTCATCAGCAGCTGAACAGGCAGAAGAATTGGTTCATTCAAGTAATCACCTGCTGACCAAAGCCGTTAATGTCATTCACGGTCTGGCAGAAAAAGTGGAAAATGGTGCATCAGAGGTTGAACAGCTTAACGCGCACTCAGCGAAAATTGGCTCCGTGCTTGATGTTATTCGAGGCATTGCTGAACAGACCAACTTACTGGCGCTTAACGCGGCAATAGAGTCGGCTCGTGCAGGTGAAGCTGGCAGAGGTTTTGCCGTTGTTGCCGACGAGGTTCGCACTCTGGCAAAACGAACTCAGGACAGCACTCACGAAATTGAATCGATGATAGAGCAACTGCAGCAAGGCAGTAAAAAAGTGTCCAGCGTCATGGCTTCAATAAAAGAAGGTAGTGAAACCAGTGTCGCTGAAGCAGCTGAAGTGGAAAACGCTTTGGCGAAAGTTCTGGAGGCGGTAAACACCATTAACACGCAGAACGCTCAAATTGCGACTGCAGCGGAAGAGCAAACATCGGTTTCGGAAACCATAAACCAAAATATGACCGCAATTGTCGATATTGCGAAGCAAACCGCCGATGGCACTCAACAGGCCGGAGAGCATATGAAAGAGCTTAGTAACACTGCGGCACAACTTGAGAACAACGTTAAGCGGTATCGTGTTAGCTAAGCTTAATCGCCTTGCCTTCTTCCATCGCGGGTAAGTCAAATAGACGACACAGTGTCTGCCCTAAATCGGCAAAACTGTGTCGTTTCCCCCGGTTACCCGCCTGCACGTTTTGACCCGACAGTAATAAAGGAATAAATTCACGGGTATGATCGGTTCCCTGCCAGGTGGGATCACAGCCATGATCGGCGGTTAATACCAAAACATCATCCGGTTTCATTGCCGATTCAATAACAGGCAACCATTGGTCAAACGTTTCCAGTTCCCGGGCATAGCCATCAATATCCCGCCGGTGTCCGTATAAGGTGTCAAAATCCACTAAATTGGTAAAAATTAATGTGTTCTCCGGGGATTTCTCCATTGCGTTTAATGTGGCCGTTAAAAGCCCGTTCAGCCCCGAGGCTTTGACCGACTCGGAAACGCCCTGCCCGGCAAAAATATCCGAGATTTTACCGATAGCAATAACCTTGCCGCCTTTATTTTGAAGCTTATCCAGCACCGTCGGCTTAGGTGGTAAAACAGAGTAGTCTTTTCGATTGGCTGTACGCTCAAAGTTGTCCGCTTTATCGCCAACAAACGGACGTGCAATAACGCGACCAATATTATATGGCTCTATAAGGGCCCTAACCTTCTCGCATACCTGATATAAACGCTCCAGACCAAAATGTTCTTCGTGCGCGGCAATTTGAAACACGGAATCGGCAGAGGTATAAAAAATAGGATAACCGCTACGAATGTGCTGCTCACCTAACTGCTTTAGGATTTCAGTGCCCGAAGCATGGCAATTACCAAGATAACCGTCGAGTTCGCAGGCCTTAAGAATTTGAGTTAACAATTCATTGGGAAAACTGTTCTCTTCATTGAGGAAATACCCCCATTCGAAGTGTACGGGAACGCCCATTAACTCCCAGTGACCAGAGGGTGTGTCTTTTCCCGACGAGAGTTCTGCGGCACAGGCATAAGCACCATAAGTTTCCACTTCGTGAAAACCTTTGGCATAGGTGCCTGTCGCTTCTTTATGAGCTTTAGCTAAACCCAGCCGGGTAAGGTTAGGTAACTGCAGGGGTTGTCCGTGCTGATACCTGTATTCCGCGATATGGCCAAAAGTATCAGCGCCTTCATCACCAAACTTATCAGCGTCGGGGGCTGAACCAATACCAAACGAATCTAATACCAGAACAATGGCTCTGCTCATTCAGTCTCTCCGGCTATGCGCTCATAGATAACAGAGTCGGGCTCCGGCGGGGTAGAGGAAAAACTCAAAGCTTTCAGTATGCTGTCAGCAGCCTCTTGCCAGTCCGACTCGTTACTGGCATGCACTGTTGCAATGACACTCTCTGAGTCCACTTTCGATCCAACTGTCAGGATATCGGTCATACCAACGCTTAAATCCAATTTATCATCAGCTTTGCGCCGGCCTCCACCTAAACAGACAACCGCCATTCCCAATTCTCTTGTATTCACTTCCGATAAATATAGCCCATGATACTCGGCGGGAAGCTTTAACGGTTTTCTCAGGTTTGCCTGGGGCAGGTACTGGTCGCTTTTTTCCAGAAAGTCGTGAGGTCCACCCAAAGAACCGACCATTTTGGCGAAACGTTCCGCCGCCAAACCGCTTCCCAGTACGTTTTCAACCATAACCTCAGCTTGGTCAGTACTTTTAGCCAAGTTTCCCGACACCAGCAACTCAGCAGATAAGGCTTTTGTTACCTGATGCAGGCGTTTATCTCTGCGCTTTCCCGTTAAATAATCGACGGCTAACTGAACCTCAACCGCATTACCGGCAGCTGAACCTAATGCCTGATTCATGTCAGTAATAAGCGCCGTGGTTTCTACTCCCAGTTTCCGGCCAACACTAACCAGACTCTGCGCTAACTCTCTCGACTCATCGTATCCTGGCATGAATGCACCGTTACCGGCTTTAACATCCATAACCAAACCATCAAGGCCTTCAGCCAGCTTTTTTGCCAGAATAGAAGCTGTAATTAACGGAATCGACTCCACTGTCGCGGTCACATCGCGCGTTGCGTAAAAGCGGCTATCAGCTGGTGCCAGACGCCCTGTTTGCCCAATAATGGCAACACCAGCCTGCTTAACCGTGTCGCGAAAGCGCCGATTATCCGGCGCGGTCTGATAGCCGGGGATGGCGTCAAATTTATCCAGCGTACCGCCAGTATGTCCCAGACCACGCCCCGAAATCATCGGAACATAGCCACCACAGGCTGCGACAATAGGACCCAGCATTAAACTAACGACGTCACCGACACCGCCGGTTGAGTGCTTATCCAATACCGGACCATTTAAATTGTCCTGTCGCCAGTCAAGAACATCGCCGGAATCTCTCATAGCAACGGTTAAAGCTGTTTTTTCCTGCGCCGACATACCGCGAAAATAAATAGCCATAGCCAACGCAGCTATTTGCCCCTCACTGACGCTATCATCGCAAATTCCGTTAACGAACTGCTGAATATCGGTGTCGGATAAACTTACAGCGTCACGCTTTTTGCGAATAACTTCTTGCGCCAAAAACATAAACTTAAACCTTAACCAAAAGGCTTTGGAGATCCTGCAACAGGCTACTGGCTCCGATGCGGAAATTATCAGCTGTGACCCAGTCCTCACCCATAATCCGCTCGGCTAACTCAATATACTGAACCGCATCATCCAGAGTCCCGATTCCGCCTGCGGCTTTAAAACCACAATCTGTTTGACTGGATTTAATGACCCCCAGCATAGCTTCCGCCGCTTTCAAGGTGGCATTTATCGATACTTTTCCGGTTGAGGTTTTAATAAAGTCAGCGCCGTTAGCAATAGCTAACTCACTAGCCAGAACAATTTTATCGTGTTGCTGAAGCTCACCTGACTCAATAATGACTTTTAGCTGAACAGAATCGCCGCAAATATCCTTGCACTCTCTTACCAATTCAGCCGGGGTGCTCTCATCACCCTGCAATAAAGCAGCATAAGGCAGGACCACGTCAACCTCGTGCGCTCCGGCCGCTATAGCTCGCTCGGTTTCTGCTGCGGCGCGGGCGACATTGGTACTGCCATCAGGAAAGTTAGTAACCGTAGCGACTTTGGTATCCAGCCCCTGCTCGTTGAGAAACTGGCGAGCCAACGCCACCCATTCAGGGAACACACAAACCGCAGCGACACTCTTTTTATTTATCGAGGCACGTTGGCATAAGTCTTCAATAACCTCTCGGGTATCATCGTTATTCAACGTGGTTAAATCCATAAAGGACAAGGCCTGTAGTGCCCGTACCTGTTGTGTTGATGGCATAATTACTCCATTTGGTTATTAGCTTTCCCAACGCATAACTAAAGCGTCTTCACGCCCGTCGGCGGCTGGATAATAATTGACTCTGCGCCCTACCGTATCAAATCCATTGCCTTCATATAAGCGGATAGCGGCAGCATTGGAAGCACGAACTTCCAGAAACACAACGCAGTGTTTCTTTTCAGCATAGTCTAATAAGTCCTGCATGAGTTTGTAACCAAAGCCCTGCCCCTGAAAGTCAGGATCCACAGCAATATTGTGCAACGTCAACTCATCGGCAACTAACTGGCTAATAGTAAAACCAATAACCCTTGAGTCGCTCAATAGCCGCCGACAACGATACTGTTCACCATGGCTTTCGCTAAATACAGACCAGGGCCATGGGGTGCGATGTGCTTTCTTTTCGACCGAAAACTCAAGCTCACCGGGTCGAAAATCCTCGATATTAAAGCTTTGCATGTTTAAGTTGTTGCCAGAGAGATTTTTTTGTTTCCACCGGAAATGAACCAGTAAGACTGTCAGTGTAATCGAAACACACATCTGGAGTTTTAGAGGGGGCTTTTATAGCAACCGGGCGTTGCTCGAAGTACAAACAAAGATCATCAAGCCAACCGGGCAAAGAAACAGGCAATTCTCTCTCTCCACGCAAATAGAGAGGGCCCAGACGATAATAAAATACCGGTGCCGACGCACGTTTCTTTTCCCAAATGGGAATACCCATAACTTGTAATGCGGCGCGTTGTTGACTGGTCCATTCTGGGAGCATGACGATTACCGTTGAAAACAGATAAATGCAGTTTACTCAAGCTTGGGAAGGATAGCCAGTTAGAAACTGGCAGGGGCGGAGGGATTCGAACCCCCAACCGTCGGTTTTGGAGACCGCTGTTCTACCAATTGGAACTACGCCCCTAACGCTTGAGCGGAGAATTATACCGACACCCAGTATTCAGACAAGCGATATTTACGGCTTAACCTACTGTTTGCAGATAAATTAAACAATTATGGCTAGGCTTCTGTATCAAAAAGCTCCTCATGAACAATCTGCAGCATCTCATCTACCTTAAACTCATCAATTTGAAAATGCTCAAGTACGCCATCCTGAACATACTGCCATTCTTCTTCTCCGGCCAAACTGCGGGTTCTCAAATCAATTGCGTATCGCGATATCTTTAGTATTCCCAATAAGTCGAGGGTTAAATTGTCAAGTTCACTGGAGTGATTGAAAATTGAACTGTCTTCAAACAAATAATAAATGACTTCAACTACAATTTTCGGCAACTTCCATTGTTGTGCCAACAGCGCACCGATAGTAGTGTGTGAAGTCTGGAAAAGCTCTAGCTCTTTAGCTTGTACCTGCTGCCAGGGAGTACTTTCTGCGGCATTTAGTAAGTCAGCATAATCATCGAACTCAGCCAACATAACCGGTATTCCTGAGCTTTGAAAAAGACCCAGCATATAAGCATGATCTCTCAATTCCGGTCGTCCGATGGCTTCAGCGATCATCACACAGGCCCCGGCAACCCACTCGTTATAACGCCAGAACTCGCTGAGATCATAGTCAGATGTCAAAGCCGACTTAAGAGCAACCGCCCTTACAATCGGAAAAACCCGGCGAAAGCCAAGCGTCATGACGGCCTGCTGAATTGAATCGACCTCTCTTGCTCTGCGGTAAGCGGCAGAATTAACAACCTGTAAAACAGCGGCGGCTATACTCATATCAGCCGAAATAGATTCAGCGATAACGTTGACATCAGGTTCACTTTTTTTGGCTTCACGACTCACAGTTAGCAAAGTTTCGGGGCGCGGTGGAATACTTACTCTTTGTAACAATCGTTTTTCTGCCGTCGTAATTTCTATCGCCATAGAGTCTCCGGGTTGAACCAATGATTTACATGAAATCTTAAAGCATGCGATTATGTCTTAACTTTTTGTCTGGTATAACACTTCAATGCGTTACTTTCGATTTATTCTTTTTAGTTTTAGTATACTTTTCAACGGGCTGGCTCTTGCTTCAGTTGAAGTTGCGGTCTCCGGTGTTGAGGGAGACGAGTACGCCAATGTTATGGCGCTATTACAAATAGCCCGTCTGGATAAAGACAAAAGTTACGCCGACTATAGAGTCCGGTATCTACATAGACAAGCACCTGACGACATTAAAAAAGCACTCCGCCCATATGGATATTATCAGGTTGAAGTGAATGCTCAACTAGAAACCATTGAGGGAGGTTGGTCAGCTGCCTACCAAATTGAGCTGAATGACCCGGTAAAAATTGCTAAAAACATGTGGGAAATTCGGGGCGACGCGGCTGAAGACGAGGCGTTCGAGAACATAATAGAGAATAATAGCCTCAAAGAAAAACAACGTTTTATTCATAGTACTTACGAACAAGTTAAGTCCAGGTTATTGTCATTAGCGAGTCAGCGCGGCTATCACGATGCTCGCTTTATAAAACACAATGTCGAAATTGATGTTGCAGAAAACACCGCTGATATAGAAGTGATTTTTGATTCCGGGAAACGCTACGAGTACGGGCAGGTCACATTCGAACAGGATATACTCGACGACGAACTGCTCCATCGCTTTGTTCCTTTTGAACACGGCGAAGGCTACAACACACAGGAACTCAGTCAATTACAAGTAGCATTAGGTGACAGCGGATATTTCTCTCAAGTTCAGGTCAGTCCGGACTGGGGAAATGCCGAAGAGCACACAGTACCTATCTCTGTCAGCTCCGAGCCTAACTTCAGAAACCAGTATCAATACGGTGTTGGTTACGGAACCGATACCGGAGCTCGTATTAGTGCCAGCCTCAACCGCCGTTGGGTCAATACGCAGGGACACCAACTCAGGGGGATGACACAGTTATCAGAAGTAGAAAGCCGCGTTGGTGCAAACTACATCATTCCGGGTCAAAACCCTCAGTCAGATTATTACCAGATTCGAGCCGAGGCCTCTGATAAAGATAACGAAGGACAAACTAACCGACTATATCGCTTTGGCGCATCCAGCGTTGTTGCAATGGGTAAATGGCAACGCGAGTACGGGTTAAACTGGCAACGCGATGACTTCGAAATTGGCGAAAGTTCGGGAACCAGTCAGTTTTTAATTCCGCAAGCCAGTTGGAACTATGTGACAGCCGATGGAAGGTTAAATATCGACAAAGGCTTTCGTTTTGATGTAACACTAAAAGCAGCAAGTGAAGCAGTTTTGTCTGATGCCGATTTAGCCAGCGTGGAACTTGGCTTTAAAGCCGTTGTCCCTGTTACAGACAATATACGTTTTCTTGCCAGAGCCGAAGCCGGCGCTACCTATATAGATGATTTTAATCAGTTGCCTCCTTCGCTACGTTTTTTCGCTGGCGGGGACAACAGCGTGCGCGGCTACGCTTATGAGCAATTAGGACCAGAAGACGATACAGGAACCATTTTAGGTGGCCGTTATTTGGCTGTTGCCAGCGCAGAAATTGATTATCGCTTTAAGGAAAATTGGCGTGTCGCTTTATTCACGGATATTGGTAATGCCATGATTGAACCTAATGAAAAGCTGAAACAAAGTGTTGGATTCGGAATTCGCTGGATTTCTCCTATTGGTTCGGTTCGTCTGGATTTGGCTCAGGCAATAGATGAGCCAGATAAGCCCTGGCGCCTACACTTTACCTTAGGCCCCGATTTATGAGCATTTATCGTTGGTTGGCCATTACAGTTCTTGTTCTGGTTGTTTTAGTCCCACTAATGGCTATCAGCCTGGTTGGCAGTGAAACTGGCAGCCGCTGGATACTAACTCAGGGACAAAAATATCTATCGGTAGACATCCAGTACAAAGCATTTAATGGAACTCTGCTGAATGAGTTTGAGTTTGAAGATTTTCGTTTTGAAAGCGAAACGTTTTCCTATACACCAAACAAGCTAATCATAAACTGGGATCCGCTAGCTTTGTTGTCCGGTGTTATTCGAATAGATAACATAGAAAGCCTTGGTGGCGAGATCCGTCTTCGTGCAGCTCAGAATTCGAGTCAAAACGCGGATTCTGAAGCTTCTGTTGAAGACATTCAAATTGAGCTGCCTTTAGATGTCAACTTGCGTAACTTGCTGGTTAAGGAAAGCCGTTTTTTTATTTTAGAAACTCCTTCTCAGGAACTAACGATTGAAGCATCAGCCAGAGCTAACGCTGATGGCCAGCTTAATATCAGACAGTTTCGTCTGGAGCACCAATACCTAACCACCGAGATTTCCGGAAAAACTAAATTATCTTATCCTTTTAAAAGTGAGCTCGAAAATAACACCCATTTTCACTCACCAGACTTCCCTTCGCTTAAAGTAAAAACGGAGATAGCTGGCGACATTCGATCTCTGACGACAAATAGTGAACTATCCGAAGGACTTGTCGGTGAAGTTACCGCTAAAATCGATAACCCGCTGAACGAGCTTACCTGGCAGTTTGACAGCAATTGGCAGCAGAATAACCTGAGCCTGTGGTTGGCAAGTGTCGGAGCTGACCAGGTTGAATTGAGTTTTGCCGGAGATATACGTGGAGAGGGTGGAGTAACACAAGCCAGTATCGAGCCCGACATAGCTGTCACAGTTAATCAACAGACAATGGATATCGATGGCTCCGTTAGCTATCAAGACAACATAATAAACTTCGCACCACTCAATGTGCACTCTAGAGGCGATATCCAGGGACAGCTAACCTTGCAGGGAAATGTTTCATCACTATCGACTACTCCGGTAATTGATGCTTCTGTAAGTTGGGAAAAAATAACCTACGAACCGAACGGTATCAGCAGCCACGAAGGCCGGTTACAGGCCAAAGGCGAACTCGATGAGCTTGCAATTAATTTAAGTAACGAACTGTCTGGCGTACTTGAAGAAGACTTACAGCTTGTTACTGAAGCTAAACTTAAGTCTGACAGCCTAAATATCTTAAGCCTGAAACTTACTCATAATGATGAAACTGTCAGTGGCAAGGCTGCTATCAATTGGAAAGACAATTTATCTTTAACTACGGATATTTCGGGTGAATATCAACAGCGGACGGTCAATGCAGAAGCGAAATTGCGTTTGTCAGAGCCCTACTTATTTGTTGACCAGTTTAATGCCAGCTGGGGAGCGCAGTCACTTATCGCTGAAGGGGCGCTTAGCCCTGGCAAAAAGCTCACCTGGCAAGTAACGTCTAAAGATTTAAGCGAGCTTTCTGACGTTAAAGGAGAGGTTGTAGCTACCGGTGATATTAGTGGGCAACTAAACCAACCAGAGTTTAAAATAGGTTTTAATAAATTTAACCTGAAGCACCCTGACTACAATACTGTTAGTTTAAATCAACCTATCACGGTCGTTTTTAACTATGAGGACATCACGTTCAATACAACGCCAGTTTGTCTAAATTACAAAGGGATAGATAATCCCTTCTGCCTTAAGTTAGAACAGCAGGACAAGTTAATAAGTTTCGATGCAGATGCCAGTGAGATTCCGCTGGATTTACTGCAAGCTCTTGTATTACCCGACGTCGCTTACAAGCTAACTGGAGAGGTATCGGCTGAGGTTGTCGGTACATTCGATTATGAAAATATGACGTTAAGGAAGCTTGACGGCGCTATTAACGCGGATAACAGTCAAGTACTGGCTGGTGAAGAAAAAGTTATTTTAAATCAGCTTAACTTAACCGCTAAAAACCGCGACGACGAGGGCATTGATATTGGAATGACAGCGATAGCTGACGAACTCGATTTTAACCTGTCAGGGCAGCTTACTATCGAAAAAGTAGCTCCCGACAGTCCTCTTTCCGGAAAGGTTTCATTAAATTCTAAAAGTTTAGAGTTACTGAATTTATTTGCACCGCAAGTGGATATCGGCAATGGGAGTACTAGCGCAGAACTCAATATTGCAGGTGATTTAAATGATCCAACTGCTTCAGGAAAAGTTAACCTTAATGCAGACAGAATCATTGTATTAGCCAGTGGTACATTAATTACTGAGCTCAATGCAAAACTAACGGCAGACGCAAATGTTGGCGAATTTACGGTTAATGCAGACGGCAAAATAGGTGATGGTGATGTCGCTATTGAGGGGGAGCTCAATGCATTTAAACGAACCGGAAACCTCGTTATAAAGGGTAAAGATCTATTGATTTTAGATACCCCGGATCTTCTCCTTGTTGCATCACCTGATATCTCCCTAAAGCTTGAGAAAGATCTTGTATTCGTCAGAGGGGATTTACATCTACCTAAAGCTCGAATAACACCAGTGAATTTAGATCAAGCTGTCACTGAGTCAGCTGATGTTACTTTGAAAAATGAGTCTAAAGATCCTCCTTTGTTTTCTACTAATACAGATATAACAGTGAGTCTAGGAGAACAAGTTCGCGTCGAAGCTCTAGGTTTTTCAGGTAACTTAAAAGGGAAACTCCAAATTACACAGCAACCCGATTCCGTTGCACGAGGTAACGGCAGTATTGGGGTCGTATCCGGTAATTACGAGATTTACGGACAAAAATTAGCTATTGAACGCGGTGATTTGCTTTTCAATGGGGGGCCTTTAGATACTCCATCCCTAAATCTTAGAGTTACCCGTAATATTGAAAAAACCGGTATCGACGAGCGGCCGCCTGAGACGATAGGAGCCAGAGTTACCGGTACTATAAACCGACCTGAATTAAGCCTTTTTTCAACACCGCCTCTTCCGGACAGTACTATCCTCTCGTACCTGTTATTCGGAAAGCCGCCGGGTAGCCAGGGAGATGCGAATAATCTCGAACTACAGGCTGCACTATTAGTTGGTGGCCGTAGCGCCAAGTTTCTAACTGAAGGCATAAAAGACACTTTTGATTTAGATGAAGTGGCTTTGGATTCTGAAACCAGTGATGTCAATGATACCTCTTTGTATATAGGTAAATACCTCTCTCCTCGTCTGTACGTTAAGTATGGAATTGGCTTACTAGAACCAACCTCTACTTTCATACTGCGCTACACACTGTCTGAAAGACTACTTTTTGAATCCACCTCAACCACTGAAGGTCAAGGTGGCGATTTAATATATACCATCGAAACTAAGTAACTCACCTCGCTTTATCACCAAAGGTTGTTTTGTAGTAGCCTGATGCTCTTGCATCAGGTGGGGAGGTTGGGGGTTAAACCCGGGGTA